>JAQSYE010000040.1 GCA_029256305.1 Lacrimispora sp. | reverse complement strand
TTATAAGCGGGGAAAACGTTTCTATTATAAGGATGACTGCACGATTTGATGGTTTTTAAAAATATGGATTAAAAGTTCTGCTTATATCCATTATTTTATGAAACCAATCAAATCGTGCAGTTTTTTGTGTTTCACAGTCAGATTGATCAAAGCAGGTCAAATTTTCTTGCTTGGCAAAATATATTGCGAAAGAAAATGGGCAATATATTAAAATGCACCTAAATTTAATTGATAAATTAAAAATTTGCAATATATGAATGAAAAAATTTTACAAGAATTTTACGTATAATTCACATAGATAATGCTTTAACTTTTCTTAATTCATGTATAATTGATAATTGGTGTAAAGAAGTTGTAAAATCAAAGTATAGTAAAGGATAGGCGTATCTTATTAGATATAATAAGGAGCCGATTAGTGAGGGTAACGAATGGATGATCTTATGTTAAAGTCTGGGCAGAGAGCCAAGATAAAGACAGATGCAGTAGACCTTTTTTATGGCAGTTTCCAGGCACTTAAAAATGTCACAATGGATATTCAGGAATGTGCTATTACAGCAATAATTGGTCCGTCAGGCTGCGGAAAATCTTCACTTCTGCGTCTGTTTAACCGTATGAATGACCCCATACCGGGGGTCAGAGTAGAAGGTAAAATTCTGCTTGATGGTACTTCAATTTATGATAAAAGTATGGATGTTGTTGCACTGAAAAAAAGAGTGGGCATGGTTTTCCAGAAACCCAATCCATTTCCCATGTCTGTATATGATAATATGACGTTTGGTCCGAGACACCATGGAATAAAGCATAAAGCCCGTCTTGATGAGATTGTGGAGAGGTACTTAAACCAGGTTGCTTTATGGGACGAAGTTAAGGACAAACTGAAAGAGTCTGCTTTTGACCTTTCGCCAGGGCAGCAGCAGCGGCTGTGTATTGCCCGCGCACTGGCTGTGGAGCCTGAGGTTTTGTTAATGGATGAGTCCTGTAGTGCCCTTGATCCGGAATCGACCATGCAGGTTGAGGGATTAATGGAAGAACTAGCCAGGAAATATACGATTATTATTGTAACCCATAGTATGGAACAGGCAGCGCGAGTGTCTCATATGACTGCGTTTATGATGATGGACGAGGATAGAGCAGGAACATTGGTGGAATACGCTCCAACAGAGCAGATTTTTGCTAATCCCAGAGATAAACGCACCGAAGACTATATAACAGGCCGGTTCGGTTGATAAGTACACCAGAGAACATTTAGTTCTTTCTATATTCTGAGAAATGGAGGAAATCAGGCATTGGGATTTGATGTTTGATTTTTGTGAAGATATGAAAAAAGGGATTGTAACATGCAAATTATTAAAAGGAATAAAAGTAGCCGGTGGTGCAGTGATACTGACCCTTTCTATGGGGCTGCTGTCTGCCTGCAGCCAGGCACCGGAATCGGCGACGATCATTGCCGGATCAACATCGGTACAACCATATGCTGAGATTCTGGCTGAGCGGTATATGGCGTTAGATCCGGAGGCTATAATTGATATCCAGGGCGGAGGATCCTCCGCTGGCATAACGGCAACCCAGACACACAGTGCTGGTATAGGTATGTCCTCCCGTTCGTTGGAAGATGGTGAGAAAGACCTGTGGAGTGTGGAAATTGCCAAGGATGGATTGGCAATCATCGTAAACCCCGCCAACCCAATAAAAAACCTTACATCAGATCAGATACGTGATATTTACGCAGCTTCAATTACCGACTGGAGCCAGGTGGGGGGCACAAAATCTAAGATTAACATAATTGCGCGTGAAGAAGGGTCCGGCACAAGAAGTGCTTTTACGGAACTGCTTATGGGAAAGAAAGAGATCACTCCCAAAGCCATCGTCCAGGACTCCAATGGAGCAGTACGCCAATTGGTTGCAGATGACCCCAATGCTATAGGATTTATTTCTTTAGGGCTGGTTTCGGATGAAGTGAAAGCGCTGCAATTAGACGGCGTTGAAGCGACAAGGGATAATATTATGAATAATAGTTATAAACTGTCCAGACAATTTTTGTTTGTCACAAGCGGTGAGCCAACAGGAATACAAAAGAGTTTTATTGATTTTACCCTTTCTCCGGAAGGGCAGAAATTACTGAGCAAAGAGGGACTTATCCCATCAGCAGAGGGGGAAGCAAAATGAAAAGCTTTAAGGAAAAATTAACGGAGCGTGTGTTTCTCTTAATCGCTCTTTCGACTTTATCGGTATTGGCGCTTATCACTGTGTTTATCTTTATAAAAGGTGTACCGATTATCGCCAAGGTCGGCATTATAAACTTTGTGTTTGGGATGAAATGGGCTCCCAGCCAGGGGTACTACGGCATTTTCCCGATGATTGTGGGATCTGTATCAGTCACTTTGGGAGCAGCAATCATAGGAGTGCCCATCGCCATCTGCTGCAGTATATTTTTGGCAGAGTTTGCTCCTGCAAAGCTTAGAAACGTATTCAGGCCAGCGATTCAGTTACTGGCTGCCATTCCTTCCGTTGTATACGGGTTCTGGGGCGTTTTATTTGTAGTGCCCATGATCCGTAAATTTCTTGGAGGACCGGGCTTAAGCATACTGGCAGGTTCCATTATTCTGGGTATTATGATTCTGCCAACCATAATAAGCATCACCGAAGTATCTCTTCTCGCGCTGCCTCGCCATTACAAAGATGGTGCACTTGCGCTGGGACTAACGCAATGGCAGACAATACATTCCCTGCTGTTGCCCGCTGCAAAATCTGGTATTGTTGCTGCTATCATTTTAGGTTTAGGCAGGGCAATTGGTGAGACAATGGCGGTAATTATGGTTCTGGGCAATGCGGTCGCACTGCCTCAGTCTATACTTGATCCGGTCAGAACGCTGACTACGAATATCGGTATTGAAATGGGATATGCATCCGGCGAACATCAGCAGGCGCTTTTTGCCACGGGTATCGTATTATTTGTTATTATCATGCTTTTAAATGCTTCTGCCCAGTATATTACACGAAAGAGGTGAGGTCACTATGAGAATGAATGCAAACACTTCACAAAAGATAGCAAAATTTACGATTTGGGCCGCGGCTCTTTTTGTTATTGCCATTCTTTTTTCCATCATAGCATATATACTAGCAAAGGGTATCCCTATGCTCAGCTGGGAGTTTTTAACGGATATTCCCCGGGACATGGGCCGCTCCGGCGGTATTTCATCCTCCATTGTGGGAACTCTGGTTGTAACTGCAGTGGCCGTTATTGTGGCAACTCCATTTGGAATTGGAACAGCAATCTATCTTACGGAGTATACACGGGAGGGAAAAATCACCCGTATTATCCGTTTTAGCGCCGAATCTCTGGCGGGAATACCTTCGATTGTATACGGACTTTTCGGTTTTATCTTTTTTGTGATATACTTAAACTTGGGCTGGTCAATTTTGTCCGGTGGATTAACCATGGCTATCATGATACTGCCCACGATCATACGTACATCGGAAGAGGCGATTCGTACGGTTCCTCAGCTATACAGGGAAGTAGGTTTTTCTCTGGGATTGACGAAATTACAGGTAATAACCAGAACCGTACTCCCATCAGCACTCCCTGGTATCGTGAATGGAGTGATTTTAAGTATCGGCAGATGTGTAGCCGAGACAGCTGCTGTTATTTTAACGGCTGGCTCAGCGCTTCGTATGCCTGACTCACTGCTTTCCCCGACCCGAACAATGGCAGTACATTTTTATATACTGGCGAGGGAGGGAATATCCATGGATAACGCTTACGGAACAGCAGCGCTCCTGATTATTCTTATTCTTCTGCTTAATGTAGGTTTCAATATGCTGGTCAATCGATTTATAGCGAAGGGCCGATAAGAGGTGAAAAATGACGCAGAAATCAAAAATAGATATAAAGGGATTAAACTTCTATTACGAACAAAAAAAGGTTATTAAAGAACTGAACCTGGAAATACCCGAAAACCGAATTCTGGGTATTTTCGGTCCGGCAAACAGTGGCATCACAACCCTGCTTCGCACATTGAACCGTTTGTCTGACTTAACCGCAGGAGCCCGCCATGAGGGTGAGATACTGTTAGACGGAAAAAATATTTTTGCCCCGGACGTTAATCTGACGGAACTGCGCCGCAGAGTGGGAATGGTTTTTGATGTACCAACACCTCTTCCTATGTCCATCTTTGATAACGTGGCACTGGGCCCCCGTATGGGAGGATTGAAATCTAAGACGGATCTGGAAGAGAAAGTAGAAACGTCTCTGCGCATGTCTGCCCTTTGGGATGATGTGAAAGACAGACTGGATACGCCTGCAGCCAGATTATCCGGCGGTCAGCAGCAGCGTTTGTGTATTGCCAGAGTACTGGCTCTTGAGCCGGAGGTTATCTTACTTGACAGACCCTGTTCCGCGCTTGATCCCATATCAACAGCCAAGATTGAGGAATCTTTAGTACAGCTGAAAGAGCAGTACACCATTGTTATTGCCCCCCATACAGTTCAGCAGGCCGGACGTATCGCAGACCGGGTCGCATTCATGCTGATGGGAGATTTAATAGAACAAGGTTATACCCAGGAAGTTTTTTCATTCCCCAAGGATAAGCGTACTAACGACTACCTCACCGGTAGATTCGGCTAATAAAGGAGACGAAAATTTTGGTTAGAGAACATTTTACACAAAAGATGACTGAAGTGAAGGAAAAAGTATTAACAATGGGAACTCTCGTTGATCATATTATTGATTCAGCAGTAACTTCCATACAGACACAGGATCTTGATCTTGCAAGGAAAGTGAATGAACTGGATGATGAAATAGATCAGTTGGAAATGGAAATTGAAAAGGAATGTATTATGATTCTTGCCCTTCAGCAGCCTCTTGCCAAGGATTTAAGAACAATCACATCGGTTTTAAAGATTATAACGGATCTGGAAAGAATGGGAGACAACGCAGTAAATATTGCAAAGGTAACACTTGAAATAGGCAAAGAATCAATCATTCATTCCATTATAGATATTCCAAGTATGGCAGAGATTGGAAGAAAGATGTTGAAGATGAGTCTTGATGCGTTTGTAAATGAGGATATTTCTCTTGCTCAAAAGGCAGCAGAGAGAGACGAAGAAGTTGACACCCTTTATGAATCGGTTATCAATGATATCCTGAATATCATTACAGAAAAAAGGGAGCTTACAAAGCAGGGAACGAAGCTTTTGTTCTTAGGACGTTATCTTGAGAGAATTGCTGATCATTCCACGAATATTTGTGAAAGAACCATATATATGATTACAGGCGAGTTAAAGGAAATAAATTAGAGGCGTGTGAGACTGTTTCTATGTTTGTGTGAACTTAAAACTTATAAGATAACCTTTGGTCTTTCCCCTTTGCATTTCTTGTTTCTAATCCCTTCTGTGAGAAAACTTGACAAATAGTTCAGACTACCATATATCGCAACATCCATTGTATCGACGATCGGTATCGACTGCACAGGCGAGAATGCCTGATAACATAGCCTCAGCTACCAGGTCAGGCAGTCATAATGCATTTATTTTACTATTTTTACTTGCGCTTTTAATTATTTTATTGTCTTTCAGGAGTTTTTCATATAGAGTCGGTAACAGCGAACGCTGATCCGTGGAAATAAGGCACTCTACGCTGCAATTTTGTAGAGTGCCTTGTAGTTAATCCCGCTGCATTATTTCATTCGCCCACACAGTTGCCAAATGAACTGCTCCCCGATAACCCACCAATGGAGGTTCGTATGCGTGATGCCATAAATTGTCTGGGGAAGCAATCTGTAAATTTGGCTTTCTTTTTCCCATGCGCAGTAATTCACCGCTTCCCATAAGAAAACCTTTCCCATCTTTTGCCAATTCCAGCTTTATTTCATCTGTAGTATATCTGGTGTCTTGAGAATTCATGCAGGTGCAATCACTAAAACAGATCGTTTTGTCAAACCCAAAGGCACTCTTGCCATACCTGGCTATTCCCGATATTACATCGGCGTGGCCGGCAAGCGTTAATTTCGATTCATCTTTATGTGCCCGTAAGAAACGGCTTAACACTGTCTGCATTACCTTTATCTGCTCTACAGTCCTTTTATACTCTTGTCGTATAAATTCTTTGTTTGCCTGCAGTTTAAATTCATCTTCTAACTGTGTCAGCCAGTCAAGAGTTCCGTCAATCCCGTAGGGACGTGCCATAAGGTAAGGGGTTCCATAACGCTCTTTTAAATATTTCGCTGCGGCCTCTCCCTCTCGTCTGATTACGAGATTGAAATGTGCTCCTCCCATTGTTTCTATTTCAGATACATGAGTGCCGGAGGTCATTGCACAGAGCAGATTTGCAGAAAATGTATTTGATACTAATCGTTCTATTTCAGCGGCATCAGGCAGAAAATTATACATATCCGCACATGAGCCGATTATATTAAACGTTAGGGACTGTGTTCGCGCAATGTCTTTTGACAGAACTTTTGCAAGGTGCAGCAGGGTTAACTCTGTGCCTTTATGCCCGCACATGTCAAATCCACCTACAGATAAAGGAATTAAGCTGCTATCGGGAAATTGCGGTGACAATTCCTGTGCGATTGCATTTAAATCAATACCGGTAATTTCCGGCACAGAGGATGGGAGTAAGAAGATTGTTTTGATACCTTCTGTCTCGGATACCTGCCTGATGACTTTTGTAAGGCGGCTTGTATCTCCCATGGCAATATCAGTCTCACCTATGTGGGTTGAATATAATTTCCCGCCTAAAACTCCCATCCTGTTTAGAAATGTCCGCCCGTAGGCCATGTGCCCCATACAACCGTATTCAACAACGGCTGAATCCGCAATACCGGATAAGCACCAAAGCGCACCCATTCGTCCGGAAAAAGGTGGTGTTGTTTTATATAATCCCATGACCTTCACCCTCCTTTGGTGCAGATAATATATTTGTAATACGATTCAGCAGTGAAATTGTCCGTTCATATCCAACCTGTCCGTAAAAATCCATTATTTGTACGGTTGAAGGCTTTTCTTCGCTTCGCCCGCCCCAATCACCGATTACAACATCAGGACACAATGATTTAATGATAGTCTTGTCTGCGTGTTCATTCAGCATCAGGCAAATAATAGGGTTTTTATCTTTGTCTAACAGCGTTTCACTCCACTGTACATCAGATGGATAGTATTCTTCCATATGTATCATGATTGGAGACATTCCCAGTTCTGAGAAGTATACCGATAACGGAAGTGGCTGTAAAGCCCCTGTATTCGCCATAATGTAGTTGGTGTCATTCAGGTGCAAAGCCGCTTTCTTATGAAGCATATCTGCTTCTGTTTTCAAGTCCTTCATGTAACGCACAATCTTTAATTCCAGATGGTTTTCAAGCACTGTATATGCCTCATTTATTTTATTTATGCTGTAGGCATCATGTAAACTGATGAATGGGACGTCATGTTCCTTTGTCAGGTATTTTGCTAAAGGATTCATAAATGGGGAAAGGCTGATACTTATCTTCGCATCACCTGCTGAAACAAAATCTTCTAAAGAAGAATCCGGTGAAAGAAAACGAAGGGGCACCTTTTGCTGTTTCAGCACAGAAATAATTTCGGGCATGGGAATATGGTCTTCCAGGGCGCTGCGGCCCAGGATATTTACTGTTTCTGTCTTTATATCGGCTTTTTCTGTTACCATTCCCAGCTTCATAAGTGTTTTCCAATATCCAGGCTGGTAACTTCCGCATTTAAAATTCCCCAGAGGGATGTGCAGGAGACGGGCTTTTATCTGTGGTTGAATTTCATAGCATATACTTTCAATATCTTCTCCAATCAGTTCTGGAACACAGGTAGCAACAAGCAATATAATTTTGGCACCGGCAGCATTCATTGCTCTGATGGCATCAATGATCCCCTCACGAAAACCGAACACCACCTCCTTGCTGTCCAGAATATATGTCCAGTGTAACCCATATTCTGCATATGGAGAAGCAATTGGAATGTTGCGGCTGTAATAACCACATTCAGAAGTACCGATCACAAGTGTTGATACGCCTTTGATTCTTGCACCCAAAGATAAGGCGGTGTGCATGGGACAATGATTGCCAGGGAAAGCGGCAGGTGTAAGAGGGTGGACTGCTTTCATGGATTTTACTGCGGAAAGACATTTGAGGTGCTTTATATCAGTCATTCTTTCTCCTCCTCTAACAAAAGCCGGGCAAGCTCCTGATATTTTTTCGACATATTACTGTCAGGATATGCCTCCACTGCGGTCTTTCCCTGTTCCTCTGCCATCTGAATATGTGTATCCCGGGGAATATGAAATAAAATGTCTGTATCGATTTCCTCCGCTGCTTTCTGCACAAGAGCTTCCTCTCCGTTAAAGTTTTTGGCATTGAAAATGAGACCCCGCAGCCGTGCATAACCTCTCACACTAAAGCTCCGGACTGCCTGGGCAATATTGGAGGCGGCATAAAGGCTCATCATTTCCCCTGAAGTTACGATACACACTTCATCTGCATATCCTCCTCGTATGGGCATAGCAAATCCCCCGCAGACAACATCACCCAGTACATCATACAAAATTACATCAGGAGAGTATACTTTATAAGCGTCCAGCTCCTCCAGCTTTTCAAATGCTGTGATGATGCCTCGTCCGGCGCATCCGACGCCCGGTACCGGTCCCCCTGATTCCACACATAAAACACCGGTACTGCTTTTGTATACAATATCGTCAAGTTCCACATCTCCATTATCTCTGATTGCATCAAGGACAGTGGGAATATTTCTTCCTTCTGTTAAGTTTCTTGTAGAATCCGCCTTCGGATCACAGCCAATCTGCATCACAGTCAGACCCATTTTCGCCATTGCTGCCGAAAGGTTAGAAACTGTTGTTGACTTACCAATACCACCTTTACCGTAAATGGCTATTCGCTTCATATATATTACCTCTTTTCTTTTTCTCTTTTTACCAGCAGAAATATAAAATATGGTGCGCCAATAACAGATACCACCACACCTGTCGGCAAAGAGGAGGGTTGAATAACTATGCGGGCAATTGTATCTGCCGCTGATACAAGGATTGCCCCCGTCAATGCGCATACAGGCAAAGCAACGCTGTGACGTGGACCTACAAGCTTCCGGGTCAGATGGGGAGCCATCAAGCCTACAAAACTAATGCTGCCGCTTACAGAAACACAAGCTCCGGCAAGTGCCACCGCAATGAACAGCATCCATTTCTGTTCTTTATTTACTGCAACGCCAAGCCCCCCGGCCACATCCTCCCCAAGCCCGATTACATCAAGTGTCCTTGCTCTGATGAATGCGAGGGGCAGTAACATGCACAACCATGGTAAAAGTGAAAAAACAAATTCCCAGTTTGCGCCCCATATGCTTCCGATCTGCCAGGAAGAAACAAAACTGTACTGTGTATCATCCAGTTTTAAGACCAGCAAAGTAGTTAAGGCAGATAAACCGGCTTGTACCGCAATTCCGGTCATAATCATCCGCCCTGGCATGAAACCGTTCTCTTTTTTGTAAGCAAAAAAATAAACGATTGCAGCCGCCCCGGCGGCTCCAGCCAACGCCAGAACAGGAAGTGTTAAAATCGACAAAGTAGAGTTTCTGCCACCAAACAGCACAAAGACAGTCACCATCAGCCCGGCGCCGGAATTAATTCCCATAAGACTGGGATCGGCCAGGGGATTTCTTGTAATACCCTGCAAGAGGCAGCCCGATACGGCAAGCCCGCTTCCTACTAATATAGATAAAGCAATTCGGGGGAGTCGAAACGAAAACAGGATTAAATTTTCATGAGTACTGCCTTGACCTGAAACAATGCGTATGGTGTCAGAAAAGGATAATCTGCTATATCCTGTGCTAATGCTTATCATTGATGAAAGTATGAGGAGGGCAATACACGAAATAACAACAATAGCATGGTATACCGCCGTTTTTTGCAGGTATTTTTTTAAAGTCTGGCTGCCCATTTATAATCCCCTCCTTGTCTTACTGGATAGATACAGAAAAAAAGGGACACCGATCAGCGATGTGATAACGCCTAATGGGATCTCAAAGGGCGGGGCGATTGTTCTTGCGCATAAATCAGCCCACATCAGCAGCAGTGCGCCCAAAACTCCAGAAGCAGGAATGATTTTCCTGTAATCGACTCCTACAATAAAACGTGCCAAATGCGGTATAATCAGACCGACAAAAGAGACTGAGCCGACAGCAGAAACAGAGGCACCTGCCAGAGCGAGTACAACAATCATGCATTGAAGCTGAATTAAGGTTGTATTTAGCCCAAGTCCCCTGGCGACATCATAACCCATACTCAAGATTGAAATTGAGGGAGAAAGTAGGATAGCAACAGTTAAAGCAATGGAAATAACTGGTGCCAGCAAGTAAAACTGTGGCCATGTCACATTTGCCACACCTCCAACGGTCCAAAACAGCACATCGATACCAACATCAAATGATAATGAGATCCCCTGACTGAGTGATGCAAGCAGTGAGCTGACCGCTGCACCGGCCAGTACCATACGCATTGGAGTTGTTCCGCCTCTTTGGGATAAAGAGATACCGCCGATTAACAGAGCGCCTGTGGCTGCACCTGAGACTGCAGCCAGAACTAAGCCTCCATATGTAATACCCGGAACGAATGCAAAGCACAGTGCAATAGCAAAGCCTGCACCAGCATTGATACCCATAATTCCTGAATCAGCCATTGGGTTGCGTGTAGTTCCCTGCATAATAGCTCCGGCTACAGATAAAGCTGCGCCTACCAGCGCACTGATTAAGGCTCTTGGTAACCGCAGATCAATTACCATAAGGTGGTGCCCATTATTCTTGTCAAAAGAACGAAATGCATCTAAGACTGTTGAAATAGGAATGTTTGCTGCACCATTGGCAAGTGAGATGCCCAGGGTAACCAGTAAACAGATGGTTCCGCCAATCAAAAGGAGGCGTGCTGGAATGTTGTGAGTGTGGTTACTCACAGTTATTTTACGGTTATATTTTATCATTTGAATATCTGCTCCAGTTTTTCTGCTGTCAAACGCATAGCCAATGGACCAAATGTGTTAAGGGAATCATCAAAATAAATAACGTTTTCATTTTTAACAGCATTCAGATTATTCCAGACTGAGGATGCCTCCTGTGTAGCTGTAAATCCCTCTGACATTTTAATATAGTCCTGAAAAATGATATAATCCGGATTCATTTCTGCCATGGCTTCAAGGGAATAAGCTGCATAATCAAACGTGTATCCTGTGGGCGCGGTAATTCCAAAGGTATCGTAGTAACGTTTGTTTCCCCGCCCCATAAATGCAGTGCCGCCGTTTGTGCGGAACAAAGCAATGGTTTTATCCTGCGCGCTTATAACTTTATGTGCGGATGAGATTGCAGCCTCAGTATCCTTTATTATCTGCTCTGCAACATCCTCCTTTCCCACAATCGCTGCGCATGCGCGGGTCTGATTCTGCCATGTTTCATTGAAGTCCAGTAATATTACTGGAGCAATCTGTGTCAGTTGATCATAAATTTCGTCCAGCCCTCCATGACCGGCAAACGTAATGATAACATCTGGCTGTGCTTCCAATACGGCTTCAACGTTAATTTCCCGGGCACTTCCAAGATCCATAACCTGAGCTTTTCCTTTATAAGGTAGAAGTGTTTCATAGGTCTCCAACGCCTGCTGTGCAGTTCCGACGGAAGCTCCCGCTGATGCAACAGGAGCAGTTCCTAGCGCAAAGAAGTATTCCAGATAGTTTGTATGAAGAATTGCAATACGGTTTGGTTCCTTGTCAATTGTAACCTCGTTTCCGCCGGCATCTATAATTGTGCGGGGAAATGGGGAAATCTCCATTGCTTTTGACTGAGCAGAGTCTGATGCTGGAGAGGATCCCTTATCTGTAATTTCAGATTTAACCAGTGCCTGGGAACAAGCGGACAAAAGTCCCGCAGACACAATAAGAGTAAATACAATAAAAATTAATTTTTTCAAAATTAGTCCTCCTGATTATTAATTGGTTAGGTATTCCTAACTATCGGAAATAATCATAACAGGGAAGTCTTGAACTTTGAATATCACTATCCTTAATTTACATGGATTTTTCCTGAAAGTACTCATTCATTATCTGTATTTGCTTGGAGACATGCCAAAATTCTTTTTAAATATCCGGCTAAAATATAAGGCATCAGGATAACCGACTTGCTCCGCGATAACATTTATTGGTATTGTACTTGTTACAAGTAAATCCCTCGCGCGGTTTAATCGGTAGGTCCGCAGATAGTCTCCGGGTCCTATCCCGGCATATTTTTGAAAAATATAGAATAATCGGTTTTCATTCACTCCATTTTGCTGTGCTAATGAACTGACCGAAAGGACATCCATATAGTGGACATGAATATACTCAGACACCGTTTCAAATAATTCCTGGGCTCCCTGCTGTGTTTGATTTCTGGCACACAAAAACGTTTCCTCAAGTATCCGGCGAAACAGTGTTTCGACTTGAAATGCAGAAAATCCGCCGGGTCGGTTGGAAGCAGCATAGATCTGGTGCAGCAGTTCAAGGAGCTGGGGACTTTGCGCGATTGATAAATCAAAATGCGTTTTTGCCAGTTTTAATCCCGGAGGTTCATAAAATGTTTCATATAAAATGGATATAAACTCCCAATTTTGCTCGCCCACAACCCGTTTACGCATGGTCGCATCAGCCAATCCATGCACAATGGTTCCATTTGTGACAAGATATGGGGTGTTATTGAACTGATATTCCGCACAACCGGAAAGTGGAAATATAAAGCCTGGATAAGGTGAGGCTTTTTGTTTGCCATTGGTTCCAATGGATATATTGTAGCGATAAACGCCACGTACCTGAAAAAGCGAAGCTGATAAATGTTTTATAAGTTTATTCAGTTCTATTTCCAACTGTATCACATCCTTTGCCGATAATTTATTTGACCTGATTTTATCATAGACATTATTTTTTTTCAAATTCATAAAAAAGGTGCATCGGTTAAGAATTTTACTGACACTGTCATAACACTTGGAAATCATGAGAAATAATTGAGGTGAGAGCGCAACACAATCAAAAGCAATGGATTTTATAAAATATAATCCGGAGGCGATTATAAAAATCGTAAAAAACGTCACAATATTGTATTGTGACATTTTTTTTGGAAAAATAGGCAAACTAAGTGAAAAGAGATGCCATCATATGGGAAGGATTTCTTAAATAAGGAGGAGCGCTTCTATTGCAGATCTTGTTGGGTAAAATCGATTTTAATATAAATTCACCGTTACTGCCGATCATTTTATTAATACTGAGTTTCTTAATCTGCCTGATTCTATTTATGCTGTATTACCGGTACTATCATTTTGATAAGAACGTGGGCTTTCCGTCCTGCTTTCCGAAAGCAGGAGATAAGCCGGGACCAGGCGAATGGGAGAATCAGATGCTTGAACTGGCAGAAGGGCACAGTCAGGTCAGGCTGACTGGGAACAGTTTTGTTCTTAATGATTATAATCAGGCTGCCTATAAAAAGCTGAATCGGATCAGAGACAAAATTTCTGTTCTTTCTACAGGCATTATTTCCCTGATTCCGGCTGCACGCTGGCTCTATGATAACTACCAGTTGATGTACCGGGAGATGAAAAAAGTACGTACTTCAGGGACGAGCTATGCCGTATTGCCAATTCTGAAGGGGAAAGAATATCATAACTTTCCCCGGATCTATGTTGTGGCGAAAAAGATGGTGGTTCTTTCCGGTGGACATCTAAGTGAAGAAAACATCTCAATGATGCTGTCAGCCTATCAGCAAAAGACCCCGCTTACGGACAAGGAGATCTGGGTTTTGCCGGAAATGCTGGGCTTTTGTATTCTTGAAGAAATCATTGCAGTTGCGGATGAGATTCTTCATATGATCGATATCAAGTCCAAGGCGGAAAATTTCCTCAGAGAAAAGCTGGAACGGAAACAGGGAAGGGACAATCTATCGGCGCTTCTTTGCAATATAGAGGATACCCTGAAGTTTAACTATTCATTTCACGCTCATGTTATCTATCTGATGAAAAATATGTCCTTTGATGAGGCTTCCATTCAAAAATATCTGAAATTTCATTTTGCCTCAAAGGACAGACCGGTAAAGACTTCCTCCGTATTCCAGGAAGAAGGAAGAATCCAATCATTTCTCGAGACAAATATCAGGACGTTAATTGTCAGCTTAAGAGATATCAATGAAGTGGATGAGGAAAAGTTTTTTGAGAAATATTCCTGTCTGGAGCAGATCTTGTCCCGGGATCCGGCAGGTGTCTATTCAAAAATGGATCTGGAGTCCAGAGGCATGTACCGCGGGATAATTGTTAAATTATCTCTCCGCTACCGGCTACTGGAAGAAAAAATTGCAAAAGACTGCCTGGAACTGGCGATTCATGGACAGGAAGGTCTGCATTGTTCTCATCATGTGGGAGCCTATCTCTTAGGCAAGGGTTATCCAATTTTAAAAGCAAGGGCATTAGGAAAAACAACTCCACAAAAGATTAAGAAAAAATGGAATGCAGAAGGCTTTCTTTATTTCTTATCCCTGCTTCTCATGTTTTTGTTTCTGGGAGCCTGTCTGTTGTCTATATTTTGGTCGATAGGCGGCCTCCGGTCTGCTGGGAGGTCTGTCATTATCCTTTTGGCGGTTATGCCGCTGTTAATCGGCATTTCCATGGAGATTGTCAATTTTATTTTCACCAGAAGAATAACGGTCAGAAAGATACCGGCCCTTGATTATCTTCAGGAAATACCGGAAAATGCAAGAACCTTTGTGGTCATGCCGGTTATCGTTTCTTCAAAAGAACAGGGACTGGAATATATGGAGCGTCTGCAAAAGCATTATCTCGCAAACCGGCAGTCCAACCTTTTCTTTGCACTGCTCCTTGATTTTGAAGATTCCAAGGACCAATCTGTGCCAAAGGATGAGGCAATACGCAGTGCCCTTGCTATCCGCATGAAAGAACTAAATGAACTCTATCCATCAAAGGATCAGCGCTTCTCCTTGTTCTTTCGCGGCCGCAAATGGAATGAGGCAGAGAACTGTTATATGGGCTGGGAGCGAAAAAGAGGAAAACTAGAAGAGTTCAATAACCTTTTAGACGGGTCAGGAAAAGACAATACCACATTTTCACACGTTTATTGTGAGGAAAAGCTTCTTACCACGTTCCGGTATGTGATTACACTGGATGCAGATACCAATCTGATTCGTGACAATGCGGCCAAACTGGTCGGGTTGATTGATCATCCGTTAAATAAACCAGTTCTGGACCCGGCAGGTCATAAGGTGGAAGAGGGTTATGTTATTATTCAGCCATCGGTCAGGAATCATATTCCGGATAAGAATGGCAGCAGATTTACAAAAATCTTCGGAGGGGAATCAGGACTTGCTCATTATGGAACTGTAATATCAGATATCTACCAGGATATCTTCAATGAAGGAATCTATATCGGGAAAGGGATCTATGATAGAAAAGCCTTCCATACGGTGCTTCATAATAAGGTTCCGGAAAACAGGATCCTTAGTCATGACCTTTTTGAGAGCTGTTATGCCCGGACGGCTTTTTCCAGTTCCGCTAAGATTATGGATAATTTTCCAAACAGTGTTTTATCCTTTACAAAAAGGGAGCACCGCTGGCTGCGCGGGGATTGGCAGCTGCTGCCATGGCTATTCATAAAAAAGACTCCAGATGGAAGAAGATTAAGCCTACTATCCAAGTGGAAAATTTTTGACAACTTAAGAAGGAGTTTGATTCCTTTTAGTAAAACCTTGTTTATATTGCTGAGTTTTTTATGGATGCCAGATGCATTTTATCTTTGGCTGCCTCTTGTTTTTTTCAATGACCTGTTTAACCTGGTTATCTTATTATTGGCTGTGATTACTCAAAAAATCTTCCGGCCGAAGCTTGCGTTTGTGTATAAAGGCTTTTTAAAGGATTTGTCAGTGATGTTTGTAAGAGCATTCCTGGAGTTTACAATTACGCCCTACCGTGCCTATGTCGCAATGGATGCAATAATCAGGACCCTGTACCGGCTATTGATCAGTAAAAGAAATCTGCTTCGATGGAATACAGCAGAGGCAGTGGATGCGTCTGTCATCAATTCCAGAAAAGGTTATTTTCTCACTATGTGGAGTTCGCTTCTCCCATCGTTTTGCATTTTACTAATTTTGTTTTTGGTAAATATGCCCCTGGCAGGAATGATTTTAGCAGCACTCCTTATGTGTGACTGGCTTTTCGCTTTTGAAATTGCTTACTGGATCAGTCAGCCGGAACGAAAGCGCCATCAGAGGGATGAGGAAGAAGATAAGGAGCTGCTTCTGGATACAGCCCGCCGGACCTGGCAGTTTTTTAAAGAACTTTCCACGAAGGAAAGGAACTGGCTTTGCCCCGATAATTATAAGATCACAAAGGCAGGAACAAGCAGTGATAAAACATCACCCACCAATATCGGGCTTCAGTTTCTGTCAATTCTTTCAGCCAGGGATCTTGGGTTTGAGACTTTAAGCTCCACAGTTGAGGCGGCAGAAAACCTGATGGAGACAGTACAGAAGATGGAGAAATGGAAGGGACACCTCTATAACTGGTATCATATTGAGTCTTTGGAGGTGCTTAATCCTGCCTATATATCAACGGTAGACAGCGGTAATTTCTGGGGGCATATGATTGCCTTAAAGAAT
Source organism: Lacrimispora sp. (assembly GCA_029256305.1). Lineage (GTDB taxonomy): Bacteria > Bacillota > Clostridia > Lachnospirales > Lachnospiraceae > Lacrimispora. Next base: position 14,297 of record JAQSYE010000040.1, on the reverse strand, counting down.
GGCCTTTTGGAGCAAATCCAAAAGCCGCTTTGTCCAGATGAGTTACTTTCTGAACTCAGGATTTCAATGATAAACAGCAATGAAGAGATAAAGCGAAGAACAGGGAGTCCATCTGAAAATGGGCTTAGGGCTGAATACAAGAATATAGGGGAGCTGATCGAAGACCTGGCAGATATATGGGAAAATTTAAACGACAGAGAGCTGAGACCACCTTCCGATTACCGGCTGACCACGCATTTGATGAATCTCATCGACAGTATCGTAAATGAAGCAGCAGCTTTAAAGCTAAAGGAAGAACGCTTTTCTTCCTATCCCACATTATGCCGCATTGCTTCTGAGGATAATAAATTTGCAGAAAGCATGATTGACCGAATCAGAACACTAAGCATTAAAATAGACAGTATGTTAAAAAATGTTGATTTCCGCTTTTTATTTGATGAGAAAAGAATGCTGTTTCATATCGGATATCATGTATCTTCCCATACGTTAGATGATGGCTGCTACGATCTGATGGCTTCGGAATCGTCGCTTACCAGTCTTCTTGCGGTAGCAATGGGAGAAGTGCCATTAAAGCACTGGTATAAACTGGGAAGACCGCTGACCGTAGTAAAGGGAATTCCATGCTTTGTATCCTGGAGCGGTACCATGTTTGAGTATCTGATGCCAGGTCTTGTACTAAAGGAATATGAAGGTTCTGTATATGAACAGACCTCCAGGGCAGCGGTTCTTCAGCAGATGAAGTATGCGAAGGATTCTGAGATTCCCTGGGGGATATCAGAATCCCAATATTACCGTTTTGATTTAAATGCCAATTACCAGTATAAGGCCTTTGGTGTTCCAAAGATAAGACTCCAGCCGGTCCGCAAACAATCCCTGGTAGTTGCTCCCTACGCAACAATACTGGCACTGGATACAGCAGAAAAAGAATGTATCAGTAATTTGAAGAGGTTGAAACAATTAGGAGCCTTTGGTGATTATGGTTTCTATGAGTCCATTGATTTTGATGTACCAAGTTCCGTGGAATTAACGCCTTATTGTATTGTAAAATCTTATATGGCACATCATCAGGGGATGAATCTGGCCGCGATTAATAATTACCTGAATGAAGGGATTCTTCGGGAACGATTCCATGCCGAAATGATGATAAAGGCCACTGAAGTTTTACTGGAAGAAAAACGCCAGTCTTATCTGGTTTCCATTGCAAGACAGGGGTATACCATAAAAATCGGAAAGCCTCTTTTTAGAGAAGATCGTTACAATAACCGGTATATCAATCATACCCATTTAAATCCGCCAATTGTAAATTATCTGTCAAACGGTAAGTATTCGTTGATGCTTACCTCAGATGGGGACGGTTTCAGTAAATATCAGGACCGCATGCTATACCGCTGGAGATCAGATGTCTATGCGAATACAGGTAATTATATCTATATCAAGGATATGAAACAGGGGAAATTTTGGAGTGCTGCCTATCATCCCACCAGAACAGAACCGGAGGAATACCAGGTGGTATTTAGTCCCCACCACGCGGAATTTAAACGGAAGGATGGGGATATTGTAACAAATATGATTGTCAGCCTGAATGCAGATCACAATTTTGAAATACGCAAGGTCACAGTTACTAACAATGGGAATGAGGAAAGACAGCTGGAGGTGACCAGTTATATGGAAGTGGTAGATGATACCCATATGGCAGAGATCAGTCATCCGGCTTTTAACAAACTATTTCTTGAAAGTGAGTATGTGAAGGAGCAGAATATCTTCCTGGCCAAAAGGCGGCAAAAGAAGGAGGCTGACAATCCCTATGTCATGCATATGGTAAAAACCGATGCCAGATTATGCAAAGAGATAGAGTTTGAAAATGACAGAAAACGATTTATTGGCAGAAACAATACGTTGGAAAATCCGGATTGTGTAGTGAACAGCATTGCTTTTTTTAATGATGCTGGTTTTTGTAACGATCCCATTATGAGCATTCGGGTACCGTTATGCATTGGAGCAGGGGAATCAGCCTGTTTGTCTTTTATTACCGGTGTATGCAGCAGGAGAGAAGAGGCAATAAAAATAGCGGAGGAGCTGAATGTAAGTTACCGGATTGATGATATTCTGGAAAAATTCCGGCTTCAAAGTAATTTGGAGTTAAAGTATTTAGAGATAACCAGAACACAGTTCAATTCTTTTCAGGATATGATCAGTCCCATCTTTTATCCGGCAGGTATTTATCGGGGACCCCATGAAAACATCAGACGTAATTTTAAAGACCAGAGTTTCTTATGGAAATTTGGCATATCCGGAGATAATCCAATTCTGCTTTTTGTGGTCAGATCCATTGAAGAAGAGAGGATGATAAAGGATGTATTAAAGGCATACGAATATTTGAGAGTGAATCTTGTTATGGTAGATCTGGTTATCCTGATTGATTCCAAATATGGTTATCTTCAGGAGGTAGATCAATTAATCATTGATCTGACAAGTTCTCTGCGTATTTATGATTCTGGCAGCGGGAAGCCAGGCTTTTTTACCCTGCATACGTATGAGTTGCTGCCGGCTGAGATTGATTTGCTGTATACGGTTGCCAGGGTGGTATTTTCAGAGAGAACAGGAATTTATGTTACAAATGGGAAAGAAAATCAATTGGAGCTGCTGGAGGAATATTAGGACTTATGGACAATTATGAGTTTTTTAACGGGTTTGGGGGCTTTGTCTGTGATGGCAGAGAATATGAAATCCTGCTGGACGGAAATAACAGGCCGCCAGCACCCTGGATTAATGTCATCTCAAATAAGAACTTCGGTTTCCAGATCTCGGAGTCGGGTGCAGGCTTTACCTGGAGCGTCAACAGCCGGGAGAATAAGCTTACGCCCTGGTCCAACGACCCGGTCAGTGACAGAGCCAGCGAGGCAGTCTATATTCTGGATGAAATAACCGGAGAGGTCATGACGCCTATGTCCTTGGGAAGATCTGACAGGGGCATATACCGGGTAAGGCATGGTTTTGGATATAGCAGGTTCCTTCATGAGGAATTACTGGTTGAGCAGGAACTGACGGTTTTTTGCCCTCTGAATGAATCATTAAAACTATGGAATCTGACGCTTAAGAATCAGTCAGATAAAGTGAAATATTTAAGCCTGACCTATTATGTGGAATGGGTTCTTGGTACGCAGCGAGAGCAGACCAATCCCTATATTCTCACCTCCTATGATAATGAACATGAATATTTGTATGCAAAGAACATTTACACCATGAACTTTCAAAACAACAATGCCTATTTGTTCTCCAGTGAAACGATTGTGGGCTATACTGGAGACAGACAGGAGTTTCTGGGAGAAAGGGGCAGCATACGGGAACCCAGGGGAGCGGAAGTCAAGCTTACCTGTAATACGGGTGTGTGCTTTGATTCCTGCGGTGCAATACAGGTATCTGTTGCGATCCAACCTCAGGAGAGTAAAACTGTGGTGTTTGGGCTGGGGCAGGGCAGCAGTCTCAATGAGATAAATGAAATCAGAAACAGGTACAGGGATGTGGCTGCCTCAAAAAAAGAACTTGAAAGGGTCAGAGCCCACTGGGACAGATTATTAGGAACCATTCAGGTTAAGACGAAGGACAGGGCGGTAGATATTCTGGTGAACGGCTGGCTGCTTTATCAGACATTATCCTGTCGTATTCAGGCGAGAGCAGGATTTTATCAATGCGGAGGAGCTTATGGATTCAGGGACCAGCTTCAGGATACCCTTTCTCTTATTTTTACAGATCCGGAGATTCTGCGCAGTCAGATACTCATTGCCTGCAGCAGACAGTTTGAAGAGGGGGATGTTCAGCATTGGTGGCATCCGCCTATGGGAATCGGGGTAAGGACGCGAATATCCGATGACCTGCTTTGGCTGCCTTATTGTACCGCTGCGTGTCTATGAACATTGCAAAAAGACCATTGATCGGACTTTCTTCGGTGAACATGGACTTCCGCTTATGGGGGGAGGGGACTGGAATGACGGTATGAATGGGGTGGGAATACAGGGAAAGGGAGAAAGTGTGTGGCTTGCCTGGTTTTTGTATACCGTATTAAGTGATTTTATTCCTTTATGCGATCTGGAAGGTGACAAAGCTTACGGTCAGGAACTGGAGCAGAAGCGGGAAACCCTGGGGCAGAGTATCGAAGAATACGCCTGGGATGGGGAATGGTATCTGCGGGCATTTTATGACGATGGTTCGAAGCTTGGTTCAAAGGAAAACGATGAATGCAGAATTGATTCCATCAGCCAGTCCTGGAGTGTAATTTCAAAAGGAGCTCAGGAGGAACGGGCAAAAACAGCAATGCAGTCGGCATGGCGTTATCTGGTACGGGAAGAGGATGCTCTTTCCTTACTTCTTGCGCCTCCGTTTCATAAGACAAGCAAAAATCCAGGGTATATCAAAAATTATATTCCAGGCATACGGGAAAATGGAGGTCAGTATACTCATGCAGCAGTCTGGCTGGCAATTGCAGCAGCGATGCAACACGATTATGACATGGCACAGACCCTGTTCACCATACTTAATCCCATTTATATAACGCAAAAAAAGAAAGATGCTCTCCGTTACGAAAAAGAACCTTATGTAATGACAGCTGATATATCCTTAAGCCCGCCTTATACAGGAAGAGGCGGATGGAGCTGGTATACCGGTTCGGCAGGCTGGATGTATCAGGGACTGTTAAACTGGTTTTTGGGTATTCGCAAAGAAGGGAATGAGCTGGTAATTGATCCGGCAACGCCTGCAGATTTCGGCGATTTCTCCATCGAATATAAGTATGGGAGTTCTCATTATGAAATCAGGGTTGAGAGCAGAAGCAAGGGAAGGCTGACAACGGAAATGATTGCTTTGGATGGCAGATCGATACAGGGGAACAGAGTTTTACTGGCAGATGATGGAGAAACGCATCATATTGTGATATGATTAAAACAGGCAGTTAATAAGCAGAAAGGCGGATATCATGTCAGACAAAAATAATAGGGAAGAGCAGTTTCACCAAATAGACATTCACCTGTTACAGGATGACTGTCCCTCCGAATATCTGGAACAGATCAGCGGGGAAACGTGGTTTTCTGATTATCCGTTTTCCATGCTTTTAAAACTGAAGGACACGCCCCAGTCAAAACGTTACCATCCGGAAGGCAGTGTATGGGTTCATACGATGATGGTGGTAGATGAAGCGGCAAAGAGAAAAAGGGAAAGTAAGTCAGAACGGACCTTAATGTGGGCAGCGCTGTTGCATGACATTGGTAAACCGGGGACGACAAAGATAAAAAAAGAGAAAATCACCTCCTACAATCATGACTTTGAAGGAGAACAGATGGCAGAAGATTTTCTTTCCTGCTTTACCGGTGATGGTTCCTGGATTAAGTCAGTCGCAAAATTGGTCAAGTATCATATGCACATTTTGTATATTACGGAACGTCTCCCATTTGGAGATGCCGCCAAAATGAAACAGGAATCGGATGTCAATGAAGTTGCGCTGTTGGGACTTTGCGACCGGATTGGCAGAGGAGAAAGTGATCTGGAATATGAAAAAAAGGTAATAAAAAAATTTAAAGAAATGATGTTGAGATAGAGACTATACCGGGATGAAGCCATGATACAAAAAGGCAAATTAGATTCCGAAGAATCTATGAGAAAACAAATAGAAACAATGAATGCATTTGGCAGCCGGGCAACTGGCTCAAACGATCATCAGGAATTTATTCATGTAAAAAGCGGTGATTATAGCAAAGCAAAGGGAAAAATTGCTGTTGTAGAAATTAAAATATTAAAAAAGCTTCCCATAGGACTTATTATGAACAAACGGGCTGCATACCCAGGCGGCACCAGGATTGCAGCAGGAGATGGTGATCTTGTACTCACTTCTGTATTAAGAAATCCTGATTTAAAGAAGGCAAAAGCGAGGCAGTAAAGGCGGTTGTTCTAATCTGAAAGGGAGTGGCAGATGAAAAAGTGGAAGATCATTATCTGCCATTTACCGACGTATATATGGGGATTCCGGCTGTATGGTTGAATGAGACGGAAGGGATTGGGATGCAGCAGGTTCAAAATCATATGGATTTACAGTAGGCTGGATTAACCGCTTTCACAAGCCTGTTGAACGTTTGGGAATGAAACCTGATTTTATTGCTTCTGATTTAAAAGAATTAGCTCAGAAAACAAAATATATATAGAAATGCTTAATTTAAGCGCTAAGAACGTGTGCAACTGCGTAAGGGGAAATTATGAAAGTAAAAGTATATCAATTAAACTCATTTGCTAAAACAAATGAGGGCGGTAATGCTGCAGGTGTTGTGGTGAATGCAGATTCATTATCGGAGAAGGAAATGGAAAAGGTTGCTGCAATTGTGGGATTCAGTGAAACTGCTTTTGTAATGCAGTCAGATATAACAGATTTTAAGGTGAGATTCTTCACGCCAAAGAAGGAGGTTGATTTATGCGGTCATGCAACAATTGCTGTCTTTTATACCATGGCATATCTGAGATTGTTAAAACCAGGTAAGTATAAACAGGAGACAAAAGCTGGAATTCTGGGAATAGAAATAAAAGAAGATTATTCCGTTATGATGAACCAGTCAGCCCCCGTGTTTTCGGAAATAATAGAAAAAAAGGAACTTGCGGATTCATTAAATATCGATACATCGCAAATGCCGGCAGATTTACCGGCCCAGATTGTATCTACAGGACTTCGGGATATTATGATACCTGTAAAAAGTATTGAGATTTTAAATGCAATGAAACCGGATATGAAAAAAATCAAAATGATCAGCCGAAAATATAATACAGTTGGTTACCATGTTTTTACCCTGGAATCCCTGTATGGCGCAAACGCCTGTTGCAGAAATTTTGCTCCGTTATATGAGATTCCGGAAGAATCGGCAACAGGAACCTCAAACGGAGCACTGGGATGCTATCTTTACCGCTATGGTAAAATTAACAGCGGGCAGGAATCGAACATTGTATTTGAACAGGGGTATTCCATGAAAAAACCATCTGAAATCCTGGTATCCTTATCAGTGACGGAAAACGAAATTCAGGAAGTCAGGGTTGGGGGCAGTGCAATGAATCTGACTTTATCAGAAGTTGAACTATAAAAATGATAATGGGCATAGAAACTACATAAATCCGGCTTCTTTCGTATAATATGACAATCAAATTAGCTTACGTTCGCTAAAGACTTTCTTTGCAGTATTGACTGCGTTCAAGACCTTGGGGAAACCAGTGTAGGGGATACACTGAAGGAATGTTTCTATAATTTTATCCGGTGTAATCCCTACATTTAAAGCGCCGTTAATATGTACCTCTAACTGCGGTTCACACCCTCCGGCAGTAAGGAGGCTGCTAATGGTGATCATTTCACGCTCTTTAACGGTAAGTCCATTTCTGGCATATATGTCTCCAAACGCAAATTCTACAATATATTTCCCCAGATCTGGAGCGATAGCCTCAAGTGAATGAATTACCTGTTCCCCTCCTTTCCCATCAATTTCTGCTAATTTTTTTTCCCAACTTCAAATCGTGAATTATCCATTTCATTTTACCTCTTTCTGTTTTATAATTGTACTATACTGCTTAGACTATAGTCTAAGTCAAGCTTTTTTGGAGGGATATTCATGACGATTGGAAAGCTGTCGAAAAAGACGGGACTGAGCGCATATACAATACGTTATTATGAAAAGAAGGGATTAATAAAGGTAGCCCGCGACGCTGCCGGACGACGTGTGTTCGATGAGGCAGATGTAGAATGGATTCGATTTATACAGCGTTTAAAAGATACCGGAATGCTGTTGAGAGACATTAATCGCTATTCAAAGCTGCGCTATCAGGGGGACAGTACGGTAGAGGAACGCATGAAAATATTAGAAGAGCATAGGAAGTATGTGTTGGCAGAGCAGGAAAAATGGGCAAATAATATGAAACATCTGAATGAAAAAATTCAAATATACCGGGAAATGTTTATGAGCTAACTTTACAATGCGTAAAGAAGATAATAAAATCAAAGGTTCAGTTCAGTTCAGTTCAGTTCAGTTCCGGCATCATTTATAGGAAGAAGAGGGTTTAAAATGAGTGTATTTTTTTATGGCTGTGTAACTTTGGATGGCTATTTGGCTGATAAAAACCATAATCTGGACTGGCTTTATCAGACTGGAGATATAGAAGAAACTAATTATGACAGTTTTTACAATAGTATGGATATTACTATTATGGGTAAAAGGACATTTAATGAAATAGAAAAGATGGACAATATAGATAGTATTTATTCGGCTACTAAAAATTATGTAATCACACATGCAGAAAGATTATCAGCCAGGGGATTTGTTCCCGTCAATTGCGAGATTGTTGAATTTGTTAAACAGTTAGATAAAGATAAAAACATCTGGATTGTCGGGGGCAACACAATTATAGCCCCTTTGTTGGATAATAATATGATAGACAATATAATAATACAGATTGCACCTGTGTTATTGGGCACGGGGATACCGTTGTTTACTCAGAAGGAAGCATTAAAGCGGTTCTCCTTGAAAGAAGTGAAACAATACGGGCAATTTGCGGAATTAATTTATTCTAGATTGTAAACAAGGTTGATATTTGCAGTAGTCCGCCAGTGCAATCTCCGGCTGTATAAACTCCAGGTAACTGCCATCGCCTATATCATTTCATTATTAATGTAAAAAAACGGGAAATTTAAGGAAAACCATAAAATTACATGGTGCAAAATCGGATGAGATACTGAAAAAAATAGGGTAAACTGAATCAACAAGAACAGAGGAGGTTCATTTCATGGAAAATACAGCTATTTTTCAGACAATCCTAGGCCGGGTTGTAATCTCAGAACAAGATGGCGATGTCACGGAGCTTTTCTTTGCTAAGGACGAACAGTACAGCGGCGATAACCGGACAACCCCATTGTTAAAAGAAGCAGAAAAGCAGCTTTTAGAATATCTGTCAGGAATCCGCAAAACTTTTAACTTAAAGCTCGCAGCTAAGGGATCGGAGTTCCAGAAGCTGGTTTGGAATACGTTGCAAGAGATTCCGTATGGGGAAACCCGTAGCTATAAACAAGTTGCTAAAATGATTGGGAGGCCAGAGGCCTCCCGTGCTGTAGGTATGGCCAATAGCAAAAATCCAATACTTATTTTGACACCCTGTCATCGTATAATCGGTTCAGATGGTAAATTAGTGGGGTATGCCGGTGGTCTGGAAATAAAGAAAAACCTGTTAGAATTGGAAAAAAATCATGTCAGCTGTTAAATATAAGCCCTTTCATTACGGAATAAAAGAAATAGCGCACCTTGCCGCCGTGGAATGGAAAAACTCTACGGTAATCCCGAACTGACCAAATCGCAATTTGAATCATATAGAAGCAAATATTCACCCTACGGGTCGGTGGCTTCCATTTATTTATGGGCACTTTCCTCAATTGCAATGGAGACGATGGAGATGATAACATGTCCGAAGTGAATTTAACGGATGACGAAAAATGGCAGGCTTCCCAGGCCTGTAACCCCGCTTTTGACGGCAGATTTTTTTATGGTGTGAAAACAACAGGGATTTTCTGCCGTCCCTCCTGCAAGTCAAAAAGTCCAAAACGGGAAAATGTCCTCTTTTTTGACACGACAGAGCAGGCTGTAGAATGTGGACTTCGCCCCTGCAAGCGCTGCCGCCCGGATCTGCTGGTATTTCAGCCGCTAAAAGACTCCGCTGATAAAGTCAAGGAAGTCTGTGACCAGTATTTTGCAGATCGCAGCTGTTTGAAAGAAGAGCTTGCGGGACTCGGTCTGAGCAGGAATCGTATGATACAGCTGTTTCAAGAGCAATATCAGAAAACGCCTTCGGAGTACTTAAACCAACTGCGCATTGACAGTGCAAAAGATCTGCTTGTCCATACACAAAATAATATTCTGCAGATTTCCCTGCAAAGCGGTTTCGAGAGCCTTTCCACATTTTATGCACAGTTTAGGAAAGTGACAGGTGTTTCGCCAAAAGAATACCGTAAAAAACATGGAAAAACGGAAGGAGAATTATACCGTATCTGATTCGATGGAAGGAGCGAACGAAAAAATACTTGACTATATGAATAGGACTGGATATATTAAAACAATAAGCAGGTTATGCATTGATGCTCCTTATGGCACAGATAATATAAACCTGGCAATCAGTCAAATGCATGAAGCCGGAATGAGTAATGATGAAATTGAGCTCCATATTAATGAATATGCAAAAATTACTGGTTATTCATTAATATGGAGCTGATAATCAGATATTGAATGATACATATAAAAGGGAAAGGAGATAACAATATGTCTAAAATGCCTATGATATATGCAGGTCATGGTTCCCCCATGAACGCGATAGAGGATAACCGCTATACGAGGGTCTGGAGGGAGATGGGAGAGAAAATCCCCAGGCCAGAATCAATTGTATCAATCTCAGCTCATTGGTATACAGAAGGTACAAAGATTATGAATGAGGAGAATCCCAAAACAGTTTATGATATGTATGGATTTCCAGAAGAATTATATAAAATTACATATAATGCCCCTGGTAATCCAAAGCTTGCAGGTACTGTTAAAGATTTAATCAGCAAACAAACCGATTATGATAATACTTGGGGTATTGATCACGGGACCTGGTCAGTCCTGACCCATATGTATCCTGAAAGGGATATCCCTGTTTTTCAAATCAGTATCGATGCGTTTGCACCGCCGCAGGTTCATTATCAGATAGGCAGGGAATTGAGATCCTTAAGAGATCAAGGCGTTCTTTTATTTGGAACCGGAAATATTGTCCACAACCTTAGAATGCTTGATTGGGGGATGGAGGACCAGGGTTTTGACTGGGCATATAAGTTTGACGATTATGTAAAAGCAAATATTGAAAGTAGAAATAACGATAATATCATTCACTACATGAGTCAGGGTGAGGCGGTTAAATTATCTGTACCTACGCCGGATCATTTTAATCCAATCTTATATTTACTTGGAGCATCGGATGAAGAAGATAAAATAACTGTATATAACAACAGCTGTATGCTGGGTTCTTTATCTATGACAAGCTATTTATTTGAATGATTTTAAGAGAGTATCCAAAAGAAAACGTAAAAAACAGTTCATCAGACAGATCGGTATAGACCAGTGAAAAAGATTAGGGTGCCAGGCGCAAGATACGCCAGACGCCCTAATTTTAATTTTTTGCAAATTACTTCATGAAATCATATTCACTTCTTAATACATTTGGTATAATAAGCAATATCTTATTTAGGTAAGGAAAGGACATGAAAATGGACAAGACAAGAAATGGAATCGATGTAATGATAAAGATTCCTGAATACGGAGACTCAAAAAAAATAATAGAGTTCTATAAGCAGGTAGGCAAAGAGACAACATATCTGGGCTTTAGTGAGGGAGAATATCAGGTAACAGAAGAACAGCAGTCAGCTATGATAAAAGAAATCAATGCATCTGGAAATAATATTATGATACTTGCAATGATAGATGGAACAATAGCAGGTATTGGAACGATATCATCTAATAATAAGCGGATAAAAAGTAAGCATGTTGGATTGCTGGGTATTGTTATCAGCGCAGAGTATTGTAATGCAGGTCTGGGAACTATCATGATGGACTATTTAATTAAATGGTGCAAAGACAACGGGGAAACGGCTAAAGTAAGCCTGACCGTAAGAAAAGATAATCCGAGGGCAATAGCATTATATGAGAAATTTGGTTTTGAAACAGAGGGCGTTTTGAAAAAAGAAACGTTTATTGATGGAGAATATTATGATTCCGTAGTCATGGGATTAATGATTAAGAGATTATAAATGGGAAAGACAGGAGAGATACGATGTGGTTTATTCTTTCGCTGATTGCAATATTGTTTTGGAGTGGTTCTGATCTTTTTTCTAAAATAGGTTCAAAACCAGATGATAAATACAGCCATTGGAAAATGATTATGGCAGTTGGTACAGTCATGGGAATTCATGCAGTCATTGAACTTTGTAGAGGAGCAGAGTTTCAACTATCTGATATTCTTACATATTTACCTGTATCATTTTTATATATACTTGCAATGATACTTGGTTATGTCGGTCTGCGGTATGTAGTCCTATCTGTCTCCACACCGATTTGTAATTCATCAGGCGCAGTTGCAGCTCTTTTGTGCTTCTTTATTTTGAAAGAGACAATGAGCAACTTACAGTTTTTTGCAGTAGCATTGGTATGTATCGGTATTTTCTTCCTTTCTGTTTTTGAGAAGAGACAGGAGGATGAGGAACGTATGCACGCCGGCATAGTCCCGGATAGGAAATATACTCACAGCTTTATTGCTATTTTCTTTCCGATTTTTTATTGTATCATTGACGGACTTGGTACGTTTGCAGATGCGCTGGTTCTTGACCGGTATATTGGAGAGGGATCAGCCAATATTGCATACGAATTTACATTTTTGCTGATGGCTTTTTTTGCTTTTATTTATGTTGTTATTGTTAAAAAACAAAAAATCAGACTTTCCGCAGAAAAACCAAAGGTACTTGCAGGTGTATTTGAGACGGCAGGACAATTTGCTTATATTTACGCATTGGGGGATAACGCAATTGTTGCAGCTCCACTAATTTCGTCTTACTGCATTTTTTCTCTTGTCTGGGCAAGAATTGTATTGAAAGAAAAGCTGTCATGGAAACAGTATCTTGTCATTGCCATAGCAGCTATTGGTATTGTGATACTTGGTATGGAAGGATAAGATTTGGATGAATTTGGAAAGGACAAGGTGTAACTGATATGTGGCAATGCCCAAAATGTGGACGGGAATTTAAAAATCAGGATCAGAATCATTTTTGCAGTGAGGCGCCGAATGCAATCGATGCCTATATTGAAGCTCAGGATAAGGAGATTCAGCCGCTTTTACATCAGGTTCGGAATACGCTCCGGACTGCATTGCCGGGAGCAGAGGAACGTATTTCGTGGAATATGCCGACTTACTGGAGCGGACATAACATCATTCATTTTGCCGCATTTAAAAAACATATAGGGGTGTATCCCGGTGAGGCTGCAATGGTGTATTTCGCAAATCGGCTGACAGAATACAAAACAAGTAAAGGCGCAATACAGCTGCCTTATGAAAAGCAGCTTCCGCTGACTTTGATCGCAGAAATCGCTAAATGGTTGCTTAAATAAGAGGTAGAGCATGGGGTTAGTGAACGTTATGATATTAAATATTTATTCGGTAGCTTTGCTGGTTGTAATCTGCTATCATTCTTCCACAAAGAAAGAAAAAGAATCTCTGCAGTATAAGCTTTATACGATGATGCTGCGAATCACCATTTTTATGCTGGTTGTAGATATATTCAGCAGATTTGATGGTAAGTCAGATACAATGTATGCGGTAATAAATTATTTGGGAAATTTCCTGATTTTCTTCCTGAATCCAATATTACCCTCCCTTTGGTTACTATATGTCCATGTCAATTTATTTCAGGATGAGAAAAAAACAAGACAGCTGGTCTGTCCTCTATTTGCTTATAATGCTGTTAATGCAGTTTTGGTAGTATTATCGCAATTTTATGGCTGGTATTATTATATTGATTCCAATAATATTTACCATAGAGGTCCCCTTTTTCTTCTTGCGGGGTCCTTTACCGTTATCTTAATTCTAATTGCATTAATTATAATTATCGCGAATCGCAGGAAAATCAAGAAAAAACATTTTTTTTCACTTGTGTTTTTTTGTGTACCTCCTCTTATGTGCATCATTTTACAAGTGTTCTTTTATGGGGTATCTCTGATGCTCAATAGTGTTGTATTATCGCTGTTGGTAATTTTTATAAATATTCAAAATCGGGATATTTATATAGATTATCTTACCGGGGTTAACAACCGCAAGATGCTTGATCTCCATTTAATGAAAAAAATCAGTGCAAGTACCGGAGAAAAGACTTTTTCTGCTATTATGATAGATTTGAATAACTTTAAAAATATTAACGATAACTATGGTCATGATGAAGGTGACAGGGCATTGCAGAATATTTCAACACTACTTAAAAACTGTATCAGGTCGAATGATTTTATTGCCCGATATGGCGGGGATGAGTTTTGTATTGTTTTGGAGACATCTGACAGAGCTGATCTGGAAGAGATTATCTGCAGAGTACATGGAAGCGCGGAAAGATATAATGCCGTCAGCAATCTGCCTTATAAAATCGACTTTAGTATGGGGTATGCAATATATGACTACCATACACATTTGAAATTAGAAGAATTTCAAAAAAAGATTGATACATTATTATA
>JAQSYE010000039.1 GCA_029256305.1 Lacrimispora sp. | reverse complement strand
TACCTCCCTGCCCACTATAATCACAATCGTTTCCTATAATCACCGGGAGTGCATAAAAAAAATCGTTTGAACATTTGTGAAAAATTACTGGGGCTGTCAAAACCACACTTAGTAGAAATTTCTGAAATACTGCTGCCAGGAGTTTGCGAAAGCATAGTTGCACTAAGGGTTACCCGATATTTTATTAAGTACTGCATGGGAGAAATTTGAATTTCTTTCTGAAAACAACGTAGACATTCACGTTCTCCTATATCTGCTGATTTTGCAATCTGCGCCAATGTTATATGATCAGAATAATGTTCATGTATAAAATCCAACATCTTCCGCATGCGCATACTGTCCTGATTTTGGTGGTTATACTCTTTTTCTACTTCCTGTTCATACTGCTGATAAAGGGTGAGACAAAAATGAGATAAATTTTCTCTGACTGTAAATTCGTATCCTGATGGTTCAAGGACAATTGCATCAAATGCATGAATAAAATCAGATACTATAATTTTTTCCCAAATATATGCAAGAGTGAGGTGACAGATGTTAAGAGTCATACAATTGATAAGCGGAGTGATATATCTTAAAGCAAATATAGATTGATCCTGACCAGTGATCAGAGTAGAGTGAAAAACCAAGGAATGAATTTCACAATGCGTTTCTGCTGCAGCAAAATGTAAGATATTTGAGTTGATAAAAACAGCTTCCCCCTGTTGTAAACAAACTGTTTTTCCAGGAACTCTCAATTTCAGCCGGCCTGATGCTACATATATAATTTCCATTTCCTCATGCCAATGCCAGGGGATAATATCGTCAGAGCTGTCTGTATGTTGTGAACAAAAACCGGCGCACGGGAAATCCAGTGTACCATGTGGCTGAAGTTCCAGCCTGTTTCTGTTTAAGTTTAAACCGCATTTTTGTAATGCCATACTTACACTGCCTCCTTTGGTCGCTATTCTTATATTATACGTCTGGAAATTAATTGTATCAAGATAATTAAGACGATATTATTATAATAAGAATAATCATTAAGGAGAAAAAGATGGTTCATTTATTACTTGTAATTATCTATATTACTTTTATTAGTCTGGGGTTGCCGGATTCTCTTTTAGGTGCGGCATGGCCCAGCATGTACTCTGGACTCCATATACCAATTTCGTATGCTGGGATCATATCTATGATTATTGCAGGAGGTACTATTATTTCCAGTCTGATAAGTGCCCGTTTGGTTCGGAAAATGGGGACTGGATGGATCACAACGATCAGCGTGGGTATGACAGCAACAGCACTATTCGGATTTTCTATCTCGCAATCATTCGTATTGCTATGTTTGTGGGCGATTCCCTATGGGTTAGGGGCTGGTTCTGTGGATGCCGTATTGAATAACTTTGTTGTATTGCACTATAAAGCCAAGCATATGAGCTGGCTCCATTGCTTTTGGGGAATAGGAGCCACTCTCGGTCCCTGCATTATGGGTATAAGCTTAACAGGAAATCTAGGTTGGCATTACGGGTATCGCCTCATCTCTTTAATACAGATTGCGTTGACGGGAATTCTCCTTTTTTCTCTGCCAATGTGGAAAAGTAACCAGGATCAGATGGAAGATAAAAGCAATTCAGCATTGCCTTTAACATTCATACAACTTATGGGATTCCCTGGTGCCCGGCAGACTTTAATTGCTTTCTTTTGCTACTGTTCCTTAGAGCAGGTAACAGGGTTGTGGGGAAGCAGTTATATGGTCTTAGAAAAGGGTATTACTAAGGAGGCTGCTGCTTCATTTATATCTTTGTTTTACTTGGGTATAACAGCAGGACGCTTTTTTAGTGGATTACTAACCTTAAAGCTAAATACGAAAAATATAATAAGAGTAGGGCAGGGATTGATAATCGTTGGTATTGCATTAATATTTCTTTCTATAACCCGTACAGCTTTGCTTACCGGGCTGATATTGACTGGTCTTGGCTGTGCGCCAATCTATCCTGGCTTGTTGTATCAGACGCCGGAACGTTTTGGCAAAAATGCTTCTCAATCGATGATGGGTTTGCAGATGGCGTGTGCCTACCTTGGCAGTACCTTTTCTCCACCTTTGATTGGTTTATTAACTGAAAAAATCAGCATCACTATTTACCCCGTATTTCAGTTAGTGTTTACAGGAGTAATGATTTTACTGGTTGAATATTGTAACCGCGGATCTCATTTAAGGAGGAGAACAGTAAATGAATAATTCGATTGATTTACATATGCATAGCAGATACAGTGATGACGGTGAATTCACACCAACAGAATTGGTGGAAAAATGTATTGCAAGTGGCATTCGGACTATGTCTATTACAGATCATAATACTGTTCGGGCGAATGATGAAGCACAAAAAGAAGCTAATAAAAGGGAAATTCGTTATATCCCCGGCATAGAAATAGATTGCGTTTTTCAAAATGTAAATTTACATGTGCTTGGCTATGGGATTAAGTATGAGAGCAGGGATTTTGCTGAAATTGAAAAAAATATCGATGATCAAAGCTTTGATGCCTCTTTGAAAATGCTTGCAAAAACACAGGCATTGGGTTTTCAAATTAGTGAAAACGATATGTGCAAAGTATCAAAAAATAATTTCTGGCAGGGAAGATGGACCGGTGAAATGTTCGCCGAAGTGTTGCTGAATAATCCAGCATACAATAAGCATCCATTATTGGGTCCTTATCGTACGGGGGAGGGGGGAAGCAATAATCCCTATGTCGATTTTTATTGGGACTATTATTCACAAGGGAAACCTTGCTATGTTAAAATTGACTACCCTTTTTTAGAGGATATCATAGATATCATTCATGGAAATGGCGGAAAAGCGGTTTTGGCACATCCGAATGTAAATTTGGAAAATCATTATGGATTATTACGCCGCCTCATAGGTGCAGGGATAGATGGGATAGAGGCTTTTAGCAGCTACCATACACCATCACAGGCATTCCACTTTTTTAGAGAGGCTCAGGATGCAAAACTGTTTGTTACTTGTGGAAGTGATTTTCACGGAAAAATAAAACCGTCAATTTCCCTGGGCCAACATGGATGTTTCATTACAGAAAGCGAGTTATTAAGTTGCCTGAATCATATTTAACTTTATAAATACATCAATTTAATCCTGGAGTACTCTATGAAGGCAGGCCACATCGCCTATTTCATAGAGTACTCCATTCTGATTTATTTATAATCCAAATACAAAATAGATAGAAATAGAAGCGTGCAGTAAATCCTTATAAACACAGGGTTTTTAGATAAAATAAAGAATGTAACTTCCCCATATTGGGAAACAGCTCTATTGACGCCTGGTTTTTATTGTGCTAGTATTTGCTAAGTTAGTCAAAACTAACAAATGCTGATAGTACATCATTTTACAAAAAACACTTGAGGAGTTATAAGGAGAATGAATATGAGAAAAAGAGGGCTGTTACTATGCTCCATGCTGTTGCTAATAGTCGCTTTAGCGGGCTGTGGAAAGTCAAATACGACAAACAATGAAGAGACAGATATCAATAAAATTGACACAGTTATGGGAGAGATTGAAGTGCCGAAAAACCCTGAACGTGTAGTAGTGAATTGGTATATCGGCTATGCCCTTTCTTTGGATATAAATGTGGTAGGTTACTCAGCTTGGGAACAGGAAAGCATGCCATTTTATGATAAGTTTTCACACTCTAAAAAATTAGAAAATTGGGCGGCTGAGGATATTATGGCGGTGGAGCCAGATTTGATTATTACATATGACCCAGAGGATTATGAGAAATATAATAAAATTGCACCTGTTTTAGTCATTCCTGAAAAAGGGGTAACTTCAGCAGAAAAGCTGAGACTTATTGGTACAGTCACCGGAAAGGAAGCAGAAGCGGAGGCGCTAATCACTACATTTGAAAAAAAGCTTGCGGCCGCAAAGGCAGAGCTGCAAAGTGGAAAATATGAAGGAAAGACCTTTAGCATCCTGGAAGATTGGGGCACTACCGGTGAGTGGAGTGGTGTTGCATATGAAACAGGCTCCAGAGGGGGCACTTTGGTTTATGACTATCTTGCATTGAAAAAGCCTGAGAAATTGGAACAGTTGATTGCAAAAGCAGGAGAAGGCAGAGGGACGATGAGTTATGAGGTTGCCCATGAGTATTTCGGTGATTATATCTTGTGGTTCCAGCAGGAGGGCAAGGAATCCGAATATGCAAAGTCTGATATTTGGAAGAGTATCCCTGCAGTTGCAGAAGGCAGAGTTGCGGAAATTCCCGGGGATAAATTAGGGCTGTTTTTCTATGATGATATTGCCAGCTTAACCGCACAGCTGGACTATACCATGAATGTCATCAAGAGACTGTGGGAGTAATCAAAAAGGAGAAGTTTTCATGTTAAAGAAAGGAAAGACACCATGAAAAACACACCAATCAGCCAGTATATTTCTATCAAATATCATTTGGGCCATGCACTTGCTTACTGGACGGCAGGGGGAACGGCGGGAGCAGAGGAGGGAATTTGAATGAAAAAGAGCTCTATTCTTCTGATTTTAACAATCCTGATGGTGCTTGTTGCTGTTATTGGCATCAATGCAGGGAAAATGAACCTTACTCCTGCCGAAGTATTGAGTGTAATATTAGGAAAAGGAACCCCGAAGCAGAACCTGATTGTTATGGAATTTCGTCTGCCCCGCATTATTCTTGCGGTTTTTGTAGGGATTGGCATGGGCGTTTCAGGCTGTATTATGCAGAGTCTGTTAAGAAATGATATGGCAAGCCCGGGTACCTTGGGCATTAGCTCAGGTTCAGGACTGTTTGTGCTGATTTATGTTGTGATTTTCTCTGCAAAATCAAATACTTCGGCAATTTTAATGCCCTTATTATCTTTTGTGGGAGGTATGACTGCCGCGGCGTTAATCTTTCTTCTCTCCTATCAAAAAAACAGAGATATTTCCCCCACGGGATTGATTTTGACTGGCGTGGCACTGGGAAGCGGCTATGGTGCGTTAACCACACTGCTCACTTTAAAGTTAGACCAAAATCAAATGGAATTTATACAGCGATGGAGTGCGGGAAGTTTATGGGGGGACGATTGGCGTTATCTGGCCATTTTGGTGCCTTGGAATGTAATTCTGTGCGCATATGTTTTATATAAATCCCATGTGTTAAATATTTTAAACCTTGGAAATGAAACAGCTACAGGCCTGGGAACTGCGGTAAAACCCGAATTTATCGGGTTGACGGTGGCGGCGGTGGCGCTTTCTTCGGGAAGTGTGTCTTTGGGAGGAAATTTCTTCTTTGTAGGTATGATTGCCCCTCATATGGCAAGAAAAATTGTTGGATCTAACCACAAACTGCTTCTAACAGCGGCTGGGCTGTGCGGAGCTATAATCGTGCTGCTGGCAGATACGATTACAAGAACCATCAGCTTGGGCGCGGATGTGCCCACAGGTATTGTGATTACAGTGCTCAGCACACCATACTTTTTGTATCTATTAGCAAAAGCGAATCATTAAGGAGTGCAGCATGAATACGATTGCGACAGTAAACTTAGACATTGCGTATGACAATGAACTGATAGTAGAAAATTTAAAAATGACCATTCCTCACAATAAAATTACATCAATTATCGGGCCCAACGGGTGTGGAAAATCAACGGTATTAAAGGCTGTTGGCCGTATTTTGAAACCGAAAAAAGGCATAGTTTTTTTAAATGGCGAAGACATTTCCATTCTGCCTACAAAGGAGATTGCAAAAAAAATGTCCATTTTACCCCAAACCCCTGCAGCGCCCGGTGGATTGACGGTAAGTGAACTGGTTGCCTACGGAAGATTTCCTCATCAAAATGGCTTTGGAAAGCTATCCAAAGAGGATAAAAAAATCGTGGAGTGGGCTATTTCCGCCACAAAGCTTTCTGATTTGGAACATCGGGAGGTGAACACTTTGTCAGGTGGTCAGCGGCAAAGAGTCTGGATTGCCATGGCCCTTGCTCAACAGACAGATTTGATTTTGCTGGATGAACCTACCACATATCTGGATATGGCTCATCAGCTGGAGGTGCTGGAGCTTTTATATAGCTTAAATCGGAATCAGGGGTGTACCATTGCAATGGTACTTCATGACCTAAATTTGGCGGCGCGTTTTTCTGATTATATGATTGCCATTCGCAGTGGGAAAATCATACAACACGGGTCACCTAAGGAAGTAATGACTCCTGAGGTCTTAAAGGAGACCTTCTCTATTGATGCTGAGGTTGTACAGGAACCCAGAACGGGAAGGCCGGTTTGTTTAACATACTCGCTGCTGCATCAGCAGGATTTACCAAAGAGGGAGGCGCTTTCTCTATGAATATTGTACTGCGGATATTTCGCGAGGCAAAAAAATATCAGGTTTATCTGGTGCTTGCACTTTTTGCGCTTGTCGTATCTACAGTGGCCGGATTTTATACCCCATGGGCATTAAGAGAGTTGACTTCTCTTGCTACAGAGGGGAGGGGAGATTTTGGGGCAGAAGCCTCACGCATTGGCCTGCTTTTGCTAGGGGCGGCAACGCTTCAGGCAGCAGGTGCATCGGCGGCAGGATATATGAACCACTATGCGGCACTGCATTATGTGGCGGATTTACGCAAACTGCTTTATGGAAAGCTGCAGCATATGAGCCTGAGCTATTTTCACAAAAGCAGAACAGGGGATCTCACCAGCCGGGTAGTGAATGATACGTTAGATTCAGAGGTGCTTTTGGCCCATGTGATCCCTGATTTTATTGTGAATATCCTTACTTTTATGGGGGTTGGTATCCTGCTGTTTACAATCAATGTAAAACTGGCTGTTATGAGCCTGGTTACCATTCCTTTTTTATTGGGCATTACCATTTGGCAGGGACATCATGTTTCACCTACATGGAAGGAAAACTCCCGCGTGAGAGGGGAGCTTGCAGGGAAGGTACAGGATAACCTTTCGGGAATTAAAGAAATACAAATTTTTAATCAGCAGGGTCATGAGGAAAAGAACATTGCCCACCTTGCACTTCTTCACAGTTTGGCATATCTTCGTGCCAGTTTCTTTTTTGAAACAACATATCCATTGCTCGCCTTTGTGACTGCATTAGGCACGGTTTTTGTGGTGATTTACGGCGGATATTTAGTAGGAACGGGAGAGATAAACATCGCCGATATTGTTGGCTTTGTCATGTACTTATCTATGTTTTATGGACCAGTGAAAAACTTCTCCGCCCTTGTTGAGCGCGCAGGAGAGGCGGGTGCCGGATGTAAGCGTGTATTTGATGTGTTTGATGAAATTCCAGAGGTGAAAGAAAAAGAAAATGCCATTGTGCTGAATCGGGTTAAGGGTGAGATTGAGCTAAGAGATCTTACATTTTCCTATCGTGAAGATATTCCTGTGATGGAGAAAATAAACTTGAAAATCAAAATGGGACAGACGGTGGCACTGGTTGGAACCACGGGGGTGGGCAAAAGCACCATTGCAAATCTAATTAACCGTTTTTATGATCCTCAAAACGGAGGGGTTTATATTGATGGAATTGATATTCGGGATGTCACCCTATCCAGTTTGCGCAATAATATTTCTATGGTATTGCAGGATACGTTCCTGTTTAATGGCACAGTGTATGAGAATATAGCCTATGGCTGGAAGGATGCGACGAAAGAAGATGTGCTTGTTGCGGCAAAAGCCGCCAATGCCCATGATTTTATTCGAAAAATGGAACATGGCTACGATACGACCATTGGAGAAAGAGGTATTTTGCTCTCTGGAGGGCAGAGACAGAGAATTGCGATTGCCCGGGCAATTTTAAGAGATTCACCAATCCTGATTTTGGATGAAGCAACCTCTGCTTTAGATACCAAAACGGAAATGGAAATTCAGGCGGCATTAAATGAGATTTCTAAGACTCGTACAACCATTATGATTGCACATAGGCTTTCTACAACACGGGATGCCGATCTGATTGTGGTGCTGGATGGCACTGGTATTGCGGAAATGGGAAGCCACACAGAATTAATGGAAAGAGGCGGGATATTTGCAAGACTGCATGGTGCCCATGTATTATGAAACGATAGATGAAAGATAAAGGTAAGCTGTCACCATACTAGAGCCAACCTTCCATTATTAAGGAAAGGTTGGGTCTTTTTTTCTATATTGGGAGGGAGAAATACCTTCCTGTTTCTGAAAAACTTTTGTAAAGTAGGAAGCATCATTAAAATTTAAGTCCGCTGCAATTTCATAAATGGGAGCATCAGAGAATTTTAGCATATTTTTTGAACGTTCTATCTTCAGTTTTATAATATATTCCGTAAAAGAAGTTCCTGTTTTTTGTTTAAAATATCTGCTTAAGTACTTCTCATTTAAATTGAATTCTAAAGCCAGGTCACTTAAATTCAAATCGTCTAAAAAATGGTAATCAATATAATTTAGTATCTCTTGAATATAATCTGTATATTTAGGCGGAACAGTAGGGGCGGAATCCTTTTTTTTCATAGATCCTAATATTTTGTCCAGGCAGTTATACAGATCATTTGGAGCAATCGGTTTTAGCAAAAAGTCAATAACACCGCATTTTATAGCCTGTTGTGCATAAGTAAACTCATTGTAAGCAGTGATAATAACTGTATTAACATTAGGCAGAAAATGGGAAATTTCTTTTTGCGCATCTAATCCATTGCATTGAGGCATGTCAATATCCATCAAAATAATATCTGGTAAATGCTGATGGGCTAACTTAATCGCCTCAAAACCGGTGGTTGCATATCCGACTAAATGTATGTTGAGATAATGACGCTGAATGATTAAATTCAGGGCCTTTCTTTCCAATGATTCATCTTCGCATATTAAAAGTTTATACATACAACCCACCTCTTTTAGTGCTAACGGTAAGTGACTGGGAGAAGGATATCAATTTTAGTATAAGTGTACACTTTGCTGTCAATGGTTATTCCGTATTCCGGACCGTATAATTTTTTAATACGGGTTTGTGTATTCATTAATCCTAATCCTGAGGCAGGGTTATCCATATTTTCTTCTGTTTGCAGCAATTCAATAATATCCTCTGAAATACCACATCCATTATCATAAATTTGAATTAAGATTTCATTTTTATGATTTTTGTTCGTCTTTGTAATATCAATTCTTATAATTCCATTTGCCATACAGTCTTTTAAACCATGGATGAAAGAGTTCTCAACCAAAGGCTGAAGAGTCATGCTGGGAATGCGGCAGTCTCTGATGCTGTCATCTGTATGAATCTGGCAGGTAATCTTATCCCCAAAACGAGCTTTTTGTATATTCAGGTAATGATTCAAATTGTTCAGTTCTTCTTCAAAGGTTGGAGTATCAGAAGTATTTTTGATTGTATAACGCAGATAATTTGATAAATCGTAAATCAGCTGTTCTGTCTCCGCAGACCCGTCAAGAAGTGCCGTTCGTGCGATGGAGTTTAAGGCATTAAAAAGAAAATGAGGATTCATCTGTGCCTGAATCCTTTTTAAGGTCTGAGCGGAAGCAATCTGCTGTTGGCGGATTCGCTCGATTGTTTCATGATTGAGTTGCTGTTGGATGATGGTCTTATAGCCTTTTTCTGCAATATATTCGGCAAAAAAACTGTAAAACCTAAGACATGTTTGGATATATTCCTCTGCAACAACAGGAATTTCCGCTACTGTCCGATCTAAATCTTCTTTGCATAGATGAAATTGATTTGCTAACCTTTCTGTATCAATTAATGCCCTGTCCTGTTCATGAATCAAAACCTGTCCACCTAAAACGCCACCTAAAAGAACATCGTTTACAATAATGGGAGCAGCACAGTCCCTTAAACCACAGTGGCAATCGTATACAATCGAATGCCCTATCTCAAGTGAATGCTTCAAGGCGTAGTTGTCACATGAGATACAGGCCTGGCGGCCTGCTTCAGAAGTACGGATTAACTGGCAAAAAGTAGAAAAATTACTAAGAGAAGAAAATGGTTTCCCATCGGTATTAACGGTTACTACAGAAAAGCTTACGATGCTTGACAGCTCAGCTTGAATTTTGCTGAATTCATCGAAGTCAATTAAGTTCTCGAGTGAAAGATCAAATTCTGGATTCATGAAAAACTCAACTCCTCATTTTAGATATATAAAATCATAACATAGTTGATTGGTCTTTTCAATTCACTTTTACGAAGTGGTATTTTTCCCACCTTGAGAATCCCTTAAATAGCGGATAGTCAAAAAAAGAGGTGGAAATAATACCAGATAACAGATGGGAAAAATACTAGAACTACCTCCCGAAATCCTAAGGGAATGCAAATGTATGTGATAAAATTTATAACGATAACAGGAAAAACACACTTTTATTTGTGAAAATGTAACATGCCATTTGCATGATTGCATAGATGAAAATTAAAATATGGAGGTAACAAAATGGGACAGGAAGCATTAGGTTTAGTCGAAACAAAAGGATTGGTTGCATCAATTGAGGCAGCAGATGCAATGGTAAAGGCCGCAAACGTGGCTTTAATCGGCTATGAAAAAATCGGTTCTGGTTTAGTAACCGTAATGGTACGGGGTGATGTCGGTGCAGTGAAGGCAGCCACTGATGCAGGTGTAGCTTCTGCAAAACGTGTGGGTGAGGTTGTTTCTGTTCATGTAATTCCAAGACCACATACAGATGTGGAGAAAATGTTACCAAAATTTCAGGAGAAATAATTCAGGAGAGGGTAGATCATGGATAAGGATTTATTAGATAAAATTTTGAGTTCTGTAGCTGGCTCTGAGAATAAAGATCAGACAGCAGGAAAAATAGAGACAGCTGCTTCATCTCAGTGCAATCTCACCGAGTTTGTGGGTGCAGGGATCGGAGACACAGTTGGTTTGGTAATTGCAAATCTGGAGTATCATCTGCATGAAAATTTAAAGCTGGATCCCAAGTACCGTTCCATCGGTATCGTGAGTTCCAGAACAGGCGGAGCACCTCATGTGATGTCAGCCGATGAGGCAGTAAAAGCTACAAATACAGAAGTTGTGAGCGTAGAATTCTGCCGTGATACAAAAGGCGGAGCAGGACATGGAAGTACGATTATATTTGCAGCAGAAGATGTATCTGACGCAAGACGTGCCGTAGAAATTATGCTGTCGGCTCTTGATACAAACTTTGGTAATGTGTATGGATGTGATGCAGGGCATATTGAGCTTCATTACACTGCCCGCGCAAGTTATGCGCTCAATAAGGCATTTAATGCTCCCATAGGAAAGGCTTTTGGAATTACGGTAGGAGCACCGGCAGCAGTAGGGCTTTTAATGGCAGATATGGCTATGAAAACAGCGAATGTTGATATTGTTACATATGCAAGCCCTGCATCAGGCACATGTTTTTCCAATGAGATTATTGTGACATTTTCAGGTGATTCAGGAGCTGTCAGACAGTCTGTGCTGTCTGCAAGGGATGTGGGACTTTCCGTTCTTCGTGGTATGGGACAGAATCCAGTATCTGTTACGACTCCCACACTGTAAAATGGCACAGAAATGAGGTAGAGCTTTTTGAAAGATGAAGCGCTGGGATTAATTGAAGTAATTGGTTTGCTTGCGGCGGTAGAAGCGGCAGATACTGGCCTTAAATCAGCAAATGTTTCTCTGGTGGGCATAGAGAATGCCACAGGAGCCTATTTTACGGTAAAGTTTTCCGGTGATGTGGGAGCTGTAAAAGCGGCAGTCACTTCAGCACGGGTGAATGCAGAAAAAGTCGGAACGGTAGTGTCTGCTCATGTAATACCCCGGTTGTCCGCAGGGCTTAAGGGCTGGCTTATGACGGAAGAATCTGCGAAAGTGGAAGAAGCCACACAGGTGGAATGCTGTGAAAAACCGGCAGAGGAAAAGGAAAAGACCGCCGAAGTGGAAGAAAAGTCTGAAGAAACAGAATATGAGGAGACCCCGGAAGAAACTGAGATAATAGCAGACAGCGAATCTGAGAATGAAAAAAATCCAGCATATACCTGCAATCTGTGCAAGGACCCCAAATGTCCAAGAGAAAAGGGACAAATGGAGAAATTGTGCATTCATGCAAGAGGAAAGCGAGGAAATGGAACATGACCAGTCATCAGGAATTCACTGTAAAAGCAATATTGTCTATGATGGAGAATCAGCCGGTGGAAAGTGGAATACCACTGGGAGTGTCAAACCGTCATATCCATCTGACCAGGGAATCTGTGGAGATCCTTTTTGGAAAGGGATATGAGCTGACAAAGGCAAAAGATCTGGGACAGCCAGGGCAGTATGCAGCAAAGGAAACTGTGTGCATTGCCGGGAAAAAAGGCAGTTTTTCAAATGTAAGAGTGCTTGGTCCGGTAAGAAAACAAAACCAGGTTGAAATCAGCCGTACGGATGCATTTTCATTGGGTGTAAATCCACCCACGCGTCTTTCCGGCGATTTGAGTGGTGCAGCAGACATCTGTGTAATCGGGCCAAAGGGGATGATGGTGATGAAGGAGAGCGTTATTGTTGCGAAGCCTCATATCCATATGAGTCCTGCGGATGCCCTGCATTTTCAGGTAAATGACGGAGAAACGGTATCTGT
Source organism: Lacrimispora sp. (assembly GCA_029256305.1). Lineage (GTDB taxonomy): Bacteria > Bacillota > Clostridia > Lachnospirales > Lachnospiraceae > Lacrimispora. The sequence goes on along the minus strand of JAQSYE010000039.1, from coordinate 8,468 downwards.
AGAAATTCCGGGTGAAAGAGGCTATACCATGCACCATGTGGTAATCCGGGTAACGGAGCAGTCTGCGCCGGAGTTCCACATTGACACAGATGAGGCCAATGCTGCAGGAGCCCCTTCAGATGCCGTTGTTCAGCTGATAATGTGAGAGGAAGGGGAATATGATCAGAGAGCAGTCTGGAATGGAGCGTTCAAATGAGTATCTGCTTCAAATGGATGGGACTTCCAAAAATGAATTCATAGATTTAAAACAATTTGTGCTGCCTCTGAAAGTAGGCGTGGACCTGGGAACCTCCAATATTGTGGTGACGGTCTTAGACCAGAAAAACCGCCCGGTAGCATTTGAAATGGAGTCGGCCAACGTGGTAAAGGACGGAATTGTAGTGCAATTCATAGATGCAGTCCGGATACTGGAAAAACTAAAAAGCAGGCTGGAAAAACGGCTGAATACGAAACTGGAAGAAGCAGCCACCGCAATTCCGCCAGGTATCATATCCGGAAATACAAAGGTGATCAGTAATGTGGTGGAAAATGCCGGTTTTCATGTAACTCATGTAATTGATGAACCGGAAGCTGCTGCCGTTATGATGGGAATCAGGGATGGAATTGTCGTGGACATAGGCGGCGGTACTACCGGTGTTTCAGCGGTAAAAGATGGCCAGATATTATATTCCATGGATGAACCCACCGGTGGAACCCACATGACTTTAGTGATTTCCGGTGCGATGGAACTGGAATTTTCAGAGGCGGAACAGTACAAAAAAAACCAGGACAACTATCAGCAGGTTTTTACCATGGTTCAGCCTGTTATGGAAAAGATGGCACACATTACCCGTTCCTTTATGAAAGAACAGGAGGGGCCTATTTATTTAGCAGGAGGAACCAGCTGTTTAAAGGGGATTGAGGCGGTTTTTCAAAAATATCTGGGGATTGCAGTTTATAAACCGAAAAATCCTTTATTGGTGACACCCATAGGAATTGCTATGTCAATTCCATCTATGAAAGAGAAGGCATAGTAATAAAATGATGGAAAAAGAAGATATTATCAGAAATATTTTAAAAAGTCTTTTGCCAATGATGGATAAAAAGGCGTTGGTCCTGCTGACCGGAGGCACTGCGGATTATCAGGAATATCAGAAGATGATCGATGAGCTGTTGTTAACAGAAGCCAAAATAGCGGTAACTCCGGCTTTTAAAAGTCTTGCTTCCAGTGAAATCAGGGACAGGCTGGACTCACGTTATATTCTAAGTGGGGAGACATTATATCAGGAAATAAATGAAATTAACATAATCATTATTCCGGTATTAACCAGAAATACTCTGGCAAAGGGAGCGATGGGAATTCAGGACAATCTGGTCTCCATGGCAATTGCAGCTGGTTTTATGAAGAAGATTCCGATTCTGGCAGTAACGGAAAACTGCAGTCCGAACAGCGGACATACAAGAGAAATAGGGATGAATCTCAATGAATCCTATAATCGGATGATGGCTGGCTATGAGGAACAATGGAAAGAATTTGGCGCCATATTGATTGGGCGGGAGGAATTTTCTCCCCGGTTGAAGAAGATGCTTTATCCGGAAATCTCCATTTATGCAGAAAGCCATTTACAAGAACAATCATCATCAGAGATTTTTCAGGTGTTTACCATGAAAGATGCACAGGGCTTACGACCGGGACAGAGGATCAGAGTATCTTCCAGGAGCGTCATCACACCTTTGGCAAGAGAAGCATTAAACGAAAAGAATATTATTGTAGAAATTATTGAAAAGAAAAAGGGGAATCAGCCGTGATGGAATATGATAAGGACCTCCGAAGTATACAGGAGGTTAGAAATAAGGTGGCAAAAGCAAAAGAAGCACAGTCGTCTTATCAGGAGTTTTCCCAGGAACGAATGGATCAGGTTGTAAAGGCCATGATGGAAGCGGCACTTAAAAATGCCGAAATGCTGGCAAAGATGGCAAAAGAAGAAACTGGATACGGGAAATGGGAAGACAAAATAGTTAAAAATGTTTTTGCCTCCAAGTATGTCTACGAGGCAATGAAAGACCAGAAAGTGGTAGGATTTATCCGTGATGATAAAGAATTAAAAGTGATGGAAGTAGGCGTCCCAATGGGAGTCATTGCTGGTTTAATTCCATCTACAAACCCAACATCAACGGTTATTTTCAAATCCCTGATTGCCTTAAAGGCAGGAAATGCAATTGTATTTTCTCCACACCCATCTGCTGTAAACTGCATCAAGGAAACCGTGAAAATCCTTCAGGATGCAAGTGTATCAGCAGGAGCACCAGAGGGATTAATCGAGTGCATAAACGTCCCGACCGTGGATGGTACCAATGCTCTGATGAAGCATAAGGATATTGGATTGATTCTGGCTACAGGCGGAGAAGCCATGGTGAAAGCAGCATACAGTTCAGGAACTCCGGCCATAGGGGTAGGACCAGGAAATGGTCCCGCATTTATTGAGCGCAGTGCAGATGTGAAAAAGGCAGTAAGCCAGATTTTAGAGAGCAAAACCTTTGACAATGGTGTAATCTGTGCGTCAGAACAATCTGTTGTGGTGGAAGCTGAGATGAAAGATACAGTCGTGGAAGAAATGAAGCGTCAGGGATTTTATTTTATGACAGAAGAACAGTCCGAAAAACTGGGAAGATTTCTGCTTCGTCCCAATATGACCATGAATCCGGTGATTGTTGGAAAAAGTGCTCAGGAACTGGCAAAGCTTTCAGGCATTGAAATACCGGGTGACACAAAAGTTCTGGTTTCTTTCCAGGATACAGTTTCTCACAAAAATCCGTACAGCAGGGAAAAACTAACAACAGTCCTTGCATTTTACACGGAGCCCACATGGGAAAGCGCCTGCCTGCGTTGTATGGAAATCTTAAACAATGAAGGAAAAGGCCATACCATGACAATTCATTCTCAGAATGAGGATATTATCCGTGAATTCGCTTTAAAGAAGAATGTATCCCGTTTGCTGGTCAATACCCCTGCTACTCTCGGCGGTATCGGAGCTTCCACCAATCTTGTTCCGGCACTGACACTGGGCTGCGGTGCAGTTGGAGGCAGTTCCACGTCGGATAACATTGGACCGATGAACCTGATCAATATACGCCGCATTGCTTATGGAATGCGTTCCTTAGAAGAAATAAAAAGGGAGATCCCAGCCTGCGGATGTGTGAAGACGGAGCAGAGCGTTGAAACTTTGATACCAAGTGCAGAAGTGGAAGATCTGGTACGCCGGATACTGAGCGGAATCTGAGAGGATGTGATTACATGCATTTAGCTAGAGTAATAGCAAAAGTAGTTGCCACTCAGAAGACAGACAGACTGGTGGGAGGAAAGCTTCTGGTTATAAAGTCAGTGGATGAGACAGGAAAACTGATGGAAAGTGAAACTCCTTTTGTGGCCATAGATGCGGTTGGTGCAGGTGTTGGAGACTGCGTGTTGGTTGACTGGGGCGGCAGCGTAGACAACGATATGAGCATGGTGAGCGATATGTCCATTGTGGGAATTGTTGATACCATAGAATTTGAATAAGGTAAGGTGGGTATCAAAATGAAAAAATTTCAGATTAAGCCGGCAGTATATTTTGGTGCCGGTTCCATACAGGTATTGGATGAATTGACCTATAACAGTGTTCTGGTCATCACCGATCCGTTTATGGTTAAAAGCGGAAACATTAAGCCTGTCACGAGACAGTTAAGAACGGATGCGCAGGTAACTGTTTTCGACCATATATATCCTGACCCGGATACCGCACTGATTGCAGAAGGAACGGAAGTTTTTCTGAAGACGGATCCTGATCTGATTATTGCCTGCGGTGGCGGATCCACCATTGATGCAGCAAAAAGCATTCTTTACTGCAGTGGGAAAATCGCAGAAAAAGAAAAAAAACGGGTGTTTGTAGCAATACCCACCACAAGCGGAACTGGTTCAGAGGTCACTAATTTTTCCGTTATTAAAATGGAACAGCGCAAAATTCCGGTGGTCGATGATGCTCTGCTCCCGGATATAGCAGTACTGGATGGTGATCTGACAAAAACAGTTCCTCCGTCAATTACTGCCGATACAGGGATGGATGTATTGACTCATGCTTTGGAAGCTTATGTTTCTACTGATGCAAGCAATTTTTCGGATGCCTTGGCAGAAAAAGCAGTGGAGATTGTATTTGAATACCTTCCGACAGCAGTAAAGCATGGAGATGATTTAGCGGCAAGAGGATTTTTACATGATGCGTCCTGTATGGCGGGAATGGCATTTACCAATGCCTCACTGGGAATCAATCATTCTCTGGCACATGCAATTGGCGGGGTTTTGCACGTTCCACATGGAAGAGCCAATGCAATTTTACTTCCATGGGTTTTAGGTTACAATGCAGCCGATCAAAGAGCCAGAGAAAGATATGGGACTCTTGCATGGAGGCTTGGACTTTCTCCTAAAAATGCCAAAAACGGGGCTGAATTGCTGCAGGCAGCGGTAAAGATGCTGTCTGAAACGATTAAAGTTCCTGCTTCTTTCAAAGAAGCAGGTGTCAAGGAGACAGATTTTTATGATAATCTGGACCGGATGACAATGGCTGCATTAGAAGATAACTGCACAAAGACAAATCCCCTCCAGCCATTAGCAGAGGATTTAAAGGATTTGTACAAAAAAAGCTATACAGGAGGAAATTAAGGGGATGAAGGAAAAAATACTGATTCCATGTTTGGCAGAGTTCCTGGGCACATTCATATTTGTTTCGATTGGATTTGCCTCTGTAGCGGCCATGGTGCTTAAAATGAGTGATATTAGTTATCCTTTTATGGCAGTATGCTGGGGTGGGGCGATTACGATTGCGATTTATATTGTGGGAGGTGTGAGCGGCGCTCATTTAAATCCTGCAGTTACGGCGGCATTGGTTGTATGGGACGGATTTGACAAGAAAAAGGCTGTGTGTTACATCGCTGCGCAGATACTTGGTGCATTCTGCGCGGCCGCACTTGTATACTATCTGTTCTCTTCCGGAATTAGAGGAATGGAAGAAGTAAACGGATGGGTAAGAGGAACTGCAGAAGGAACCGGAGCTATGGGGATCTTTGTGACAGGAGCGGCAGCAGGGGTCTCCCTGTTGAAAGCATTTATCAATGAAACAATCATTACTGCTATGCTGGTACTTACCATATATGCAGTGACAGACAAAGAAAATGTTTCTGCACCCGACGCGGGAATCGGAGACATTGCCATTGGTGCCATTGTCATTTTCTGTGGCATTGCCTTTGGCCCGTTGACCGGATTCGCCATGAATCCTGCCAGAGATTTCGGCCCAAGATTGTTTGTAATGGCAGCAGGCTGGGGGAAATACGGGTTAGGCAGCAATTTATATGGACTAATTGTTCCGATTTTCGGACCTTTTCTCGGAGGTATTTTAGGCGGTGGGATTTACAAAAAAATTATTAAACCCTTGAGAGAAAAAATGTAGTGGAGATGGAGGAAAAACCATGAAGCAAATATTAAATATTGGGCCAGAGGAAACAAGCCCAAGGATTCAAAACTTAATTGATGGATTATATAAGGCATTACCGGCAGTGGAATCAGAGAGGGCTTTACTGATAACAAAGTCTTATAAAGAGACAGAAGCATTGCCGATGGTTCTTAGAAGAGCAAAAGCTCTGGAATATATTCTGGAAAATATGACGCTGGTAATCCGTGACAGTGAATTAATTGTAGGTAATCTCACAACTGCACCCAGATCCACACAGATTTTCCCGGAGTTTTCGAACAAATGGCTTTTGGATGAGTTTGATTCTCTTCCACAGCGTAAGGGTGATGTATTTACCATTACAGATGAAGTGAAAAATCAGCTGAAAGAGTGCTTTACATACTGGAACGGTCGTACTGTCAATGAACTGGCAACAGAATTAATGTATGATGATACAAAGACAGCTATGAATCATAATGTATTCACTGTGGGAAATTATTATTTTAATGGCGTTGGTCATATCAGCGTTGATTATGAAAGAGTTTTGAAGAATGGTTTTTCAGGCATCATCAAAGATGCGGAGAATGCATTGGTGAACCTGGATAAAGGTTGTCCTGACTCGATTGAGAAGACCCATTTCTTAAATGCGGTGATTATTACATCAAAAGCAGCAATTCGTTATTCTGAGCGTTTTGCAGCTCTGGCTGAAAAGATGGCAGCAGAAGAAAGAGATATGAAGCGGGCTCAGGAATTGAGAGTGATTGCAGCAAACTGCAGGAAAGTCCCGGCTAATCCAGCGGAGAATTTTTATGAGGCATTACAATCCTTCTGGTTTGTTCAGGCAATCCTACAGATTGAATCCAATGGCCATTCCATTTCCCCCATGCGTTTTGACCAGTATATGTATTCCTATTATAAGACAGATATCGATAGTCTGAATCTGTCAAAGGAAAGAGCGCAGGAGCTTTTGGACTGCCTGTGGGTGAAGTTTAACGATGTGAACAAAGTCCGTGATACCGGATCCACCAAAGGCTTTGGCGGTTATCCCATGTTCCAGAACCTGATTGTAGGAGGACAGGATAAGGCGGGTATCGATGCGACCAATGAATTATCTATTGCAAGCCTGGAAGCAACCCAGCATACAAAGCTTCCCCAGCCATCTATTTCAATCCGTGTCTGGAACGGATCTCCTCATGAACTGTTAATTAAGGCTGCTGAAACTTCAAGACTGGGCCTCGGTATGCCTGCATATTACAATGATGAGGTAATCATTCCGGCATTGGTAAACAGAGGGCTTACTCTGGGAGATGCGAGAGATTATGGAATCATCGGCTGCGTGGAGCCTCAGGTCGGTGGAAAGACGGAAGGCTGGCATGATGCAGCATTCTTTAACCTGGCAAAGGTTCTGGAACTGGTGGTTTACAACGGCTGTCTGGATGGAGTGAGAATTACGCCTCAAACCGGAGAATTTACTTCCTTTACAAGCTTTGGGCAGATTCTGGAAGCTTATCAGATACAGATGCAATACTGTGTAAGATTCCTCACCAATGCAGATAATTCCGTTGATATGGCCCATGGTCAGAGAGCGCCCCTTCCCTTTGTATCATCTATGGTAGATGATTGTATTGGAAAAGGAAAGTCGATTCAGTGCGGTGGAGCCCATTATAACTTTACCGGACCTCAGGGCGTTGGTGTTGCAAATGTAGGCGATTCTCTGATGTGCATCAAGGAACTTGTATTTGATAAGAAAAAGTATACCCTCGCCCAGATCAAACAGGCTATGGAGGATAACTTTGGCGGAACATCCATAGAAGCCGTGGATGCAGAGATTCTAAAGGAAGTAGTACGTCGTCTGACAGAAGGAGGAAAGAGTCTGTCTCCGGACCAGATTGCCCGTCTTGCAGAACTTACATCCCAGGGAATAACAGGAAAGAAAGCTTCTGGTGATTACAGCAGTATGCTGGAGGATATGGAAAATGTGCCGAAGTTCGGAAATGATATTGAAGAAGCCGATGACTTAGCGAGACTTTCTGCACTGGTATATTGCCGTGAAGTAGAAAAATACAGAAATGTCAGGGGAGGACAATTCCAGCCAGGTTTATATCCCGTATCTGCTAATGTGCCAATGGGAGAACAGACTGGTGCAATGCCGGACGGAAGAAAGGCAGGAGAGCCTTTGGCTGACGGTGTATCACCTGTATCAGGAAGAGATACCAATGGACCGACAGCAGCTGCGAATTCCGTTGCACATTTAGACCATATGATTGTATCAAACGGTACATTATTCAATCAGAAATTCCATCCCTCTGCTCTTAGCGGAAGAGAAGGACTGGAAAAACTTTCAGCATTGGTACGAGGATTCTTTGATCAGAAAGGAATGCATGTTCAGTATAATGTAGTAGGTCGTGAGACTCTGGTTGATGCACAAAATCATCCCGATAAATATAAGAATCTGGTTGTCCGCGTGGCTGGATACAGCGCTCATTTCATTTACCTTGATAAGAGCCTTCAGGATGATATTATTAATCGTACAGAGCAAGTATTCTAGGAGAGTGAGAGACGGAGCATGCAGGGAATATATGAAGCGAAAGGAATAGTTTCGGAAATTCAGAGATTTTCCGTTCACGACGGACCAGGAATCAGAACTCTTGTTTTTTTGAAGGGGTGTCCGCTGCGCTGTAAATGGTGCTGCAATCCGGAGAATCTGTCCAGAGAACCGCAATATATGTTTGTTCAGGGAAAACAGAAGCTGATCGGGAAGGAAATGACGGTAGAGGAAGTGATGAGGGAGATCAGGAAAGACATGATCTACTATTACCGTTCCCATGGTGGGTTAACAATCTCCGGAGGAGAAGTTTTGATGCAGCCGCACTTTGCCAGGTCTTTACTTGAGGCATGTAAGTCTGAGGGGATTTCCACTGCCATTGAAACATCTGCATTTGCGGAATATGAAGTGATTGAACAGCTTCTTCCCTGGCTTGATGTGGCACTGTGTGATATGAAACATGT
>JAQSYE010000038.1 GCA_029256305.1 Lacrimispora sp. | reverse complement strand
TGGTCCGGTATCTTCCACGTTCTGCCATATTCATCCCCTATTTTCGAAATCAGAAATCATTTTCATATTATAACACTCTCCCCTTAAATGTCAAGGCGGATTTGAAAACCATTCCCTGTTTCCATTGATAAAATTATTCTTTAAACTCTTCCAGCTCTTGACAATGGGTTTTGAAACTGTTACTATGTTCATAAATTCATATTTATTTTAATTTTTGAACAATAAAAGGAGGAGCCTATGCAAGCAATCATCCTGGCTGCCGGTATGGGACGGCGTCTGAAACAGTTAACCGAGAATCAGCCCAAATGTATGGTACCCGTCAACAAGATTCCACTAATTGAACGAATGTTAAAACAGCTTGACCAATATGATCTGGAAAAAATCATTCTTGTGACTGGTCACAAGGGGGAGCTTCTACGTTCCTTTGTAGAATCCCTTTCTCTTCATACTCCTGTGATTTTTATTGATAATCCGGTTTATGAAACTACCAACAACATCTACTCCCTTTATCTGGCCAAGGAGTATCTCTTAGAAGATGACACTTTGCTCCTGGAATCAGACCTGATATTTGAACAGGAGGTATTAACGCAGATCATTAAGGATCCTCGTCCTAATCTGGCTCTGACCGCTCCCTTTGAAAGCTGGATGGACGGCACGGTGGTGCTCATTGATCAGCAGGACAATATCATGAAGTTTCTAACCAGAAAAGACTTCCGTTTTGAAGACATCCATTCCTACTATAAGACGGTTAATATTTACAAATTCAGCCAGAACTTCTCCTCCACCCATTATGTCCCCTTCTTAGAGGCATACAGCAAGGCATTGGGAAATAACGCCTACTATGAGCAGGTACTGAAAGTCATCTCCCTTCTGGATGATCACGATTTAAAAGCCTCCCGTTTAGAAAATGGCTTCTGGTACGAAATCGATGACGAACAGGACTTAGATATTGCAGAATCCATTTTTACAGATTCTCAAAGCAGATTACTTCGCCTGTCTGAGCGTTACGGAGGATACTGGCGCTATCCAGGGCTGTTGGATTTCTGCTATCTGGTGAATCCCTATTTCCCTAACAGCCGTCTTATGGGGGAGATCAAGGCCAGTTTTGAGATTCTAACAACCAGTTATCCTTCGGGACTTGATATTAACAACCTTCTTGCCGCAAAATCTCTGGGACTTGATAAAAGCCAGGTATTAACTGGAAATGGAGCCACAGAACTAATCAAGCCCCTTCTTCGCAGCTTTAAAAAACCGGTTGGCGTCCTCCGTCCTTCTTTTTCGGAATATGAAAACTGCGCTGGCTCCGCCATCCCGTATTCCATTCCAACCAGGGATTTTACTTATACGGCACAAGATCTTATGGATTTTTACAGTGACAAGGAAATCGACGCTCTTGTTTTAGTGAATCCGGATAATCCTACGGGAAATTACATAAAAAAAGACGATGTGCAAAAGCTTGCCCGCTTCTGCCAGGAACGAAATGCTCTTCTGATTCTGGATGAATCCTTTTTGGATTTTTCCGATCAGGAGGAAGAACCTTCCTTTATGACACCAGAGATATTAAACGCCAATCAGAATCTGGTTCTGATAAAAAGTATATCAAAATCCTATGGAGTTCCCGGATTGAGACTTGGAATCATAGCCTGCGCAGATCCGGATATTATCGCTCTTGTACGTAAAGAACTCCCCATCTGGAACATCAATTCTCTTGCAGAATATTTTCTTCAGATATTTGAAAAGTACCAGGGTGATTACCGGGATGCGTTAAAACAGTTTCAGGAAACACGAGATGAGATGTACGATTTACTGGGTTCCATAAGACAGCTGACCCTATACCCGTCCCAGGCTAATTTCATTCTCTGCGAAGTAAAGGACGGCTGCTCTGCTCATCAGATCGCCGAACTGCTTTTAAACCGATACAACATTCTTGTAAAGGATCTCTCCCACAAACCAGGAATGGAAGGCAGAGAATGTATCCGAATCGCAGTCAGAAACAAAGAAGATAATAAACGTCTATGTGATGCACTAAAACATATTTTACGATAATTCAGGAGGTAATGTAAATGAACGCACAGGAAACAGCAAACGAAACATGGAAGCAGATCTGGGTAAGAAAAGGGAAAGCAGAAGGAAATGACTTACTCGCCTTTGACGGCTATGAAGCAACTCAGGTGGACATGGCGGAAGTGGCCCGGCAGATTACTAAACGGCTGGATATTCAAAAAGGTGACAAAGTTCTGGAAGTGGGCTGCGGTGCAGGTGCTATTGCCCAATACTTAGACTGTGACTACACAGGTATGGATTATTCCCACACACTGGTCAAAAAGCATATCGAAATATTACACAATTCTGTCTTAACCGGAGAAGCTGCAGATTTACCATTTAAAGATCATTCCTTTGACAAGGTAATCTGCTATGGTGTTTATCTCTATTTTGATGATCAGGAATATGCAAAAAAAGCCACCCGTGAGCTGTTAAGAGTTGCCAGAAAGAGCGTGCTTATCGGCGAACTCCCCATTCGTTCTCACCGCAAAGAGCATCTTCTTTTTACAAAGGATGATTTTGAAGGTTGGGAAATCAGTGACGGTTTTTACGATCCTTACAGAAATGACCGTTTTAATGCAATTTACCGACACACCTTATAACTATAGAAGAAACTGTTTTATAAGCTCCTCCCGATTAAGGGGCGGGCTTATAAAACAGTGATTCCAGAGACTGCCTTACGGCGTCACTCGATTTAAATCTCTTGGAAAAAGTGAAGACAGGCGCACATTTTCCTGATCAAGCAATCTGCTTGTAAAACGTTCGAGCCCCAGGCCCAGACCGCCATGAGGCGGCATACCGTATTGATGCATCATAAGATAGCTTTCGAACAAATCGGTATTCATTCCTCGGTTTTTCATTTTATTTAACTGCTCCTGATATGAATGGATCCTCTGACCTCCGGTCGTAATTTCCAGGCCTTTAAACAGTAAGTCAAAGCTTTCCGTTTCTTCTTGATTTTCTTCACTGTCCATGGCATAAAACGGTCTCTTCCTGCTGGGATAATGAGTAACAAATACAAAGTCACTTCCTGTCTCTTCTTTTATCAGCTGAGAAAGTAATTTCTCCTCTTCCGGCTCAAAATCATCAAAGTCAGCAATTGGTCTGTTGAACTTTTTAGAAATCAGTGCTTTTGCCTCCATGAATTTAATTGCCGGAATTTCCTGTATAAAAGGTAATTCTACATTCAAAATCTTACGTTCCTCTTCATATCCGGCTTCCAGCACTTCCATCACATGACGAAGCATCCCTGTTTCCATTTCCATAACATCTTCAAATTTTCTGATATATCCCATTTCAAAATCCACACTTGTATATTCATTAAGATGCCTGGAAGTATCATGCTTTTCAGCTCGGAATACCGGTGCAATTTCAAAGACTCGCTCATAGACCCCCACCATCATCTGCTTATAAAACTGCGGACTTTGAGCCAGATAAGCCTCCTTGCCGAAATAATCAAACCGGAAGATATTAGCTCCTCCTTCAGCACCTGCATGAACAATTTTGGGAGAATGGATCTCCGTAAAATTCTCCTGTTTCAGAAATTCGCGGATTCCCAGGGTGATTCCCTCCTGAAATAAAAATATAGCCCGTTCTCTTTCATTGCGAAGCGTCACTGGCCTGAAATTAAGAAGATTTTCCAGGGAAGTATCCACACGTTTATTATTAATAACAATCGGAATCTGCTGAACCGGCGTTGATAAGATTTCCATATCCAGCAGCTGCAGTTCAAACCCTGTTTTAGACCGTTCTTCTGGGATGACCTGTGCGGTTACCACCACGCAGCTCTCTTCGGCCAGATCATCCAGTTCAAACAGAGAATATTCTCTGCTGTAAATACATTGGACCACTTTTCTTTTTGTCCTTAACAGGATAAATGCAAACCCGCTCATTTTTCTGATTTTATAGATGCTTCCATGCATTTTTATTTTTTCACCAAGATGATTAGCCAGATTTCCCGCCTCTACCGTTTCATTCTCTATCATTCCAACAATATTCTTCATTTTTCCCTCCAGGATTTATAGGATACAATATTAAATTTGCCCCTTTCCATCCATAAGGACATCATCCATATGCCCCACACGATCACCACCTCTCATGATTGCCCGTATGGGTAAAAAAATAGAACCACACGGATCAATACCATCCACCAATGCGGTTCCGAATTATAATTCTTTCCACATAGGCACAGCAACGAAAGCGCCTGCACCCATGATTACTCAAAGATACAAGCGCTATCAATCGTCGTCCCTATTCAACATGGAAATTTGTTGATTGCGATTCATCATAGCCACCTCTGTAGTTATTTTAATAGTAAACAGATTATCACAGATAATAAATCATGTCAAATGTAATTTCTTTATAATATGAATCCCATCTCTTTGGCCTTTTCCATCAGCGCCGGCATAATAAGGGGATAGGTCCAGTGTTGCGGTAACTCTTCTGTTATGATTATTTCTGCTATTTCATAATGCAGCTCCCCTTCAAAAGAATAAATTTCCGCAAAATAAAGCATGCCAAGGCTTTCTTCCTCTAAACATTCTCCATCTCTGATTTCACCGCAGACGGAATATACGCATAATGGAGTAATATCATATTCGACTGCACCAGTCTCTTCCTTTAACTCTCTCTTAGCAGTCTCCAATATATTCTCAAAAGCCTCTCTATGGCCTCCAGGCACTTCATATGTGTCTCTGTCTTTATGCCTGCAAAAAACCCATTTCCCCTGATTTCTCGAAATAATAACGGCAAATTTTAGTTTTTCATCCTCTGCATCATCATAAAATTTCACCTTTAACATTATGAATTCCTTTATCCTTCCCGCTTCCTTTTCATTGATTTCATCATACCATGAAATAAATGAATGCAAAAGTAAAAAAATGGTAAAATTTAGATATAGTAAATCTTTAAAAAATCGATATAATGATATCTAATTATATAATTCAACAATTTGAAATCAGTTTTTGCGTACTGATAACGAGTATCATTTAAGTATACTAAAACCTACTATTCACATGTGCAATTATTAAATTATTAGGTTTTTTATATTAAAAAAGGCGCAGTTTAACCAAAACCACGCCACCATTTTCAGACTAATTTCGACAATATTCATTATATAATACGACATTATTGTTTGTCAATACAAACAAATTAGACACTGAAATTTGAATTTACATAATCTTTATTGAAAAAATTAAAGCATTTTATAGGAAAAACAAACTATTCGCCGTCAAAAAACACGTCACCGAAAAGGAGTAATATCAGTATGCCTCGTAGAGGAGAAAACATTTACAAGCGCAAAGATGGCCGTTGGGAAGGAAGACAATTAAAAACCGAAGGCAAGTATCAGTATTTCTATGGAAAGAGCTACCGTGAAGTAAAAGAAAGAATCAAAGCTTATCAGGAAAGTGGAAATAATGTTGCAAAAAAGGAGGAGAAAGTTTTCGCCAGTGCCTCATCTCTTCTTGAAATTTGGCTGGACAGCGAACTTTTAAGAAGGGTAAAACCTTCTACTTACGAAAGCTATTATCACTGTATTACAAAGTATATTATTCCTTTTTACATAAGCCGGGATTATTATCAGATCACAGAAATTTCAGTTTCAGAATTTGTTAAATTCATGCATGATGACAATTCTATTTCCCAATCTTATAAAAGAAAGATACTGGCAGTTTATAAAACTGCTCTCAGAGAAATACTGAAGAACATTCCTGATTCAATTAAAATATTAAATTGTATAATATTTCCTAAGTCAGAGCAAAAAGAAGTACAGGTATTTACAATGAGAGAACAATATTTGATTGAGAAAGCAGTTTTAAACTGCCCGGATAAACGAACTCTTGGAATTGTCTTGTGCTTTTATTCAGGAATACGTCTGGGAGAACTCTGTGCTTTAAAATGGTGCGATTTTGATTTTGAAAACGGAACTCTGTTTATTAACCGCACTGTTTCCCGCACAAAGAATTTCTCTAATGACGATAATAAAACCATACTGTTAATTGGCACGCCAAAAAGCCGGAGCTCTTCTAGAAAGATCCCTCTGCCATCTTTTTTATTAAGTATATTTAAAGAATATTATCAGCTTTCAGGAAAAGAGAATTGTTATTTTATGACTGGTAATGAAATTCCCATTGATCCAAGGGCCTCCCAGAAACTTTATAAAAAGATGCTTAACAAAGCAGGTGTGTCAGACCGTAAATTTCATGCGATACGTCATACTTTCGCAACCCGGGCTTTGGAACTGAATGTTGATATTAAAACAATCAGTGATATATTGGGACATTCTAATGTTGCAATTACCATGAATATTTATGCTCATTCTCTGATGGAGCATAAAAAAATAGCCATTGACCGTTTTAACAATATGCATATGACCAACATGATACCAGAGCAATTCGCCGTCACAAACCCCGTCAAAGAGGGGTGCTTATCTAGTATTAATGCGGATTTTTAAGGTAAATGACACAGTATTGGTTAAACTGCGAAACATTATGCTCACAAATTAAATCCATGAATGTATAAGAAAAAAAGCAATAAAGTTCTAAGTACATCAGCGAAATCTTTTTTGGAACATAACAGACAAGTTCAAGTTTTTTACCTTACATCAGATAAACTTAGGAGGAATTCAGTATGAAGAAATTTAAGAATTTCAGCATTACAAGAAAGCTTCTCACAGCATTTATCAGTATGATTGCCATCATACTTTTTGTGGGAATTGTGGGGATTTTCGGCATGGTCCGAATCAATCAAATGGATACTTTTTTATATGAAAATCAGACGGCTCCTTTACGCGAACTAATCACTGCATCAACCAGCTTAAATCAGATACGTGCTGACTCCCGTGGAATGATTGTATATATTGGTGATGCGAAGCAATTGGAAACACTGGTGCAGAATTACACTTCTCATAAGGAAACATTTCAAAAAAGCTTTGATTTGTATAAGAAAAGCATAACGAGCTCTAGCTCTTTGGCTCTCGCAGAAGAATTGAACCAGTTGTTCACTGATACATATACACCTGCCATTGAAAAATCAATTGCAGAAGCAAAACAGGGAAATAGCAAGGAAGCGCTGACTATCTTAACAGATCAGGAAGTCCAAATTGGTAAAATATATGAAGATTTTGACAAACTGGTGAACAATCGTATGGAGTCCGCTCAGGATACCAGCCAGAATAATGATAGAACGGCAGGCTTTCTGACACTCATTCTTGTTATTTTAGTTGCAGCCGGTGCCGGTGCTGCCCTTTACTTAAGTTTACGGATTTCTGCTATGATCAGCAAGCCTATCACACAGGTGGTTGATGCTGCTAAAAAGATCGCTTTGGGACATGTAGATGTAGATTTAAATGGAATTGACTCCAAAGATGAAACAGGACAGCTTGCAGATGCCTTTAATGAAATGCTTGATGGAATCCGCAAACAGGTATTAGTTGCAGAAGAAATCAGCAACGGTGATTTCACTCAGGAAGTCCCCCTTCGCTCCAACGAAGATACTCTTGGTCTTGCACTTCGTAAGATTGAAAATGATTTAAATAAAACACTTCTTCTAATCAGTACAGCCGCAGAGCAGGTTAATACTGGTGCAGAACAGGTATCCTCCGCAGCACAGGCTCTTGCTTCCGGTTCCACCGAACAGGCAGCAACTGTTGAAGAATTAAACGCTTCCATTGCCACTGTAGCAAGACAGGCAGACCAGAATGCAACCAACGTCCGCCTTGCAGCCGGCTATGTACATCAGACCGGTACCGGTGTGGAGGAAAGCAACAGCCACATGCAGAATTTAAATGGTGCCATGGAAAAAATCAGCACCGCTTCTGAGAAAATTTCCAATATTACAAAGGTGATTGAAGACATTGCCTTCCAGACAAACATCCTTGCTTTAAATGCAGCGATCGAAGCTGCCCGTGCAGGCAATGCAGGAAAAGGATTTGCAGTGGTAGCCGATGAAGTTCGCAATCTTGCTACCAAATCCGCAGAAGCAGCTCAGGAAACTGCCACTCTCATTATGCGCTCTGTAGAAGCTGTATCAGAAGGCGGACATATGGCAAGCGAGGCTGCAAGAATTCTCAAAGAGGTCTCTGAAAAATCCAAGCTGGTAGAACAGGCAATTCAGGAAATCGAGAATGCCTCTGCGCAGCAGGTGATCGCAATTGAAGAGATTAACCAGGGGCTTTCCCAGGTATCCTCCGTTGTACAGACCAATGCAGCAACTGCGGAAGAAAGCTCTGCATCCAGTGAAGAGCTGGCAGCTCAGTCCGTAACACTTCAGCAGGAGGTCAGCAAATTCAGTTTAAAAGGTGATCAGACTTTTTCCTCCTATGAGTTTAAAGAAACGTCATATCCGACTCCCAGAAACATAACCAGCTCCGATAAATATTAATCATACATAGCAAAAGCAGGTCAGGAATCCATTGTGATTCCTGACCTGCCTTTATTATATCTGCACATCCAAAGCTTCTTCAAACCATTCCAGACAAAGTAACGTCCACACCTCCCAGACATCTTCCCTTTGACGTAGCAAACCTTCATAGAACGCAGTCTCGCTCCAGTCCCCTCCTGACCAGAATTCCGGGGACTCCTGCCAATCTTTAAGCAGATTTTCGCAGGCGCATTCTAACTCTTCCACTCTGTCTTCCACTTGCAAAAGACGCTCTGTTACCAGACTCATTTTCCAATCTGCATATGCTTCCTCACTGGATATTTCCTTCAGGCGGTGCCTTTCTGCCTTTGGAACCGCTCTGATCCCGGCAATCAGCGCCTGCTCTTCCGCCTTGATCTGCGCGGCAATGCCTTCCCCTGTAGTTTTCCTGCTGCGCTCCAGATAATGACTATATCTAAATGGATAATAAAAAACAGACTGTTCCTCAAATATCAATATGGATTCCGCCACCCGGTCCAGAAAATACCGGTCATGGGATACGAATAAAATAGTTCCGGTAAAAGCCTGAAATGCGGACTCCAGCGTTTCTTTTGCCTGAATATCCATATGATTGGTGGGTTCGTCCAGTACAAGAAAATTTGGTCTGCTCTGCAGCAGCTCCGCCAGAACAAGCCTCGCCTTTTCTCCCCCTGAGAGAACATCCACACGTTTTCCAGCTTCCTTTCCTCCGAATAAAAAGGATCCAAGAATGCTTCTGACCTCTTTTTCTGTCAGCACCGGAAACAGATCATGGAAATGATCCGCTACGGTTTTATCCGAACGAATCTCGGAAGACTGCTGGTCAAAATATCCGATGGTGATCTGATTTCCAAGTGAACAATCTCCGGACAATCCAGGTATGAAACCGGCAACCGTTTTTAAAAAGGTAGTTTTACCTGATCCGTTTGGTCCGAGTATTCCAATCTTTTGTCCTCTTCGAATCCGGAACGTAAGCTCTGCAAGAGGTTTCTCATAACCGATTTTTAAATGTTCTGATTCAAATACCCACTTGCTTCCTAAAACAGCAGGCTCAAGAGGATTAACAAACAGATGGATCTCATCTTCCTCCGGCTTTTCCACTGAAACCAGCCGCTCTGCTGCCTTTCTTTTTGCACGGGCAAATGCAGCTTTATTCGGTTTGTGTTTGAATCGTTCCACCAGGTCATTTAGTCTTTTTTTCTCTTCCTGCTGCTTTTCATACGCCTTTGTCTGCAGCCGGATCCGTTTCTTTTTCTCTTCCCTGTACTGCGTATACGTGCCTGGGTAACGGGTAAGAGTTTTCCCCGACAGCTCATACACCACTGACACGGTCTGATCCAAAAAGAAACGGTCATGAGATACCATAACCACTGCTTTTCCATACCCGTTTAAATAGTGCTCCAGCCACTGTATTGTCTGAATATCCAGATGATTGGTTGGTTCGTCTAACAGGAGAATATCGGGCTTCGAAAGAAGATGTCTGATCAGCGCAATCTTAGTCTGCTCTCCTCCCGAAAATTCTGACAGTTTTTTCTTTTTATCTGATTTTAAAAAGCCAAATCCTGTAAACAGGGTGTCATATTCCCGCTCGTATTCGTACCGTTCCTGAGAATAATCATTAGAAAAAGAGCAGGAAGAGAAAATCTCTTCCTCCACAGTCCGCTCCTTCTCTGTAAATGCCTGCTGCTTTAAATATCCAATGGTTAATTTCCTTGCAGCTGTAATCCCGCAGTTCTGGCGCTTATCATCCCGGTCCAGCTCCAGTTCTCCTGCAATCAGCTTTAAAAGAGTGGTTTTCCCTGCTCCGTTGCTTCCAACCACTGCTATCTTTTCATTGCCACGTATTTCAAAATTTATATGGGACAGAATTACGTTTCCTCCGGCAGAAACCGTTCCTTCTGTAATCTGGTACAGCATATTTGAATTCCTCAATTTTTCTTTTTGTCTTATTTTATCACAAAACCGGAATTATACAAGCATCTGGGGGATCAATCTGCACACCGGCCTGTCCTTATAGAGAAACGTGGGTTTTCGCATGGGCTTTTCTGTCCCTGATAGACTTTAACACCGGTACCAGGAAAGTGGCTATGAGACCGCCTGCAAACCCGTTGTTGTAAAGGTTCATTCCCCCGTAAACAATTCCTACATTAAGAGCTGCAGAAGAATGCAAAAATCCGGCAAGAATTCCGGCTCCTACTCCAAATTCGCCCGCAATGGGCGCCAGTGTGGTGGAAAGAAGAAGGGCCAGCTGGGCACTTGGATCTGTAATGCTCCATCTTTTTGTATAACCCCCAATAATTACACCAATCATGATTGGCAGTATATTACGGGTATGCTTCCCTGTAGCGCTGAAACCAACAATCGTAAAAATTCCTCCTATGGTGGGGCCATTTAAATCTCCTCCCACCGCTATAATCAGCAGAGTTGATACAATTCCGTTAATCCCCATGTTAAGCAATGTAGGCGCGAACCCTTCGGTCTTTACGTAGTCGGTTCCGCTGATTCCATAAGATTTTAAAATCTCCACATATCTTTTCCATACCTGATCGGATAAAAGGAACGAAAATAATATCATTCCAAAAAACAAGGCTATTAAAAGCCTGGTGAATAATAAGTTCTGTCCAGTTGACCAGATGAGCCTTTCCTCGATCCTAATCCCATAAGACTTCATAAGTGAAACGATAACAGTTGCGATTATTCCACAGGCAAAACCCACATTATAAAGAGAATATCCCATATGGGCATAATGGGT
This sequence comes from Lacrimispora sp., assembly GCA_029256305.1. GTDB lineage: Bacteria > Bacillota > Clostridia > Lachnospirales > Lachnospiraceae > Lacrimispora. The sequence goes on along the minus strand of JAQSYE010000038.1, from coordinate 9,923 downwards.
ATGGGTGGAAAGAGGCGGAAGCACAAAACCAATGCTCACACCAACGATAATGCTTAGAACCAGCCGGACCACCAGGGGCAGATTACCAATCTGCATGATCTGGGTAATAACAGGTGACAAACAGGTTCCGTAGAACCCTACATAGATATAACGTGTTATGGAAGTTTTGTGATAATAAGAATATAAACAGATTCCCATCATGATAGCCCAGATGTTTAAGATGTTCTTCCCAAACAGTGAAAAACCAAACATGAGAAAACTTGAGGTAATGGTATGACCGCTCATATCCATCCCCAGAAAATAGACGATTGCAATGCTTAATAACGTTAATACACCTGCATTAATAAACGCAGCTCCAATGCCTCCTATGGCAAAGTAATCCGTAATCAGGAAATCCGGCTCCTGTACGATGGTGATGATTCCCCTACAGATTTCATCAAACGGCTGCAGGCATAATCCTGCAACAATAAAATAAATCGGCACCAGGGCAAGAATCTGGAATTTGGTCCGCCTGGAAAGCGGCCCGTAATTTCTGAATCTCAATGAAGGTTGTCCTGTCATGTCGTTTTGTTTCCCTCTCCTATATTAAGTTTTCGCTACAAAATCATTTTATCATTAATAAAAAAGAGGTTCAACTCTTTTTTTGAGTCAGAACCTCTTTTTTTCTTCATTATTTTACAATTTCTCTCATCACTTTTGTCAGCTGGATAATCACCGTAGGGATGATGGCAAGCCCGTAAACAATCCCAACCTGTGTTCCGCTTAAAGGTGCTACAGAAAACAGTTTTTCCATAACAGGAACAAACAGAACCAGGCTCAGCAATGCAAACCCAAGAACAAATGCTCCCAGACTGTACCAGTTCCCTTTAAATCCCAGTCGAAAGATGGATTGACTGCTTCTGCAGTTAAACCCGTGAAAAAGCCGTGCCAGCGTTAAAGTAGCAAATGCCATGGTACTGGCAACTGCCGCACCTGACTGTACTAATCCCAGTCGAAACGCGATCATGGTACAAACTGCAATGAGTGCTCCCTGCAGCATGACCTTTCTCATAAAATCTTTTGTCAGAATGCCTTCTTTTGGATCTCTGGGTTTTTGATTCAGCAGACCGTGTTCCGCAGGCTCCATACCGATTGCAATGGCAGGAAGGGAGTCAGTCAGCAGGTTAATAAACAGTAAATGAACTGGAGCAAATGGAATCGGCAAAGCCATAATAGAAGTGTATAGAACACAAAAAATTCCCGCCATATTACCTGACAATAAAAACTGAATGGCATTTTTAATGTTTCTGTATACATTCCTTCCATTTGCAACCGCTTTAATAATGGTAGCAAAATTATCATCTGACAGAATCATAGAAGCAGCATCCTTTGACACTTCCGTACCTGTGATTCCCATGGCAACTCCAATATCTGCCTTTTTAAGTGCAGGAGCATCATTCACTCCGTCACCAGTCATGGAAACGATATTGCCTCTCCTCTGCCATGCTTCCACAATCCGGATCTTGTTCTCCGGAGACACCCTTGCAAATACAGAGATAGTTACAATTTTTCCATCCAGCTCCTGATCCGACATTGCATCCAGTTCAGCGCCAGTCACTGCCAGATCTCCTTCTTCGAAAATTCCAATCTGTTTTGCAATGGCTGTTGCCGTTATTTTATGATCTCCAGTAATCATTACTGGACGGATTCCTGCCATTTTCGCATCTGCTACTGCTGCTTTTGACTCTTCTCTTGGTGGGTCCACCATGGAAACAAGGCCAAGAAAAATAAAGTTGTTCTCTGAGTGAAGGGAAAGTACATGGGTATCTTCCACTTCTTTATAACCAAAAGCCAGAACCCGAAGCCCATTTTGGGAAAACATCATATTCTGTTTTAAAATGTCTTCTTTATCTGTTTCCGTCAATTCTCTGATTCCCTGGGAAGTACGTATACTTACCGTCCGGTCTAACAATACATCAACCGCTCCTTTTGTCAGAATGGTAGGAACACCGTGAAGTTTGTATTTGGTGCTCATCAGCTTACGGTCTGAATCAAAGGGAAGCTCTTCCAATCTGTGCATGAAATCTCTGATGGTATTATGGCTGACGGATATCTTTCCTGCCATCTCAAGAAGTGCATATTCGGTAGGATCACCAATTCCTTTGCCTTCGGAGATAGTGGAATCGTTTGTCAGCACTGCATCATAAAGCAGATAACGGTGAAGCTGATTGGTTAATTCAAGCTCCTCGGGTTTAAATATCTGATTATCTAAGTAAATTTCCTGGACAGTCATCTTGTTTTGAGTAAGCGTTCCTGTTTTATCAGAGCAGATTACAGAAACACAGCCAAGACTTTCTACTGCTTTCAGCTCCTTAATAATGGCATTTTCTTTTGCCATCCGCTGGGTTCCCATGGCCTGAACAATGGTAACAATGGAGCTTAAAGCTTCGGGAATTGCTGCAACTGCCAGTGCAACCGCAAACATCATGGAATCAAGAAGCGGCATTTTACGATAAATACTTAATAAAAACACCACTGCACAGATCGCCATAATAACCATGGCCAGACGGCTTGAAAACTGGTCGAGACTGATTTGGAGAGGAGTCTTCTTTTCCTTCGTCGCATTCATCAGACTGGCGATCTTACCGATTTCTGTGTTCATACCGGTATCGGTAACAACAACAACCGCTCTTCCGTAGGTAACCAGACTTCCGGAATACACCATATTGGTTCTGTCCGCCAGTGGAACGGAAAGCTCCAATGCCCCATCTTCTTTATCAACATTGGTGGATTCTCCCGTGAGAGAACTTTCATTAACCTGAAGGGAATAATTATTTAATATTCTTCCGTCTGCCACCACCATATCACCGGCTTCCAACATCAGGATATCACCGGGCACAACTTCTCTGGAAGCAATTTCCGTTTTCTTTCCATCCCTCATAACCCTTGCATTGGGAGAGGATAAGGATTTTAAGCTGGCAAGAGATTTTTGCGCCTTTTCATGCTGAACAGTTCCCAATATGGCATTGAGAATAATAACTGCCACAATAACTATGGTGCTTTCCACATTTCCTGACAGCATAGAAATCACAGCGGCTACAATCAGTATTACCACAAGCAGATCTTTAAACTGTTCTGCAAATACTTCTATTGTACTCTTTTTCTTTCCTTCCTCCAGAATATTTTCACCTTTTTCCTGAAGAAGTGTGGACGCCTTTTCTGAACTTAATCCCTCTTTTTGTGTGTGAAGCTCCTTTAATATCTCAACTTCGTTCTTCTGATACCACTCGTTCAAACAATCCTCCATTCTGACACCCTTTAAGGTGCCCCGCATCAAAAATGTGTAACTCCAGTCTGATTATATATGTCTAAGAAGAGTAAAAAAAAAACTTCTAACGCACCCTCTGAAAAAAAATTTCAGAACAAGCACATTAAAAGTCTGGTAACCATAATCTGGTATGCACCGCCAGACTGTATTCCTACAGCCAGGATGTTGACAGTACATTTAAACTACTCCCTTTTAACCAACTATTCAATTATAATCAGAAACCGAAAGCTTCATGAGTATTGATTATACGCGGGAGGCTTTCATCTGTCAAGCGATTTTATCTTAATGCAGGCTGCACTTCTATTCCTGACACTACATCTCTAATGACAGCTTCGCCGCTTTGACCGCATGAATTCTAGTTGTATCAAATACAGGTAAGTCCGTATCTTTCTGTTTAATTAAAAGCCCAATTTCCGTGCAGCCAAGTATCACTCCCTGCGCCCCACGGTTTTTAAGCCCTTCAATAATATGAAGATATGTTTCCTTCGATGTTTCCAAAATAGAACCAAGGCATAATTCGTCATAAATAATACTATTAACTGCTTCGATATCCTGTGCTTCGGGAATCAGAACCGTAATGCCTGCCATCTCCAGCTTTTCTTTATAAAATTCCTGTGTCATGGTATATTTCGTACCCAACAATGCCACTGTGGTAATATGATGCTGCTTTAATTCTTCTGCTGTCACTTCCGCAATATGTACGATAGGAATGTTAATTCTTTTTTGTATCTGAGGAACCACTTTATGCATGGTATTGGTTCCTATCACCAGAAAATCTGCTCCCGCTTTTTCAAGAGATTCCGCCGCCGCCGATAAAATCTCGCCGCTTTTCTCCCAGTCACCTTCTGCCTGACATTGCTCGATTTCGGAAAAATCCACACTGTATAAAAGAATCTTCGCTGAATGAAGGCCTCCCAGCTCCTGCTTTACCGTTTCATTCATGATCTGGTAATAGGTAACTGTACTTTCCCAGCTCATACCTCCAATGATTCCGATTGTTTTCATAATACATCTCCTCTTCTGTTATCGTATCATTTACATCTAATTTAAAAGTATTTGCTGTATTCCCCTGTGGGAATGGGATTCTCCAGGCCTAACACTCTTGGCCACAAGCCGGTATCTGCTGTTATGAAGCCCATTACCATGCCCATGTGGGTATGCAAATGCCGTAATTGTGCCAATACTAGGGTAAACCTGCTGTATTCACAGTCCATGGGTATACAGGTTAATTCGTCATCGGTCAGTTTCATGAGATAATATGTAATCTTACGGCTAATCTCTTCGAAATAGAGATTGATTTCTTCTCTTGTAAGCTGCTTAACCGAGACAACATCTAAATTGTTTAAATCCTTCTCATGAATCTGCGGTTCCGCATATTCTTTATCCCTGGGATTCATAAACCATAGATCCAGGGAATGAAGCATGTGGTAAATATGTTTCCAGCATGGCATCTTACAGTATTCCTTGTTCCATAGTTCATCGGGAACACAATCAATCACATTTTTCACTTCCCATAGAGCGCGGTTCGTCTGATCTTTGATTACTTCAGTCAAAGCAGTCTCTTTTTTCACCACTCTGTCAGCCATGGGGTGTCCTTCCTGAAACTGAACCAGATCCCATAGATTTCCGTATAGATCTTCAAACACAGCCACAGTGCCATATTCCTGTACCTTGGGTTCCCGGATAAATGTAATTCCAAGCTGCTTCATCTCTTCAAAGTCTCTATAAAAATCATCCGTCCCCAAAAACAGGAATACCCTTCCTCCCGCCTGATTACCGACAAATGGTTCCTGTACCGGTTTAGAGGCTTTTGCCAGCAGAATCGTGGTTCCATAGGCACCGGGTGGAGATACCACAACCCAGCGTTTATCCTGCTCCAGCTGATATGTATCTTCAATCAGATTAAAATGCAGTTTCTTTGTGTAGAAATCAATTGCTTCATCATAATCCTTTACTACCAATGCAATATGAACCAGTGCCTGTGTCATAATACGATTCTCCTTTGTTTTTAAATCTGTATACGATTTCCATCTTTATCAAAATTCTTCCTTAATGCGATTTCCGTTGGAATGATAGAGCCGACCAGAATAACGGTCTGAACCCCCATCACCATGGAACCGAATCCACCGATTGTTTCTATATCTTTTCCCATAAAAAAACACATTACCAAAGCAGACGGAACTAGCATACAAAGGCCTGTGATTAGCCAGTTCCTTCCACAATTGCGATGGGCAAAATCCCAGGTATCTTTGTTTTTCATGGACATTGAGGTTCTGTATCCTACCAGATGGTTAATTTCCTTTGGCGGCTTTTTCATAAAAACGTAGCCAATCACGATCATAATGAAAGGTAATAATAAATTCATAGCAGTCATAAAAATCCAGAAACCCATATACTTCACTCCTATCTGAAATTCGGGCTATTTTAACAGTGACTTTAATTGCGTATAAAGTGCCTCCGTTTTTACCCGGCTCTGATCATTAATGATATGCAGTCCTTCTGCTGTTTCAACCAGAATAAAAGGAGGTCTGGATGCATCTATATATACGTGGGCAGTTTTTCCGTCCGCATCAAACCGACCTTTTAGGATGGAACCTAAATCAGAACCATTTTTCTTTCTTAATTCAAAAGGCATGGTCTCTGCCAGCGTAATATTTTTTATTCCGTCAAGGGGAATGGTCTCACCATAAAATGAGGCTATCTTCAGAGTATCACCGCCGATTGTATAAACAGGGGGCACTGATGCCCGATACATCGTGATACTCACCAAAAGGATTACCGGAAACATTACAATACAGACACCCGCAATAATAAATAATGTTTCCTTTTTACTTTTATGGATATCTTTCTTTTTCTCATATCCCGCCTTATAGCACCGGTTATTTAAAAAATACAAGGTTATTCCAATATCAACAACCATAAAGATAAAATAAAAAATAAAATATGGCGTACGAAAAACACTTTCTAAAGGAATAACAAACAGTCCCGCTGTTACGATAAGTAACAGTAATAAAGAAACCCCCACCGTCCGGCACAACTTTTGTGCATTATATTTTTCCTTCTCCTCAGTGCTTGACGTATTATACCCTGCAATTAGAAATGAACCGCGGCCTGTCAGCAAAACGGCTGACAAAACAAACAACAGTATAAAAATAATCCATACAACAAACATCGCATCACCCTCCTGTCCCCCATGACATTATGTATCTGGAATTTAATTGAATCATTTATAGTCTCTTAATAATCAGAATATTACAAATAGCAGATAAGTTCAAGTCATTTGCATTTTTTATTTTATTGCTGTTAGATTGTGCCACGCTCCACAATCAAATTAAAATATTTATGTATCATACCATTCTAAACGAGCAATACTATTAATTGATACAAATTGTATCGATATTTATTTTTTACATTGAGTTTTCTTTTATTTGTGTTACTATAAAATTAATAAAATTAATATAAATTTTAGAGGAGGAACCTATGCCAGAAGCCATCGTCCGCATCAGCGAAATTCAGCTGACCGATTTAAAAAATACACATTATGGAAAAATAGAAATGCCAGCCTATGCAGAAAAGAATTATTTTTCGGATAAGGCAGATCTACTCGGTATTTATGGTCAAAACGGTTCAGGAAAAACTGCTATAGTAGAAGCCATGGATATTATCCAGACGCTTTTAGCAGGAAAGTCTCTGCCGGAGGACACGGTTCACTATATATCCGAAGAATCAGGCAGCTGCAGCATCACAGTGAAGTTTCTGATTCGTTTTTCTGACAAGTCCATTCTGGCAGAATATATTGCCGTATTAAAACGAGGCAGCGGCTCTCCCATTGAAATCTCGGGGGAAACCTTAAATACGTCCGTCTGGAACGGAACTCGGTTTGAAAATAAAAAAACTTTAATTGATTGTTCTGCTTCATCAAACATGCCTGCCTTCACACCCAAATACCGTTACGAAGCCCTTGCCAAAAGCGGCGAAGACATCCGCGTTAATTTAAGCGTGGCAAAAAAGCTTGCCCAGAAAAATACTACCTCCTTTTTATTTAGTCAGGAAAGCAGAAGTATATTTCAGTCAGCGCCGGAAGATCTCACCCAAGAGTATGTACCGGTCATAGAAGCCCTTTACCAATATGCTTCCTTAAATCTGTTCGTAATTTCAAGCGCTCATTCAGGCTCCATCACCACCAGTTCCAGGCTTCCATTTGCCTTTCGCTTAAACCTGGGGAACCGCATTGCAAAAGGTGATTTAATGATTCGCCTTGATGACCCGTCTGTCATCAGCAAGGATCAGTTTCAGATTGTTTCTCAGATTATAGAAGAAATGAATGCGGTTTTAACCTCGTTGATCCCAGGTCTCACCATCGGCATTCATAACTTCGGAGAACAGCTGCGGGAAAACGGTACACCCGGCTACCGGATTCAACTGATATCAAAGCGGGGTGAGGTTGTAATCCCTCTTAAATATGAATCCGAAGGGATTATTAAGATCATCTCGGTACTGAACGTAATGATGTGTGTCTATAACCATCCTTCCATGTGCCTGATTATAGATGAACTGGATGCCGGAATCTATGAATATCTGCTTGGAGAGATTTTATCTGTCTTTGAAAAGGGAGCAAAGGGGCAGCTTATTTTTACGTCCCATAATTTAAGAGCCCTGGAGATGATCCACAAGAGAAGCATTCTTTTCTCTACTGCAAATCCGTCCAACAGGTATATCCGACTTCAGAATGTAAAAAGCAATAATAACCTGAGGGATATGTATTTACGTAGCATCACACTGGGAGGACAGCCTGAGGAAATTTATGAAGAAACAGACAGTGTAGAGATTGGACGCGCATTCCGACGTGCCGGAAAGGCGGTTTCCCATGATAAGCAGGACTAAAAAAGTCATTCTTTTTATTGCTGAAGGACCTACGGATGAAGAAACTTTAAGCCCTATTTTAAAGAAGCTCTTTCAAAAGGAAGACGTCAGGTTTCATATAGTACACGGGGATCTGACCAGCAACTGGTCGGTTACTGCTCAAAATGCGGTAAAAACGGTGAATCAGCACATTGATACAGAACGAAAACGTTATGGATTCGACAAAAAAGATATCTTAAAAGTAATACATCTGGTTGATATGGATGGGGCCTTTATCCTGGAAGACCAGGTGGTTTACGGGAATCATGAAGAGATCCTTTATTTTAATGATCACATTGAAACCCGCTCTCCGGAGACTGTGATTAACCGAAACAAACGAAAATCCCAGATATTATCCCGGCTCTCACTCACTGGTAAAATCGGTACCATTCCTTATTCCATCTACTACTTCTCCAGAAATCTGGAGCATGTATTTCATAACAGCAGTAAAAATTTAACCGATGAGGAGAAGGTTAATTATGCAGATACCTTTGCAGACCGTTACTCCACAAACCCCTCTTCTTTTATTTCCCTACTTTCCGGCAATGATTTTACTGTTCCCGGCGATTACAGGGATACTTGGGAATTCATCAGTCAGGGTACAAATTCTTTAAACCGCCACAGTAATTTTCATCTTCTCTTCCTGGCTCCCTTGGAAAACTAAAAACAGGCAGCAGACAGATCGATTCTGTCTGCTGCCTGAATGATTCACAGCTTTTATTCTGTTACAGTTTCTTCTTTCGCTTCTTTTGGCTCTTCTGCTTGCGCAGCTAAATCGCCTGGCTTCATGCTTAAGTTGATTCTGCCCATCTTGTCTACTTCCATAACTTTTACAGTCACTATGTCTCCGATGTTTACAACGTCTTCAACCTTAACTACTCTCTTGTCAGAAAGCTTGGAAATATGAACCATGCCGTCTTTGTTTGGAGCAATCTCCACAAAAGCACCAAAATTCATAATTCTTACTACCTTGCCGTTAAAGACCTGTCCTGCTTGAATTTCAGTCACAATACTCTTGATGATCTGAACTGCACGGTCGATCATCGCCTGATCGGTTCCGCATACAGAAACACTTCCGTCGTCAGAGATATCGATCTTTACGCCGGTTTCTTCGATAATCTTATTGATTACCTTACCCTGCTTGCCCACAACATCACCGATCTTCTGAGGATCGATAGAAATCTGGTCAATCTTAGGTGCATATTTTCCAACTTCCTTGCGAGGTTCTGCAATGGCTTTTGCCATAACTTCATCAAGAATGTAAAGTCTTGCTTCTCTTGTGGTACGGATTGCTTCTTCAATAATCGGTCTTGTTAAACCGTGAATCTTAATGTCCATCTGAATGGCAGTGATTCCCTTATGGGTACCACCTACCTTAAAGTCCATATCTCCAAAGAAATCTTCCAGACCCTGAATATCGGTTAACACGATATAATCATCATCTGTATCTCCGGTTACCAGGCCACAGGAAATACCTGCTACTGCTGACTTAATAGGCACACCTGCTGCCATTAAAGCCATAGAAGAAGAACAGATACTTGCCTGAGAAGTAGAACCATTGGATTCCATGGTTTCGGACACAGTACGGATTGCATATGGGAATTCCACTTCTGATGGAAGAACCGGAACAAGGGCTCTTTCTGCCAGCGCACCATGACCGATCTCACGACGTCCTGGTCCTCTGGAAGGTCTTGTCTCACCTACAGAGAAGGAC
>JAQSYE010000037.1 GCA_029256305.1 Lacrimispora sp. | reverse complement strand
CCTTACTGTGGTGGGTACCGGAATCTCCGTCATAACGATGGAAAACCCGCAGCGGTGAAGGCGGCAGGCAATTCCGGACGCCAGATCACCGGCTCCTTTGATCAATATCTTCATCCTACCAGCCCTTCCCGAATCCGCAGTTTGGATAATGACATTCATCACAGGAGAGACAGAGTCCCCCTTTTCCAAGCTTATCAAGTTCTTCTTTTGTTATGGGATCATCTGCCATCAATCTTGGCAGCACTAAGTCAAATACCGTTCTTTTGGCATACATCACACAGCCCGGAAGTCCTGCTATGGGAATGTTCGTTCCATTTTTCCTGTAATAGGATAGAAGAAACATGGCTCCCGGCAGAACCGGAGCACCATAAGACACCACTTCGGCCCCCGTATTTCGGATTGCCAGAGGAGTTTTGTCATCCGGATCCACGCTCATACCTCCGCTGACCAGTACCATATCCGCTCCCTGTCTGATAAAATCCAGAATTGCTTCTGAGGTATGCTCCGGCTTATCATCCGTCACGGTCTGTCCCAGGATCTCTCCTCCAAACTCTTCTGCTTTTGCTCTTAGAACGGGACCGAATGCATCTTTGACCTTCCCGCAGTATACTTCACTGCCGGTTGTTACAATACCCACTTTTTTATTTTTATATGGGAGAATGGAAAATATCTTTTTTCCACTGCAGAGTTTTTTCACTGCTTCCATCTTATCCTTTTTAATTACAAGTGGAATGACCCTGGTTCCGCACAGCTTATCCCCTGGTTCCACTGGAGTATTGGGGTGTCTGGAGGCAATCATCATATCTCCGGCACTATTTATTAAATCAAGCAATCCGATATCTATTTTCAGAAGTCCGCGAATGGTGGATTTTAATTCTATTTTTCCTTCTTTCACATCACCTCTGTCCATATGATCGTTTTTGCATAATTCACAAAGTATTTCAGCAGCCTCATTTTCATGATACATGGTATCATCCTTCTCCCATATATACAGATGCTCTTTCCCCATTGACAACAGAACAGGGATGTCTTCCTCTGTTACCACATGGCCTTTTCGGAATCTTGCATCCTTTAAAACGCCAGGTATAATCTGGGTCATATCATGGCAAAGTACATGGCCTACTGCGTCTTCAGTTCTGATTTCTTTCATGTTGCTAGTCCCTTTCCTGTTTCTCTAATACATTTTCTCATCAGATTTTTATAATCGGATCCTGATCTGAGAAACTGGTTACTGCACAGTGCTGCGCCCATTGTTTTCCCATCGCCTCTGCTACCGCCTGCGCAAGAGACAGCTGGGTCTTATCGTCTGCTTTGTTTATAAGAATCCGGTATTCCATGGAATTGGCTCCCTTTCGGGTTCCATCGGTGCTGGTTAAAATCCTGGCTGCATCAGAAGGTGTAATCCGTTGGCTCATTGTCTGATTGCCAAATACCTGGTGTGCCAGTTCAAAACGAAAGCACTTCTCCTCCCATGGCTCACCAATACAGTTAAGCCCCATACAGCCAACCACTGCATGAGTTCCTTCTGGTAAAACCGGTTCTTCCATTCCTGGTATCTTGATTGGAAGGCGTTTTGCACCATCTGCTTCCACAAGAAGCACATCACAAAGCAGAGTGAGTCGTTCCAGTTCAGACAGTTCCATTCCTTTTAGCTTCCCCTCTTCGGCGGACAGGCCGGTAACCAGTACCCAGCCTGCCAAAGAAGATGTTTCCTTATGAGCGGTAATAAAATCATTGACTGTTTTACAGTCAGCTGCCTCTGCAACGACTCTGCGAAGCGGGCGTAAAATATGAGTGCTGGTAGTTACAATCACCCGCTTTCCCTGATCTGCCAGCTCATCGGCAAGGCAATACATAGCGGTTGTTTTCCCTCCGCCGCCTGTAAAGGCAATAATCATCGTTTCTTTTAAGGGGATACGGAGCGCCTCCCACAGCGTATCCTTTTTTTTCAGCTGTATTGTTTCATCTGTCACTTCAATCGCATAAGCACTTTTTAAATCCATCAGGAAAGCTCCATTGGCTTATTCCTGGCTACATAGGCGCCTGTTTTTTCCAGTAAAACTTCACCGTCTTTCGCCGCCAGTCTGCCTTTTAAGAATACAAGTTCCGCTTTTCCTTCAACGGAAATACCCTCAAACGGACAGTAATCCACGCGGGCTACCTGATTTTCAACAGACATGGTCCACCTTGCATCGGGGTTAAAAACGACTAGATCTGCATCACTTCCAGGCGCTATAACGCCTTTTCTTGGATAGACACCGTAAAGCTTTGCTGGATTTTCGGAGAGCAGGCGACACATCTGTTCCACAGTCAGTCCATTTTGTTTTACACCAAAGCTATACAGTAAAGCAGGGCGTGCCTCCACTCCGGGCATACCGTTTGGTATCTTCGTGAAATCTTCTCTGCCGGCTGCCTTCTGGGTGGAAGTAAAGCTGCAGTGGTCCGTGGATACCGTCTGAATCTGATCAGTCTTTAAGAGATCCCACAACCGCTGCCTGTCTGATTCCTTCTTAATTGTAGGAGAAATGACATATTTACTTCCTTCAAAGCCGGGGAGGTCATAAACATCTTCATTAAAAATCAGATACTGGGGACAGGTCTCCACATAAACTTCCTGCCCTCTTTCTCTTGCATAAGCGATCTCTTGATAACCGGCTTCTGAGCTTAGATGTACAATGATAACCGGGCAATCCGCCACCTGGGCAATCTTTAGAAGACGGCCTGCTGCTTCCGCCTCTACCGCTGCAGGTCTTGTCTTTTTGTGAGCATTAACTGCAAAATTACCTTTTGCTTTTTCTTCCTCGATCAGAGCCTCTATGATTCCCTTGTTTTCACAGTGTACACCGGCAATTCCTCCGGCTTCTTTTAAACGCTTTAAAATCTGATATATCTTTTTATCTGCCATATACATCTCATCATAAGTCATATACAGCTTAAAGGAAGTCACACCCTCTGAAACAATGGTATCAAGCTCTTCGCTTACGGATTTGTTCCAGTCTGAGACAGCCAAGTGAAAGCCATAATCACAGGATGCATTGCCATCCGCCTTTTTATGCCAGTTATTTAGCGCCTGATGTAAACTTTCGCCCTGGTACTGGGTGGCAAAATCAATAATCATGGTGGTCCCTCCAGCCAGCGCCGCTTTGGTTCCTGATTCAAAATTATCTGCAGTGACAGTTCCTGCCACATGAAGATCAAAATGAGTGTGTGCATCAATAAATCCTGGGAACAAAAGTCTGCCGGATACATCAATTACATCTGCTGTCTCATCTTCAATTCCCGGTTCTACAGCCAGAATGATTCCGTTCTCCATGAGAACATCCGCTGCAACAGCCTTGCTTCCCGAAATTACTGTTCCGCCTTTCAACAATGTCTTCACAGCAAATCCACTTCCTTTCTTCTGATCCGGTTTGCTCCCCGCATACCGGTCTATGCCATCTATTTTCCCTTTTTCATGGTTTCTTGTCAATCCCAAAAAGGCGCAGAGAGAACTTTTTTCTCCTGCGCCCTTTTTCGGTTATTTTTTCTTTTTCCGATACGCCGTCTCTTCCAAAGGCAGGGAGGTCCGAAATACTCCATCATACTTATAATAAGCGCCCTGCACAGCCGGTGCAGTAGGAATTGAGGTGATCTCTCCGATTCCAATTGCCCCATAGGCCAGAGGATCGTGATTTCGTTCTACGATAATGCTTTCCACATCCGGTGTCTTATCTGCACGAAACAATCCCAAAGTTCCGAACTTTCCAAGGGGAACTCCCTGGTTCAAAGGAAATTCTTCCGTCAGAGCATATCCCAGTGACATGACCACACCGCCTTCAATCTGCCCTTCTACTGACAAGGGATTAATTGCCTTTCCCACATCGTGGGCGGCAATTACCTTTTCCACTGTGCCGTCTTCTTTTAAACAGGCGACCTGGGTTGCAAATCCGTAGGCCACATGGGAGACCGGATTCTTCTTCTCGCTTCCCAAAGGATCTGTGGCAGCCAGATACTCTCCAAAGTATTCGTTACCATTTAAAGAAGACAGATCTTTATTACCTTCTAAATCCTGAAGAATTTGGACGCATGCCCTTCTTGCTGCTTCTCCGGTTACCAGAGTCTGGCGAGAGCCGGACGTGGTTCCGGAATCGGGCGCCAGATTGGTCTCTGCCGCAACGTAGATCACCTGATCTCCTGTTATACCAAGGGTCTCGCATACAATCTGCTCCAGAACGGTTCCAAGTCCCTGACCGATGCAGGATGCACCTGATCTGATATGGACTTTCCCATCTTCCACCGTAAGCCTGCACCTTCCCCAGTCAGGAAGTCCCACTCCCACTCCGGCATTTTTCATGGCGCAGGCAATTCCTGCATAGGGGTGGCTTTCATAAATATCCTTTACTGCAAGCAACGTTTCCACAAGGGCCGTTCCTTCTGCAGCGATCTGACCGTTTGGTAACTCCTGTCCCGGCCGAATAGCATTGCGGTAACGGATTTCCCATGGACTGATCCCCACTTTCTCCGCCAGCAGATTCAAGTTGCACTCTATTGCAAAGCAGCTTTGTGTCACTCCAAATCCACGAAAAGCTCCTGCAGGTGGATTGTTGGTATAGACAGCGGTTCCTTCAATGTCAATGTTCTGATAATGATAGGGTCCTGCTGCATGGGTACAAAGCCGTTGAAGAACAGGTCCTCCGAGGGAGGCATAAGCTCCTGTATCCGTTATGACTACTGCAGTCATGCCGGTAAGATAACCATTCTCATCACAGGCGGTAGTAAATTCCATCGAGGCAGGGTGGCGCTTGGGGTGAACCATGATGCTTTCTTTCCTGGTCAGTTTCACCTTTACCGCTCTCCCTGTGTGGTAAGACAAAAGCGCCGCGTGATGCTGAACGGACATATCCTCTTTTCCGCCAAATCCGCCTCCTACCAGCTTATTGATTACATGAACCTTTGAAAGCTCCCAGCCAAGCATTCCGGCACATTCCTTTTGTGTATCGTAAGTTCCCTGATCAGAAGAATAGATCACCGCCTCTTCCTTTTCCCGGTCCACTATGGCTATGGCGCACTCCGGTTCCAGAAACGCATGTTCTGTAAACGGAGTTTCATAATGCATGGTCACAGAATACATGGAATTTTCTATGGCTTTCTTTGCATCGCCTCTTATTAGATGCTCATGGGCTAAAACATTACCGGTATCATGAACCAGAGGGGCATCCGGCTCTAATGCTTCCTTCGGTGAAAAAACTCCTGGAAGTTCCTCGTATTCAATCTCGATTAACTTCTTCGCTTCTTCCAGAATCTCCGGAGTATCGGCTGCTACAAGGCAGACTGCATCTCCCACATATCTGGTAATCTCCCCTTCTGGAATCATGGTATCCCAGTCCTTTTTTAAATGTCCCACTTTATTCTTTCCCGGAACATCTCCGGCAGTTAAGACTGCGCGGACTCCGGGCAGTGCTTGGGCTTTTGAAGTATCTATCGACAGAATCCTTGCCCGCGGGTATTTGCTCCGTACCGCACTGCCGTAGATTAAGCCCTCCACTTCCATATCATCCACGTATTCACCATAACCCAGCACTTTTTCCGGTACATCCAGGCGATGAACCCGCTGACCTACTGACTTCACCTCAGGAGCTTTTAAATCCCTGATATCTTCACGAAACAGCCTGGCTGCAAGAAGAATGGCATCAATGATTTTCTTGTATCCGGTGCAGCGACAGATATTTCCCCGCACTGCAAAAGCAGCCTCTTCCCTTGTTGGATCGGAATTTTCATCAATAAGAGCTTTTGCACAGATTACCATGCCAGGGATGCAAAAACCGCACTGAACAGCTCCCGCTTCTCCAAAGGCATAGACAAACACTTCCTTTTCTCTGTCAGACAGACCTTCCACCGTCATAACAGATTTCCCTTCCATTTTGGCAGCTTTCTGTACACAGGCTTTTACAGCTTTTCCGTCTATTAGAACCGTGCACGTCCCGCATGCACCTTCGCTGCATCCGTCTTTGACTGACTTAAGCCCCAGATCAGTTCTTAAAACATCAATCAGCTTCCTCTCTTCCGGTGCCGTTACAGTCTCTCCATTTACCAGGAAACGAACCATTGCTTCACCCACTTTCTTATCCCAAAAGATAATCGTAGTCTTTTATTACGGTCTCCACAATCTTCAAAAGCCCCTCTGGAACTGCGTCAACCGCTTCCCCTGCTTTCCCCGTATACAGACTTCCCATATACTTAAGGAGGAATGCACCGGTCTTTCTGTCTGTCACAACAAAGCCCTGATTTTTACTGTTATTTAAATCTGCCTCATTGGCAAACAGGGTGAATTTATCTAAATACGGGGCACTGTCATAGGGACAAAAGCTTCGGCAATTTCCGCATTCATTGCATAAATAATCCACATGAAGAATCTGATGCTTTGTTAATCCAGGAATCATAAGCGCTAAATTGGCACGGTTTGGACAGACCTCCGCGCAGTTTTCGCAGATGCTTTTACAGCCAAGACACCTGGTGTTTTCTTCCTGGTCACTCAGTGTCTCTTTTAAGATTCCTCTTCTGCCATAGAGCTTATGTGGATCTGCTGATGTAACATCAAAATCCTTTGCTGCCTTTTTGCCCAGAATGGATTCTGCCGCCATCCTTGCATCTCTTATGGCTTCTACCACTGTTGCCGGACCAAAAAGACCGTCGCCGATTGCATAAACTCCGGGTACACTTGTTTCCAACGTTTCTTCATTCACAAGTACTCTTCCCCGGCTCGTTAATTCAATTCCGTTCGTTAGATAAAACTCTTTTGGAACACCCTCTCCAACTGCGGCTATGACCGTATCTGCAGGTATGGAAACTGTCTCTTTCGTTTCTGTAACAGCCCTTCTTCCGCTTTCATCTGCAGCGGCAAGCTTCATCACACTACAGATCAGCTGGCCATCTATCCACTCTACCGGTGATAGAAGCTCCATGAACCTTACCCCATCCTGCATTGCAAGCAGAAGTTCTTCCTCATCAGCTGGCATATATCGTTTTGTTCTCCGGTAAACGAGGGAAACCTCCTTCACGCCATGGGTTCTGATAGCCGCTCTTGCCGTATCCATGGCTGTATTCCCTCCACCGATTACAGCAACTGCTTTTCCCATATCTACATTTTTATCTTTTTCCTTGTACTCATTTAAAAACTGAAGGGCGTTCATGGTTTTGCCTGTTTTTAGATTCAATACTCCCGGCTCACTTGCACCTGCTGCCAGAACGATAAAATCAAATCCTTCTTCTTTTAATGCAGCCAGATCCGTTATTTCCGTATTCAGCCTTACCTCTGCTCCGTAAGAAAGACATAAATCGATGTCATGATCAATCACGTCCCCTGAAATTCTAAAATCAGGTATGACATTTTGGACCACGCCTCCAAGTTTCCCGCTCTTTTCAAAAATCGTGGCAGGCAACCCGCACTTCGTCAGAAAATACGCAGCGGAAAGACCAGCCGGACCGCCTCCGATAATTGCTGTTCTTTTACCGGTCAGTTCCCCTTTTTTAATGGTTTTCCGATATTCCTCATATCCTTTTACTGCACAAAGCAGCTTAGCTCCCCGAATGTTCACTGGAGACTCGTAATGATTCCTGGTGCACATGTTCATGCAGTTATGGGCACATATGGAACCGGTTATGAAAGGGAGAGGATTTTTCTCAGCAATCACTTCCATAGCCTCTTCATAGTTTCCCTGACCTGACAGTTTTAAATAGGTAGTAATATCCTGATGAATGGGACAGGCCTCCTGACAGGGAGCCGTATAACAGTCAAGCAATGGCACTGTTTTCTTCATCTTCCTGTCCGGCAGAAGCTTTAAGGCTTTTTTATAATGGGGATCTGAAATGGAATCTTCGGCCAGCTTTAAAGCCTTTTTCCCATCCACACCCTGAAATGACACGCTGACTTCGTTCGTCTTTTCTGCCATCTGAAGAAGTCTCTGGTATCCGCCCGGCTTTAAAAGAGTCGTGGCAACGGTTACTGGCCAGATTCCTGCATCCGCAATGTCCCTGATGTTATGATAATCGGCTCCGCCGGAGAATGAAATTCTAAGGGCGCCGTCAAATTCTTTGGATAGTCTGGCAGCCAGCGCCATGGATAACGGGAAAAGAGACTTTCCTGACATGTACATCTCCTGGCTGGGCAGCTCATGATTCTTTACATCAACTGGAAAGGTGTTGGTAAGTTTCACGCCAAACTCTGATTTGCGATCTTTCGCCAGTGCCATAAGCCGTTTCAGCATGGGGATTGCATCCTCATACTGTAGATCGTCAAGAAAATGGAACTCGCCAAAGGAAATATAATCATAACCCATCTGATCCAGAGTGTTTCTGGCAAATTCATAGCCCAGAAGTGTGGGGTTACATTTTATAAAGGTATTTAGTCCCTTTTCTTCTATTAAATATACTGCAATCCGCTCAATCTCCTGAGGCGGACATCCGTGTAAGGTGGAAAGTGTCACCGAATTGCAAATCTTGGAAGAGATTGATTCAATATCCTCTCTTGTCACATTCTGATACTCCTCTAAATGATCCAGAAGATACTGCCTGCAGGAATGAAACGTTTCTGTGTCTTTGGCTTCCATCATGCAATCGATGAAGGAATTGATTTTGGGGGATTTGATTCCATCCAGGTCGTAGCCTACACTCATGTTAAACTGAAAGCCGTCCACTTGGCCTAATCCGTATTCCTTTGCCATAAAAGATAGTAAAAACCAGGCTTTGATATATTCCTCCTGGGCCTGTGGAACATAAAGCTCCGTGGACCACTCGCAGTTGTAGCACTCATCTTCTGCCCTGATACAGGGCTTTTCTACCGGCAGATCATCTCCGTCTAAAATCTGTACCGTTTTCAGTTCAAAGAAACGGCTTCCCGCATAGTAAGCTGCTGCAATGTTCTGTGCCAGCTGAGTGTGGGGACCGGCCGCCGGTCCGATTGGCGTTTCAAGAGTTCTCCCAAAAAGTTCTCTGTTATGTGTCCCTTCCGCCCGGTAAGGGCGGTATACTCCGAAAACGGATTCCTGTTTTTCCTGCTCTTGCCTTACCCAGTTCATTAATTGTGGAAAAGGCATCGGTGTCATTTTGTCTCCCATTGATATCCTCCTGCATCCGGGCTTTCCTAGGTGATCGTTAAGCCCTGTATGAATATTCTCAGACTATTTATCGTCCGTTGATCCGTGCAGCAAGCGCTCCCGCCGCTTCCCTGCAGTCTGCCATCAGCTTCTCTTCGTCAATTCCCGTAAGGATTCTGTCTTTCATGAGAACCTTACCGTTACTAACAGTTGTAACAACACTCCGTCCGGTCATACCGAATAAAATATGACTGTTGACATTGGCAGCATTCATGGGTGTTAGCGGAATGTAATCTGTAACAATCACATCGGCCGCGGCACCCTCTTTTAGAATACCAAGTGGTCTCTTGAAATATCTGCCTGCTATCTTTGCATTCCCTTCAAAGAGCATCTTGGGGACCTCGCTCCATGCCGCATTGGGATCGCACAAATGATGTTTATGAAGAACATTGGCTGTCTTATAAGATTCCAGCATATCGTGGGTATAGCCGTCTGTTCCAAGACCGGTTAAAATCCCCCGCTTCACCAGCTCCATAGTCGGAGGGCAGCCACATGCATTGCCCATATTGGATTCTGGATTGTGAACCACCATGGTGTCTGTATCCAGTATTAAGTCCATCTCATGGGGATTAATGTAGATACAGTGCCCCAAAAGCGTCTTTTCCCCAAGAATCTGAAAGTCCATAAGGCGGTCAACAATCCGCTTGCCGTACTTCTTAAGACTGTCATGGAGATCTTCAATTCCCTCTGCCACATGGATATGATAGCCTGTTCCGTCAGGCTTATGGGACGCCGCAAATTCCATGGTCTGATCGGATATGGTAAACTGGGCATGCATTCCCATCATACCCGCAATCATATCGCTTTCATCTAAAAGAGCATGGCGGATAAACGCCTCATTCTCAAGAATTCCTTCCTTTGCTTTTTCCTCTCCATCGCGGTCGGATACCTCGTAGCACAGGCAGGTTCTTACACCGGTTTTAACCGCTGCATCCTCAATTTTAAACAGGGAGTCTCTGATGTGCCCGAAACTAGCATGGTGATCAAAGACGGTTGTTACTCCGTTTTTAATAGAATCCACATAGGTAGCCATGGCACTTAAATGAACATCATTCAATGATAAATTCCTGTCTATGGTCCACCAAAGTCCGTCAAGAATTTCCAAAAAGCCGTGAGGATCATACCCCTCAATGGCTAGTCCTCTGGCAAAGGAGCTGTAGATATGCTCATGAGTATTGATAAAGGCAGGCATGATTACGCCTCCCCTGGCATCGATGTATTCCGCCTGAGGATATGCCTTTCTCATCTCACCAGTGGTGAGAACACTTTTTATGACCCCATCTTCCATAGCTACTGCACCGTCTTCCAGAAACGGATTCTCCGGATCTCTTGTGATCATTCTTCCATTACCGATTATCAGCATGATTCCATCTCCTTTTCAATTTTTAAGATATGAAAGCAAATTGCTAATTTTCTTATGTATGCAAACCTCACAGAAGTATTTTCAAGGTCTTACACTTTATTTTCACAATATGCTTACATTTTATCTGTTAGATCCTTTTTTTTTATGCACATTACACCATAGTTCTTTGTTAAAAACAGTGTATCATTTCATTTTCAGAAATGCAAGCATGAATTACAAAAAAAATTAGTAAACCTAAAAATTTTTTAGAAAACCACTTGTATTTAAATTTTTTTATGCTATGATGAATTTATCAATGATCCTGCAAGGAGGATAAAAGAATGGATTCAAAGCTTCAGTTACTAATACAGATTGCGCAGGGAGTCGCGGCTCACTTCGGCGGGCAATGCGAGGTAGTGATCCACGATCTGCGCGGGGAAAATATGGAAAGTTCCATCGTCTTTATAGAAAACGGCCAGGTCAGCAACCGTAAAATCGGAGACGGACCTTCTGAAATTGTTCTGGAGACTTTAAAAAAGGATCCTGATCTTTTAAAGGACCGCCTCTCCTATCTGACAAGAACCGAGGATGGCAGAATATTAAAATCCAGTACAATGTACATCAGGGGCAACGATAATGCGGTAGACTACATCCTGGCTTTGAATTACGACATCACCGGACTGTTAACAATTGAAAATGCGGTAAAATCTTTAATTTCTACCGGAGAAACTGCCGGGGATCACAGCAAAGAACCAAAAAAAATCACTCATAACGTCAACGATCTGTTGGACACCTTAATCGAACAGTCCGTAGCTTTGGTCGGAAAACCGGTAGCCTTAATGAGCAAGGATGACAAGGTAATGGCGATCCAGTATTTAAATGATGCTGGTGCATTTCTCATTACCAGATCAGGAGACAAGGTCTCCAGTTATTTTGGTATCTCAAAGTTTACTTTATACAGCTACATGGATGCAAATAAAGAAAAGGCTTAAGCATCCGGCAAAGGATACCCGTAGATTTTAATTTATGATAAAGGAGAATGTGCAGACATGAAACCAATCGAATGGGCTGTAAACGCCATGCCAAAGACTGACGACAGACATTTGCCTGTTATGTCACCAGAGGAAGTACAAAAGGCGAGAAATTTTCACGAAAGCTTTCCCCAGTACAAAGAAACTCCTCTGACAAAGCTTCCCCATATGGCAGACCATCTGGGATTAGGTGAGATTTACATAAAGGATGAATCTTACCGGTTCGGCTTAAATGCTTTTAAGGTTTTAGGCGGATCTTACGCGATGGCAAAGTATGTGGCGAAGCAGACAAAAAAGGAAGTTTCTGATCTTCCCTATCAGGTGCTGACCTCACCGGCTTTAAAGGAAGAATTCGGTCAGGCCACCTTTTTTACCGCAACCGACGGTAATCACGGAAGAGGGGTTGCCTGGGCCGCCAGACAGCTTGGCCAAAAAGCCGTTGTCTTTATGCCAAAAGGCACTACATTAAACCGTTTTAACAATATTAAGGCGGAAGGAGCCGATGTGACCATTGAGGAATTCAACTACGACGAATGCGTCCGCATGGCTGCAGATGCCGCTTCCAAGGTAAAACACGGCGTAGTAGTTCAGGATACAGCCTGGGATGGATACGAGGAGATACCGGCATGGATCATGCAGGGTTATGGCACCATGGTCATGGAAGCAGACCAACAGCTTAAGGAATCCGGATGTGAAAGACCTACTCATGTCTTTGTTCAGGCAGGTGTGGGATCTCTCGCGGGAGCAGTAGTCGGATACTTTAAAAACCGCTATCCTGAGAATCCGCCCGTTTGTGTTGTGGTGGAAGCGGATGTGGCCGCCTGTCTCTATGAAGGTGCAAAAGCCGGAGACGGCAATATACGGATCGTGGACGGCGATATGCAGACCATTATGGCCGGCCTTGCCTGTGGAGAGCCCAATACCATATCCTGGGATATTTTAAAGAATCATACGGATACCTTTATCTCAGCACCTGACTGGGCAGCTGCCACAGGTATGAGAATGCTGGCTGCTCCAATAAAGGGAGATACTCCTGTTACATCAGGTGAATCGGGAGCCGCACCTTTTGGAGTTCTGGCTTCTATTATGAAAGATGACTCCTGCCAGGCTCTAAGAGATCATCTGGGACTTAATAAAGATTCAAAAGTTCTTCTATTCTCAACTGAGGGAGATACTGACCCGGACCGTTATAAAGCAATTGTCTGGGAAGGAAAAGAACGTTAGCCATTTCATAAAAACCGGAGGTTAAAAACATGGATTACGAAAAAATCAAAGAAGCAGCAAAAAACTACGAAGCAGACATGACAAAATTTCTGCGTGACATCGTTAAATTTCCTGGGGAAAGCTGCGATGAAAAAGCTCATATCGACCGCATTGCACAGGAGATGCAAAAGCTTGAGTTTGACAAGGTAGAGATTGATCCCATGGGCAATGTGCTTGGATTTATGGGAACCGGAAAAACTCTGATCGGCTTCGATGCCCACATTGATACGGTTGGAATTGGCAACAAGTCCAATTGGAATTTTGACCCCTACGAAGGCTATGAAACCGATACGGAAATCGGCGGAAGAGGCGTTTCTGATCAGTGCGGCGGTCTGGTATCTGCTGTTTATGGTGCCAGAATCATGAAGGATTTAGGTCTCTTAGATGACAGATACACCGTTCTGGTTACCGGTACCGTTCAGGAAGAAGACTGCGACGGACTTTGCTGGCAGTACATTATTAATGAAGATAAGATCCGTCCGGAATTTGTAGTCTCTACAGAACCCACTGACGGAGGCATCTACCGTGGCCAGAGAGGCCGAATGGAAATCCGTGTGGACGTAAAGGGAATCTCCTGCCACGGCTCCGCACCGGAGCGTGGAGACAATGCAATTTATAAGATGGCTGATATTCTTCAGGATGTCCGCTCTCTTAATGAGAATGATGCAGCAAAAGACAATGAGATCCAGGGACTTGTTAAGATGCTTGATGAAACCCAAAATCCACAGTGGAAGGAAGCAAACTTTTTAGGCAAGGGCACAATCACCGTTTCAGAGGTTTTCTTCACCTCACCAAGCCGCTGTGCAGTAGCCGACTCCTGTTCCGTTTCCTTAGACCGCCGTATGACAGCAGGGGAAACCTGGGAAAGCTGTCTGGATGAGATCCGCAGTCTGCCAAATGTTAAGAAGTACGGAAATGATGTCACTGTTTCCATGTATGAGTATTCCCGCCCTTCCTATCAGGGGCTTACCTACCCAATCGAATGTTACTTCCCGACCTGGGTTATTGATGAGGATCATAAAGTAACCAGATCATTGGAAGAAGCTTATAAGTCCTTATTCGGGGATACCAGAATCGGTGCAGAAGAAACTGTTTCCATGCGGCTTGCCCGTCCTCTCACCGACAAATGGACCTTTTCCACCAACGGTGTTTCCATTATGGGTCGCAATCAGATTCCATGCATCGGCTTTGGACCGGGAGCAGAAGCCCAGGCCCACGCGCCCAACGAAAAGACCTGGAAGCAGGATCTTGTTACCTGTGCAGCCGTATATGCCGCACTTCCCACTGTTTACTGCAAAGAATAAAACTAAAATCAGGAGGCTTACCACATTATGAAAACCTTACAGGATTATATCGACAAACTGAATTCCTTAAATTTCAAGGAGATGTACGAAAATGACTTCTTTTTAACCTGGGAGAAAACCGATGACGAACTGGAAGCGGTCTGGACCGTTGCAGACGCGCTCCGCTTTATGAGAGAAAACAACATCTCCACCAAGGTTTTTGAGAGCGGACTTGGAATCTCCTTATTCCGCGACAATTCCACCCGTACCCGCTTCTCCTTTGCTTCTGCCTGCAACCTTCTTGGACTGGAAGTACAGGATTTGGACGAAGGGAAATCCCAGATTGCCCATGGAGAAACCGTTCGTGAAACCGCCAATATGATCTCTTTTATGGCAGATGTCATCGGTATCCGTGACGATATGTATATCGGGAAAGGAAACACCTATATGCACCAGGTTTCCGATGCAGTAACAGAAGGTTATAAGGACGGAATTCTGGAACAGAAGCCGGCTCTTGTTAACTTACAGTGTGATATAGACCACCCCACACAAACCATGGCTGACATGCTTCATATTATCCATGAATTTGGCGGCATCGAAAACTTAAAGGGCAAGAAACTTGCTATGACCTGGGCTTACTCTCCCTCCTACGGAAAACCCTTATCCGTTCCACAGGGCGTAATCGGACTAATGACACGTATGGGAATGGAAGTGGTACTGGCTCATCCGGAAGGTTATGAGGTAATGCCTGAAGTCTTAGATGTAGCAAATAATAATGCGGAAAAATCCGGCGGATCCTTCCGTGTATCCAATGATATGGCAGATGCATTTAAAGATGCTGACATCGTTTATCCAAAGAGCTGGGCATCATTTGCAGCAATGGAGAAGAGAACCGATCTTTACGGCAACGGGGATATGGACGGGATCAAAGCCCTTGAGAAGGAACTTCTGGCTCAAAATGCCACTCATAAGGACTGGTGTTGTACAGAAGAACTGATGAAGACTACAACGGATGGAAAAGCACTCTATCTTCACTGTCTCCCGGCAGATATCAACGATATCAGTTGCAAGGACGGAGAAGTAGAAGCTTCCGTATTTGACCGTTATAGAAATCCGCTTTATAAGGAAGCCAGTTATAAACCGTATGTAATCGCTGCCATGATCTTTTTAAGCAAATTTGAAAATCCCCAGGAAGTATTTAAAAAGCTGGAGGAGAAGAAAACACCTCGTAAGTTCTCAATCTAACCAAGGGGATGACCTATATGGAGAAAAAAAAGAGAATTGTAATTGCCCTGGGCGGTAACGCCCTCGGCAATACCCTGCCAGAGCAGATGGCCGCAGTCAAAATCACATCAAAAGCCATTGTGGATCTGATTGAAGAAGGCTGTGAGGTGGTGGTTGCCCATGGAAATGGTCCCCAGGTGGGAATGATCAACAATGCCATGAGCGCATTATGCAGAGAAGATCCGGGGCAGCCCAACACCCCTCTCTCTGTCTGCGTTGCCATGAGTCAGGCATATATTGGCTACGATTTACAGAATGCGTTAAGAGAAGAACTGGTGAACCGGAATATCCGACATATTCCGGTGACCACCATGATCACCCAGATCCGTGTGGACGAAGAAGACCCTGCATTTTTAAATCCTTCCAAGCCCATCGGACATTTTATGACACTAGAACAAGCCGAGGAAGCCGCAGCAAAATACGGGCACTTAGTGAAAGAGGATGCAGGAAGAGGATATCGGCGTATGGTTGCCTCTCCAAAGCCACAGGAAATCATCGAAATTGAAGCCATTCGTTCCCTTGTGGACAGCGGACAGCTGGTAATCGCCTGCGGAGGCGGTGGAATTCCCGTTACCTTAAAAGGAAACCACTTAAAGGGTGCCAGTGCAGTCATTGATAAAGACTTTGCCAGTGAACTAATGGCTGAAGAGCTGAATGCAGATCTTCTTATCATACTGACTGCCGTGGAAAAAATCGCCTTAAATTATGGCAGTCCTGAGGTAAAATGGCTCAGTGACATTACCGTAAAAGAGGCTCGTCAGTACATCAGTGAAGGGCATTTTGCACCTGGTTCCATGCTTCCCAAGGTGGAGGCAGCAGTAAAATTTGCCGAGTCCAGGAAAGGGCGCACGGCCCTTATCACATTGTTAGAAAAAGCAAAAGAAGGAATACTTGGAAGTACGGGAACTCATATCCAACAGTAAAACATGTTAAAGGAGAACATTTTACTATGAGACAATCTGACAGGCAGTATGCATCTATTTTTGAACTCGACGGCATCCCCAGGTTTTCTCACGCAATCCCCCTTGCAATACAACATTTGGTTGCAATGATTGTCGGCTGCGTCACACCACCCATCATTGTATCCAACATCGTAGGACTGGAAGGTCCCGAACGGGTCATCCTCATACAGGCTGCCCTAGTGGTATCTGCCCTGTCCACCCTCCTCCAGCTTTTTCCCATCGGGAAAAAGAAAGGATTCCACCTTGGTGCCTCCCTCCCCGTTATTCTAGGCATCAGTTTTGCATACGTCCCAAGTATGCAGTCCATCGCCGCAGATTATGGCCTTTCCGCTATTTTAGGAGCCCAGATTGTAGGCGGCATCGTGGCATTTGTAGTAGGAATCTCTGTTATGCGGATCCGGAAATTCTTTCCCCCATTAATTACCGGAACTGTAGTCTTTACCATTGGACTTTCTCTTTACCCTACTGCTATCAACTATATGGCAGGCGGAGTTTCAAGCCCCTCATACGGGTCATGGCAGAACTGGACCGTTGCTTTTATTACACTGACTGTGGTCACAGTACTCAATCATTTCGGAAAGGGAATTTATAAACTGGCTTCCATTCTCATCGGCATTATCGTGGGATATGTGACTGCACTGCTTTTTGGGATGGTGAGTTTTTCCAATATTGCTGCTGCTTCCTTATTTTCCATTCCAAAACCACTTCATTTTGGGATCACATTTGAGCCCTCTTCCTGTATTGCCATCGGACTTTTATTTGCCATTAACTCTGTTCAGGCAATCGGAGACTTTACCGCTACCACCAGCGGCTCCATCGACAGAGAGCCAACCGACAAGGAACTGCAGGCCGGAATCATGGGGTATGGTATCACAAATATATTCGGAGCCCTTTTAGGAGGTTTGCCAACCGCTACCTACAGTCAGAACGTGGGCATCGTAACCACGACTAAGGTTGTCAACCGCTGTGTAATGGGATTAACTGCCGCCTTCTTACTGGCTGCCGGTCTGATTCCCAAGTTCTCTGCTTTGCTTACCACGATTCCCCAGTGTGTGTTAGGAGGCGCTACCGTATCTGTATTTGCTTCCATTGCCATGACGGGAATGAAACTGGTAACTTCAGAAGAAATGAACTACCGAAATTCTTCCATTGTAGGACTTGCTGCTGCACTTGGAATGGGAATTTCCCAGGCTACATCCGCGCTTTCCACGTTTCCTGCCTGGGTAGTAACCATCTTTGGCCGTTCTCCAGTGGTTGTTGCTACTCTGGTAGCGATCTTATTAAATATCATTTTGCCAAAAAACGGGAAATAATTTACACAAACGCGGAATAGATTGTATTAATTACAGGAACTGGAGATACCTATGAGTCCTAATAGAAAAAAATTCATTTTATTCCTGATATTACCTCTGGCAGTTGGCGCATTGGCTGGATTTCTTACAAAGAACAGCATGATGGTATACAAAAATTTAAACCAGCCGGCACTTTCCCCTCCTGGATGGGTCTTCCCGATTGTATGGACCATCTTATATCTTTTAATGGGGTTAGGATCTTATTTAATTGCCCAGTCATCTTCTCAGAAAAAAAAGGAAGCACTTCGGCTTTACGCAATCCAGCTGGCCCTTAATTTTATCTGGAGTATTGTTTTCTTTAACCTGCAGAATTATCTTCTGGCATTCCTGATTCTGCTGATTTTATGGTATTTTATTGTTCGTATGATCAGAGCCTTCTGGCCTATTGATCAGGCTGCCGCCCTTATGCAGATTCCCTATCTTTTATGGGTCACGTTTGCGGGGTATTTAAATCTGGCTATTGTTTTACTAAATTGATTTGCATTTTAAAATAAAAACGGCGGTGACAATTCTTCATTCAGGCAATGAGCCTGGTGAATGTTTTGTCACCGCCATTTTACAGATCTATCAGATCAGTACGTATTTCAGCACGAATAATACCGCTAAAATATACATGAGCACACTTATTTTCTTTTTCTTCGCATTACCTGTTACCACGTTAATGAATACATAAGAGATTACGCCCATAGCGATACCCTCAGAAATGCTGTACATAAACGGCATAGCAATGATTGCAATGTAACTTGGAAGCGCTTCTGTAAAATCAGAAAAATCAACCTTGGTAACGGATGTCATCATAAGAAATCCTACGATAACCAAAGCGGGCGCTGTTGCAAAAGATGGAATGGCTAGAAATATTGGAGATAAAAACAGGGATAAGCCAAACAGTATGGCTGCTACGACTGCTGTTAATCCGGTTCTTCCGCCTTCTGCTACTCCTGCAGCACTTTCCACGAAAGTGGTCGTTGTAGATGTACCAAATAATGCACCTACAGAAGTACCCACAGCATCTGCTAATAAAGCGCCTCTGATCTGAGGAAGCTTTCCATCCTTATCAAGCATATCTGCTTTGGATGCCACTCCGATTAAGGTTCCCAGTGTATCGAACATATCAACAAACAAAAATGCAAACATTACCACCAGAAAATCCACTGATAGAATCTTTGAAAAATCCAGTTTAAAAAAGGTTGGTGCCATGCTTGGGACTCCAAATCCTCTTGAAAAGTCAGGGAATACACTGTACATGCCAAGTTCCGGATTCGGCTGATATAAACCAACTGCCTGGCAGATCATACCAAGTGCCCAAGTCGCTAAAATACCCCATAAGATATTTCCTTTTACATTCTTTACAACCAGTACTGCGGTGATAAGAATTCCAATAATTGCAAGCAATACTGTAATTCCTACAGAATGGAAGGTTCCACCAGCAATAGATCCCTTAAAAGAAAACATGGTTACAAGAGTGGCTCCGTCAACTACTACCTTTGCATTCTGAAGTCCGATAAATGCAATGAATAAACCAATACCAACGGATACTGCATGTTTTAAATTCATTGGAATTGCATTGAAGATTGCCTCCCGGACATTGGTCAGGGAAAGCAGAATAAAAAGAATACCTTCAATAAATACGGCTGCTAAGGCCATCTCCCAGGTATACCCCATATTCAGTACAACGGTATAGGCAAAGTAAGCATTCAGTCCCATTCCCGGTGCCAGTACGAACGGGTAATTAGCCAGACCTGCCATTAAAAGAGTCGCAACTAAAGATGCCAGCGCTGTTGCAGTAAAAACTGCGCCGCTGTCCATTCCTGCTGCCCCAAGAATACTTGGGTTCACTGCCAGAATGTAAGCCATCGTCATAAACGTAGTGATTCCGGCTACCACCTCAGTTTTCACATCTGTGTGATTCTCAGATAAATGAAAAATCTTCTGTAAAAATCCATCATTGGTATTTCTTTCCATACTTCCTACCTCCTTAGGTGCTCTAAAAAATTCGTTTTCCTTCCACATACTTCCCCGCGATGTGTCTGTCATCCGACAGATAGATAAAACGTTCCAGCCGTTCCCTCGTATTAAGCGGCTGGGGATGACTTAAACTGCTGTCATCAAGAATCAGAGCATCAAACTCATAGCCTTCCAGAAAGCTGCCTGTTTTTCCAAAGAAAGAGCCTCCTCCCAGAGTTCCCAGATAGAATGCTTCCTCAATCGTAACAGATTTTAATGAGGAATCCACAAGACGCCACCGAAGCTTTGATACCGATATGGCATCTACCATGGCACGGAATATGGACTCGCTGCTTCCTCCTGCTACGTCGGTACCTAAGCCTGTCTTTAATCCCAGATCTATATAGGTACGGATTGGAGCAATGCCGGAAGCAAGGTTGGTGTTGGACTGGGGACAGTGCGCAATATAAACTCCCCTCTTTTTCATCAGTTCAATCTCCTGCTCAGACGAATAGACGCAATGTGCCATTACCGTCTTTTCCTCTCCTCCGAACATGCCAAACTGATCATAAGCTTCGCCATAACACCTGGAACTGGGACATAAACTCTTCACCCATTCAATCTCACTTAAATTCTCCGACAAATGGGACTGAACCGGTAGTCCGTATTTCCTCTTCAGTCTGCCCAGCCGTTCCATAAGATCATCGGTACAAGACGGAATAAATCTGGGTGTAAGAATCGGAGCTACATTCTTATATTTTGTTCTTGTATGAGAAAGCCATAAAAGAGTTTCTGCCTCTGATGCCTGCGCGCCCGGCTCACATAAATAGTCCGGGGCATTCCGGTCCATATTGACCTTTCCAACCATCGTCTTTAAGCCGGTTTCTTCCATGAGATCCATTAAAAGCTCTGTCGTCGGTCCGTGGATGGTTGCAAAGATACAGGCCCTGGTCGTCCCGCTTTTCTTCATCGTTTCAGCAAATATCTGGTAGGCCTTTTTTGCATATTCCAGATCGCCATATCTGGCTTCCTCTGGAAACGTATTGGTATTCAGCCAGTCTAACAGTTCTAAATCCATGGACAGACCGCGAAATGAATATTGCGGTGCATGAATATGAAGATCAACTAGTCCCGGTATAATCAGCTTATCGTTACAGTCAATCAGCAAAAAATCCTTGAACTGCTCCGGTATGCTATGAAATGCTCCGGCTGACTTCCCATTCTGGCATATTAAAAAACCTTGTTCCACCGTTATTAACGTATGGACATCCTCACTGTAGCAAATGTTTCCTTTCAGTATAAAATTTCTATCGCCGGTCATAGAACCTCCTGTTCCGCACAAACAAAAATACGGCAGCCAAATTGCAACGTTCCTAAAAACCAAGCAATAAAAAACCACCGTTTTCTTCTGTCGTTCCAAACGTGAACACAAATAGCACAGCTAAAAAAGCCGCCTTCCCATCACGAGGAAACTTATAGACAACTATTACGGTAGTTGGTAGAAACACTCATCCAATTATGAGCATATATAAGTTTCTTTGAATAC
>JAQSYE010000036.1 GCA_029256305.1 Lacrimispora sp. | reverse complement strand
AAGCAGCATCTGTGCTTAAGTTAATGGTACGGTAACGTTTCATACCTGTACCGGCAGGAATTGGCTTACCGATGATAACATTCTCTTTTAATCCGATCAAATGATCCACTTTACCATTAATTGCTGCTTCAGTAAGAACCTTGGTGGTCTCCTGGAAGGAAGCAGCTGACAGGAATGAATCGGTAGCCAGAGATGCTTTGGTGATACCAAGCATTACCTGTCTTCCGTCTGCCGGCTCTTTGCCCTCTGCAAGAAGCGCATCATTTAGATCTATATAGTCAAGAACGTCCATAGAAGTTCCTGGAAGAACATCGCTGTCTCCGCCCTCTTCTATTTTGATCTTCTTAAGCATCTGTCTTACAATCATCTCAACGTGCTTATCATTAATCTCAACGCCCTGCAGACGGTATACGCGCTGTACTTCCTGGATCATATAGTCCTGTACGGCACGAACACCCTTAATCTTTAAGATGTCATGAGGGTTTACACTACCTTCGGTCAGCTCATCGCCGGCCTCAAGTACCTGGCCATCCTGTACCTTGATTCTGGAACCATAAGGAATCAGATAGGTCTTTGAATTTGCTGTTTCGTTTTCAGTAATGATAATTTCACGTTTCTTTTTTGTATCTTTAATCGCTACGACACCGCTGAATTCTGCAATAATTGCAAGACCCTTTGGCTTACGTGCTTCAAAAAGCTCCTCGACACGGGGAAGACCCTGTGTAATATCGCCACCGGCAACACCGCCGGTATGGAACGTACGCATAGTCAGCTGTGTACCAGGTTCTCCGATGGACTGGGCTGCAATAATTCCGACTGCCTCACCGACCTGAACCGGCTGTCCGGTTGCCATGTTGGCTCCGTAACATTTTGCACAAACACCCTGATGAGATTTACAGGTAAGAACGTTGCGGATCTTTATAGAATCACGCCCCATCTTATTGAGCACCTTCATAACGGTTACCGCACGCTTAGGAGTACACATGTGGTTTTCTTTAACAATCACTTCTCCTGTATCAGGATCTGTAATGGTTTCTGCAATAAATCTTCCTGTGATACGCTCTTCTAAGCCTTCAATGGTTTCCTGTCCGTCTGTAAATGCCTTAATCTCCATAAATGGCATATCTTTGCCTTCACAGCAGTCGATCTCCCTGATAATCATATCCTGGGATACGTCTACCAGACGTCTGGTTAAATAACCGGAGTCGGCGGTTCGAAGCGCTGTATCGGAAAGTCCCTTACGGGCTCCGTGAGCAGAGATAAAGTACTCCAATACGTCAAGACCTTCACGGAAGTTAGACTTAATAGGAAGCTCGATGGTGTGACCGGTTGTATCTGCCATAAGTCCACGCATACCTGCCAGCTGTTTGATCTGTTTATCAGAACCACGGGCTCCGGAGTCTGCCATCATGTAGATGTTGTTGTATTTATCAAGACCTGTCAACAGGTCATGTGTTAACTGATCATCCGTTGTTTTCCATGTGTCAATTACTTCTTTGTAACGCTCTTCCTCTGTGATAAGACCACGGCGGAAGTTCTTAGCAATCTGGTCAACCGTTGCCTGCGCATCGGCGATCAGCTTCGGCTTACTCTCCGGTACAGTCATGTCAGAAATGGATACGGTCATGGCTGCCTTAGTTGAGTACCGATAACCAATTGCTTTAATGTCATCCAGAGTTTCAGCGGTCTGTACAGCTCCGTGAACGTTAATAACTTTTTCAAGGATCTGCTTACACTGCTTCTTACCTACATGGAAATCGACTTCCATTAAAAGCTCATTGCCTGGAATGGAACGATCTACGAAACCAAGATCCTGAGGAACGATCTCATTGAAAATGAAACGTCCTACTGTGGATTCTACGACTCCGCTCATCATGGTGCCATCTGGCATTTTCTTGTTGACTCTTGCCTTGATTCTGGAATGAAGAGTAACTGCCTGGTTCTCATAAGCAAGAATTGCCTCGTTTATGCTCTTAAATACCATTCCTTCTCCCTTGGCACCAGGTCTTTCCTGTGTCAGGTAGTAGATACCAAGGACCATATCCTGAGATGGTACCGCAACAGGACCACCGTCGGAAGGCTTTAATAAGTTATTCGGAGAGAGCAGAAGGAAACGGCACTCTGCCTGGGCTTCCACGGAAAGAGGCAGATGAACCGCCATCTGGTCACCATCAAAGTCAGCATTAAATGCGGTACAAACAAGAGGATGAAGCTTAATTGCCTTACCTTCAACCAGAATCGGCTCAAACGCCTGTATTCCAAGTCTATGGAGGGTAGGCGCACGGTTTAACATAACCGGATGTTCTTTGATTACATCTTCTAAAACATCCCATACCTCTGTCTGAAGACGTTCTACCATCTTCTTGGCATTCTTAATATTGTGTGCAGTACCATTGGAAACAAGCTCTTTCATAACGAAAGGCTTGAATAACTCAATCGCCATCTCTTTTGGAAGACCGCACTGGTAGATCTTAAGCTCAGGGCCAACTACGATAACGGAACGTCCGGAATAGTCAACACGCTTTCCTAAAAGGTTCTGACGGAAACGTCCCTGTTTACCCTTTAACATATCGGATAGGGATTTTAAGGCACGGTTTCCAGGTCCGGTTACCGGTCTTCCACGTCTGCCGTTGTCGATCAATGCATCAACTGCTTCCTGAAGCATACGTTTTTCATTCCGGACAATGATATCCGGTGCGCCAAGCTCTAAAAGACGGCCCAGACGGTTATTACGGTTAATAATTCTTCTGTATAAATCATTTAAGTCGGAAGTTGCGAAACGGCCGCCATCCAGCTGTACCATAGGACGGATATCCGGAGGAATTACAGGAACAACTGTCATGATCATCCACTCCGGCAAGTTACCGGAGTTACGGAATGCTTCCACAACTTCCAGTCTCTTGATAATTCTTGCACGTTTCTGTCCGGTTGCGTCCTTTAAGCCTTTCTTTAAATCCGCAGAATCTTTTTCAAGATCGATGGAATGAAGGAGCTCTAAAATGGCCTCAGCACCCATTCCTACGCGGAAAGAACCAGAACCGTACTTCTCCATTTCTTCCCGATATTCTTTCTCTGATAAAACCTGCTTATACTGAAGACCTGTATTTGCCGCATCCAAAACAACGTAAGAAGCAAAATATAGCACCTTCTCCAGTGTTCTCGGGGAAATATCAAGGATCAGACCCATACGGCTTGGTATTCCTTTGAAATACCAGATATGGGAAACAGGAGCAGCGAGCTGAATATGACCCATACGCTCTCTTCTGACGCTGGCTTTTGTTACTTCAACACCGCATCGGTCACAGATAACGCCTTTATACCGGATCTTTTTATATTTGCCGCAATGGCATTCCCAGTCCTTGCTCGGTCCGAAAATTCGTTCGCAGAACAATCCGTCTTTTTCCGGTTTTAATGTTCTGTAGTTAATTGTCTCAGGCTTTTTTACCTCGCCGTGGGACCAGTCCAGAATTTTCTCCGGAGATGCCAGACCAATCTTTATGGCATCAAATGTCATCGGGTGGTAAGTTTCATTACTTTCAGGCATGAGCGGTTCTCCCTTCTATTATTCTTCGTCTGAATCGTCAAGTTCTACGTCTTCGAAATCCTCGAAAGAATCATCGACAACGTCCGCTTCCTCTTCTTCATCAACATTTACCAGTTCATCGTCCTTGAATTCCTGTTTCTGAAAACCGAACTCACCAAAGGATTCCTCCTCGTGGTAATGTTTGTCGCCTTCAATGATGGATCTTAAATCAGTTTCCTCAAAATCCATGCTTTCAGCAATCGAAACCTCTGTATTATCGTCACGCAGCACTCTTACATCAAGCGCCAGAGACTGAAGCTCTTTTAACAATACCTTGAAAGATTCCGGAATTCCTGGCTCAGGAATATTTTCACCCTTAATGATGGCTTCATAGGTCTTTACACGGCCTACCACATCATCGGATTTCACTGTCATGATCTCCTGCAGTGTATAGGAGGCACCATAAGCCTCCAGGGCCCAAACCTCCATCTCTCCGAAACGCTGACCGCCGAACTGAGCTTTACCACCCAGAGGCTGCTGTGTAACAAGTGAGTAAGGTCCGGTAGAACGGGCATGAATCTTATCATCAACCAGATGATGCAGCTTCAGATAATGCATGTGTCCGATGGTAACCGCACTGTCAAAATATTCTCCGGTCCGTCCGTCGCGAAGGCGAACTTTTCCGTCTCTGCTGAGCGGAACACCTTTCCACAAACCTCTGTGATCCAAGTGATCTGCCAGATATTCAATTACATCAGGTCTTAATGTGTCTTTATATTTTTCCTCGAAATCTTCCCAACTCATATTTACGTAGTCGTTGGCTACATCCAAGGAATCCATAATGTCAATCTCGTTTGCTCCGTCAAATACCGGTGTAGATATATTAAATCCAAGTGCTCTTGCAGCAAGGCTTAAATGGATCTCAAGTACCTGACCGATGTTCATACGGGAAGGCACGCCCAGTGGGTTTAATACAATATCAAGAGGACGGCCATTTGGAAGGAATGGCATATCTTCTACCGGAAGCACACGGGAAACAACACCCTTGTTACCATGACGTCCAGCCATCTTATCACCAACAGAAATTTTTCTCTTCTGTGCAATGTAAATGCGGACAGTCTGGTTCACGCCCGGTGAAAGTTCATCACCATTCTCTCTGGTAAACACTTTTGCATCAACGATGATACCGTAAGCACCGTGAGGTACCTTTAAGGAAGTATCACGAACTTCTCTTGCCTTCTCACCGAAGATCGCACGCAGAAGTCTCTCTTCTGCTGTCAGCTCGGTTTCTCCCTTTGGAGTCACCTTACCAACGAGGATATCTCCTGCACGGACTTCCGCACCGATACGGATAATTCCTCTTTCGTCTAAATCTTTTAATGCATCCTCACCGACACCTGGAACATCACGGGTGATCTCTTCCGGTCCTAACTTGGTATCACGGGCTTCTGCCTCGTATTCCTCGATGTGGACAGAAGTATAAACATCTTCCTGTACCAGTCTCTCGCTTAAGAGAACCGCATCCTCGTAGTTATAACCTTCCCAGGTCATGAATCCGATCAGCGGATTCTTACCAAGAGCAATCTCACCCTTTTGTGTTGAAGGACCGTCAGCAATAACGTCTCCCTTTACCACATGGTTATTCTTAAATACGATTGGCTTCTGGTTGTAGCAGTTGGACTGGTTGCTTCTCTTAAACTTGGTTAAACGGTAAACATCTTTTCCACCGTCGGAATCTCTTTTAACAATGATTTCGTTGGAAGCGGAGCGCTCTACCACACCGGAGTTTTTTGCAATAACGCAGACACCGGAGTCAACGGCAGCTTTCGCTTCCATACCGGTTCCTACTACAGGAGCATCGGTTGTTAATAACGGAACGGCCTGACGCTGCATGTTTGATCCCATGAGCGCACGGTTCGCATCATCGTTTTCCAGGAAGGGGATCATGGCTGTCGCAACGGAGAATACCATCTTCGGTGAAACGTCCATTAAATCAATATTCTTTCTCTGGAACTCGGATGTCTCCTCGCGGAAACGTCCTGAAATATTCTTATGAACAAAGTGTCCATCGTCATCAATTGGTTCATTCGCCTGAGCGACAACAAAGTTGTCTTCTTCATCTGCAGTTAAGTAAATAACCTCATCGGTAACTACCGGATTGTTTGCATTGGCCTTATCCACCACGCGGTAAGGCGCCTCTACGAAACCGTACTGATTCACTCTCGCATACGTAGCAAGGGAGTTGATCAGACCGATGTTAGGACCTTCTGGTGTCTCAATCGGGCACATACGTCCGTAATGAGTATAGTGAACGTCTCGAACCTCGAATCCGGCACGGTCTCTTGAAAGACCTCCAGGTCCCAAGGCAGATAAACGTCTCTTATGGGTAAGCTCAGCAAGCGGGTTATTCTGGTCCATGAACTGGGACAGCTGGGAACTGCCGAAGAATTCCTTAACAGCCGCAGTAACCGGCTTAATATTAATCAGAGACTGTGGTGTAATACCATCCATATCCTGTGTTGTCATACGTTCGCGGACAACTCGTTCCATTCTGGACAGACCGATCCGGTACTGATTCTGCAGCAGTTCTCCTACCGCACGGATTCTTCTGTTGCCCAGATGATCGATATCATCTGCGTTTCCAACTTCTTCTTCCAGATGCATATTATAGTTGATGGAAGCAAGAATATCTTCCTTTGTCACATGCTTTGGAATCAGTTCATTCACATGTCTGTGAAGTGCCTTCTTTAATGCTTCTTCATCGTCGCTTCCAACTTCTGACAGGATTTTTTCAAGAGCGGGGTAGAATACTAATTCTGTAATCCCGGCATCCTTTGGTTCAAATTTCACATGGGCTGACAAGTCAACCATTAAGTTGGAAAGAACCTTCTGTTTGTGCTCCACACCTTCCAGCCATACGAACTGAACAGCTGCATTCTGGATATCTATCGCAAGCTGCTTGTCTACAGTCGTTCCAGCTTCTGCTAAGATTTCGCCAGTCGTGGTATCCACCACATTCTCAGCCAGAATATGACCGGTGATGCGATTTTTAAAATGAAGCTTTTTATTGAATTTATATCGTCCGACTTTGGCCAGATCGTACCTTCTCGAGTCGAAGAACATACTATTTAACAAACTTTCAGCACTATCAACAGATAAAGGCTCACCTGGGCGGATCTTCTTATATAATTCCAATAAGCCATCCTGGTAATTATCAGATGTATCTTTACCAAAACTGGCCAATAATTTTGGTTCCTCACCAAACAGTTCAATAATCTCTGCATTGGTACCATAACCAAGAGCACGGATTAAAACGGTTACGGGAACCTTTCTGGTTCTGTCCACACGTACGTAGAAAATGTCGTTGGAGTCAGTCTCGTACTCCAGCCATGCACCACGGTTAGGAATCACCGTACATGCATATAGTTCCTTACCTACCTTGTCGTGTT
The DNA here is from genome assembly GCA_029256305.1 of Lacrimispora sp. Lineage (GTDB taxonomy): Bacteria > Bacillota > Clostridia > Lachnospirales > Lachnospiraceae > Lacrimispora. The sequence continues at coordinate 14,465 of JAQSYE010000036.1, read as the reverse complement.
CGACACCATAATATATACCTGGGGAACGTACCAGCTGGCTGACAATTACACGTTCGGCACCGTTAATCACGAAGGAACCGGTATCTGTCATAAGCGGAAGATCACCCATGAAGATCTCATGTTCATTAATTTCATCTTTATCTTTATTGCAAAGCCTTACTTTTACCTTTAAAGGAGCTGCGTAAGTTGCATCTCGTTCTTTGCATTCTTCTATTGTGTACTTGATGTCATCCTTACATAATGTAAAATCGACAAACTCAAGACTTAAGTGTCCAGCAAAGTCTGCAATTGGAGAGATGTCTTCAAAGACTTCCTTCAATCCTTCATCAAGGAACCACTGATAGGAATTCTTCTGAATCTCAATCAGGTTTGGCATCTCAAGCACTTCTTTTTGTCTTGAGAAACTCATTCTCAGGCTCTTACCGGCCGGAACCGGACGCATTCTGCTTTTCTCCATTGACGTTTCACCCCTGTTTTCTTTCTATTCATTTCTGTTTTGGGCATAAATGTCCCATTAAGGCACACAAAGCCACAATAGTGCACATTCCATAATATCATAGTGCTGTCAAGGTGTCAAGCATTTTTTGCTTGTATTTCCCAATTAAATGTGTTATACTATTACAGATAGGCCCAATTTACAATATGAACTATTGGAGGTATTCCCGGTGAGCACATTTTTAAACGTATTATTAGTGATTCTTTTCATCGTAGTAATAGCTCTGGCAGTCCTTTACTTTCTTGGAAGAAAGCTGGAAAAGCGTCAGGTAGAACAGCAGCAGGCATTGGAAGCTGCGGCACAGACCGTTTCTATGCTTGTGATCGATAAGAAAAAGATGAGGCTAAAGGATGCCGGGCTCCCGAAGATCGTGTATGAGCAAACGCCAAAGTACATGCGCCGTACAAAGCTGCCGATCGTAAAGGCAAAGGTCGGACCAAAAGTCATGACATTAATTGCAGACGCAAAGGTTTTCGACGTGCTTCCTGTTAAGACAGAAGCAAAGGTTGTGATTAGCGGTATCTACATAACCGAAATCAAAAGCCTCCGCGGCAAAGCAGTTCCTCCGGCGCCAAAGAAGAAATCTTTTTGGGACAGGTTTAAAAAGAAAAATCATTAGACCAGGTTATGATTCCTATCACCGGAACGTCTGTGACAGATGCCGATGAGCGATTAAATTCGTTCATCGGCATTTTTATTTGTCTTTAACTAAAATATTATTAAAAAGTCAGATAAATCTATTGACACTAAGCAAATATATGATATAATCAAGCTACAAGGCAGTTAGTAATAACTAACCATAATCTAAAAATTAAACTTACATATAAATGAGAACCCGAAAGGAGAACCACTATGTTTAAACAAATTTTATTACCATACAAATATGAAGCTTTAGAACCCCATATCGATGCCCTCACAATGGAAACTCATTATTCCAAGCATCATGCAGCCTATACAAAGAATCTAAATGATGCGGCCCAGATTGCCGGAGTTGAGAATATGGACATTGTATCCCTTCTCTCCTCTCTCAATCAGATACCGGATGATGCGCTACGAAAAACTCTCAGGAACAATGGCGGCGGCTTTTATAATCATAACTTATACTTCTCTACGATAAGTCCTGATGGAGGCGGTGAACCGGAAGGTCCTCTAAAGGCAGCCATAGATAATGCTTTCGGAAGCTTTTCACAGTTTAAGGTTCAGTTAAGTGCGCTGGCAGCCGGACAGTTTGGATCTGGCTGGGGATGGCTTGCAGCTGACAAGGCAGGAAAACTTTTTCTTTCAGCAAGTCCCAACCAGGATAATCCACTGATAGAAGGCAGTGGCAAGGTCCCTATCCTGGGAATCGATGTCTGGGAACACGCCTACTATCTCAAGTATAAGAATCTAAGGGCTGACTATATCAAAGCATTCTTCGATGTGATTAACTGGAAAGAAGTTTTAAATAATTATGAGAACGTACTAAAAGGTTAAGAACATAATTTAAGAGGAGGGAAAACGGATTCGTTTTCCCTCCTCTTTTTTACTATCACTACTGATTGTTTAATATACAATCTTTTGAACAAAAAAAGACATAGCGTGATATGTCTTTTTTTAACTCAGAAGATGAATGCTGGCTGTATCCTTGGAACAGACTTCAAGTACAATATTACATTCTGAAACGTGCTGGTAATTAATATCCAGAGTATAGTCCACCTGGACCTTTAAACGATCCTCTTCCTCAGCAATCCTGATATCGTTAGTCCTGATCCCGATCATCAGTTCTCCAAATGGCGTTGCATAACAGGAAATATTTTTCTTTTCTTTTTCAAAGGTCATATGAACACTGGTGCTTCCCCTTTTTATAATATCCATTCCTGTCTGGTGAATCTTAATGGTGTTTCTGGTTACACCTTCCTGAACCTCATCATAAAGAATATAATGGCTGCCGTTTTTTAAAAAATAATCACCCCGTGTAATCATTTCCACAGCCTGATTATCCTCTTCCATGATCTGTGCACCGCTGATACTGATCAGAACATCTCTCGTCATAGTGTAAAACTCCTCTAAAACTCTTCTATGTTTATTTGTCTTGTCTCTTTTACCTGGCCAGGAAGAATGGAAGCGGCAAAGCTTGTGAATTTTTCTGCCAGATCGCTGACATAGAAATGATATTTATCAATGCTGCTGCCTTCACAATCACAGATAAGGCCCTTTTCTTCCAGAACCTGCTTTAATTCCAGCGCGGTCTCATAAGCTGGATTGACTAACGTCACTTCCGGTCCCATCAGTCTGCCCACGGTAGAACGAAGAAGGGGATAGTGGGTGCAGCCCAATATAAGTGTGTCAATGTATTTGCCTTTTAATTCGCTTAAGTAGCGGGATGCAATTTCATCTGTAACGGAATCGTGGAGCAGCCCTTCCTCCACCAAAGGAACCAGGAGGGGACATGGTTTTCCTGTGACTTCTATGTCTTCCCGCATTTCTTTTATTACCTTGGTGTATACGCCGCTTCTTATGGTTCCTTCGGTCCCGATAATTCCAATCTTGCCATTTTGGGTTGATTCAATGGCAGTTCTTGCACCTGCGTGAATCACCCCGATGATGGGAATATCCAGATCATGCTCTACGGTCTCCAGCGCACAGGCCGTTGCCGTATTACAGGCAATTACAATAGCCTTTACATCCTGCGTCATAAGAAAACGAATAATCTGTCTGGTAAAACGAATGACAGTGCTGCAGGATTTGTTTCCATAAGGGACCCGCGCTGTATCACCGAAATATACAATTCTTTCATCCGGCATCTGCCTCATGATCTCTCTTGCTACCGTAAGCCCGCCTACGCCGGAATCAAACACTCCAATGGGAGAATTTCTGTCTGCCATAATATCTGCTCCTTAATCGTTATACCGGCTTAAAGCGTCTTCCATAAGACGATCCACAAGCTGGTCCTTGCTTATTCCTGCTGCCTCCCAAAGCATGGGATACATGCTGATTGCCGTAAATCCGGGCATGGTATTAATTTCATTAAATACAACTGTCCCGTCTTTCTTTACAAAGAAATCCACTCTTGCCAGCCCGCGGCCGTCCACTGCCTGAAATACGGCTTTTGCCGCTTCTCTCACACGGTCCGTAGCGCCATCTGCCAATTGGGGATCAAGCACTGTTTTGGAATCTGCATTGTGATACTTTGCGTCAAAGTCATAAAATTCCGCTGCTGCAAGGATCTCTCCCACACCAGAGGCTTTAACAGGCTGATTGCCGCCGCCCAAAACAGCACATTCGATCTCTCTGCCAACGATCATCTCTTCTACCAGAATCTTACGGTCATGTCGGGCAGCTTCCAATAATGCTGCCTCCAGTTCACTTTGGTCTTCCGCACGGCTCACACCCTTAGAAGATCCTGCATTAGAGGGCTTTACAAATACAGGATAATCAAACCGTTCTTCCACTCTGGCGATTACCTGTTCCATATTCTTTAACTGATGGCGCATAACTGATACATAAGCCGCCTGCAACACTCCAAGGTCATCTACAATAATCTTTGTATATAGTTTATCCATGGAAACAGCAGAGGAAAGTACTCCGCAGCCCACATATGGAATTCTGGAAAGCTCCAGAAGCCCCTGAACCGTTCCATCTTCGCCCATAAGTCCGTGAAGAACGGGGAACACCACATCTGCCTTAACAAGTTCTGCTTTATTTCCATCAAGCAGTACAACAGCCTGCATCCCGGCATCCGGAGAAAGAATGGCACTGACCCTTCCGTCTCGCCATGATCCGTCTTTTATTTCCTTCACAGACTCTGTTTTAATCCAGTGTCCTTCCTCAGTAATTCCGATCAAAAGCAGATCGTATTTGTCTTTATTTATATGGTCTATCACATTGACAACTGACATACAGGAAACAACGTGCTCCGATGACTGTCCGCCAAATAATACAACCGCAGTTTTCTTACTCATTCCAATCTCCTTAATAAATTCTTGATTTACAGCGTTTATATTATAGCACATATGGTTACAATTACAAATAGATTCCAGAAAAAAGGAGATACCCCATGAAACAGAAACGTGATTTATTCTTATGTATTACCTGTCTGCTTATTGCTTTTTTACTGACACTGGCAAATGACAGATCAAACGACGAGGCCCTTGCCGCCAGGATCGCCCCTGAAATCCTGCGGTTTCATGTTCTTGCAAACAGCAACAGCACACAAGATCAGAATTTAAAACTAAAAGTACGCACTATGCTTCTCAATTCAATATATGAAGACCTTGGTGAAAATGCATCCCTGGAAGACACAAAAACCTATATCAGTTCCCACGAATCCACGTTGGAGGAAAAAGCAGAAAACTACATGAAAAACCTGGGATTTAATTATCCCGCACATATGGAACTGACCGATTGCTACTTTCCCACCAAAACCTACGGAGATATGGTATTCCCATGCGGAACCTACGAAGCCGTAAGGGTAAAAATTGGCGAAGGAAAAGGACACAACTGGTGGTGTGTCCTCTATCCTCCGCTCTGCTTTACGGATTCTTCCTATGCGGTAGTGCCGGATACCTCAAAAGAGATCCTGCGCCACTCCATCGATGAATCCGATTATTTAAAATTAAGAAAAGAACCTGTTAAAATCCATGTACGGCTTAAAGTTCTGGATCTGTTGGCTGTTAATAAAAAAGTAACTACTTCGCAGAATCCATAATAATACCCTGTACAGCCCACTGGTATGTGTTATATGCCTGATAGTAAGTATTATAAGCACTTTCTTTTTCGCCCTGTGCCTTTAAGTAGGCCATTTGGGCCTGAAGATACTGGATATTACTAATCATCTTCAGATTATAGGAGCGATCTGCCTTATCCTTTTCCAGAGTAGCTTTCTGGAATGCGGTGCAGGAAGCTTCATAAGCAGACTTTGTCTGCAGAATCCCCTGATAATAGGCCTGCATCGTAACGATTACATTCTGCTCTGCCTCTGATACGCTTTGATCCTTATTTTTCATTCCAGTAGTCGTTTTACCGGAAGAGGCATGGCGTTCAGAAATTAAATCGTAATTATTGGAGACTGCTTTCTTCGTATCCTCTTCCAGATTCAGGGCTGCTATCATCTCATCCGTAAGCTGTGGTAACCCTCCGATTGCAGGTGCTGCATCGGCAGCGTAACCCGTCATCATACAGAGGGAACGGTTTAAATTGTCAATGGTACTGTTGATTTTAATTAAAGAACCTTTTGCCAGAAGCAGATCCTTTTGGGCAGATAACAGATCTGCGTCAGTAGCAAGCCCCAGCTGTTTGCTTAAAGCCTGGGCTTCATAAGCCGCATTGCTTAACTCGGCAATCTTTTCTATCATTGCCTTGTTGGATAACGCACTGTTATATCCAATCATGATCTGATCTGCGTAATATGTATAATTTTTTGCAGCAAAAGTAATATTTGATTTCACAGAGGAATCTGCACGGTTCATATAATCATAAGATTTTGTCAAGGAATCTGCGGCAATTTTTAAACCTTTCAGATTTATATTCAATGCAATGTACTGATCCATTCCCTCTTTGGTACCAGTCGCTCCGGAGTCCTTCAATTTATCCGCATCATCCTGTAAGTCCTTAACCTGACGCCTCATTTTATCATTGATATACTTCATATCATCCAAAGATACGTCAATGTTCTGTGTGATATTTTGGATATTTGGATTAAAATACCTTACCAGATCAGGCAATTCATCAAAATCAATTGTCTGATCATTCAGACGACTCCACTGCTCCTGTGTCACTTCTTCCGGCTTAGGATCTTCAGTCTGACCCGGTCCTGCGGCAAAAGTTGGAAACGCTGTATAAATTGTTAACGCGGCAGCAATGAAAGCCGATGAAATCCATCTTCTTTTCATATCATCAGCCCCCTGTCGAAGCCAGACCATTCACTGCATTCGTATAAGTCTGAACTGCCTGAAATAGTGTAAGCTCTGCTGTTTTTACTCCATTGGTCTTTGTAACTAGTGCATTTTTTTGTTTTCTGTAATCAAGTCCGCTTATACTGCCAATCTGGGCTTTTCGCTCAGCAGTTTCCATGTTTTTACTCTCCAGATTAAATTCCGTAACCGCCTGCTCATAGGCTGCCTTGGCCTGCAGAACCTCCTGATAGCTCTTTACCACGTCTGTGCCGATATTCTGCTCATTACTGGTGATCGTCCGTTTAAGGGTATCCTTTGTAATATCTGCAGACGCATTTTCAAGCTTCCTTTTATTGATTTTCAGTGTGAAATTGCTGCTTAACGCAGTTTCCGTATCCGAATCAGGATTCATGGCATCAATCCGTGCCATATCTACCTGGGGAATATCTTTAATTTCAGGCGTATCATTGTATTTCCAGCCCAGCATAATACATAATTTCTGTCTTGTCTGTTCTATGGTTGCTGCCGTTTTATCCACTGATGTCTGGGTGTTCTGGATATTCTGCAATGCGTCAAGCACATCTGTCTGGGTTGCCATTCCCGCACTCTGCTTTACCAGTACAGACTGATAAACTGCCTGTAAAAGTTCCAGATTATCTTTTAACGTTTCCAGCTCATATTTTTGCTGAAAATAGTTAATCATGGAGGTTTCAGCCGACGTCACAAGCGTTGCTTCTTCCTGGTCATAGGTGAGCTGATCAACCGTTAAATCTTCAACATTTTTATCCGCCTGTTCGTCAGCCTTTCTTGCAGATACGGAATTCTGTGCATCCGTTACAGGGTCATCCCCGCTAATTGAACTGCGGGCATTATCCGCTGCATCCCGGTAATACCTGGCATATTCATCACTGGTAACCCGGTCGTCTTTTTTCTTATCGTTGATATCAAGCTGATTTTTTTGAACCTTCACATTATATTCATGTACCAAATCAGCCAGCTCACTATACTCCATTACATTATCTCTAAGCTTTGCCCACTCCTCAGCGGTCTTTGAAAATTCCGGACTTCCGGCCCAAACCGTTGATGCCGGACCGGAGAAGGTCAATACGGCTGCAAGTGCAAATGCACCAATCTGTTTCCATTTTCTCATCCTAAATCCTCCTTAACTGGGATTTTCTGTGTTCTCTTACTATCATACCACACCCTGTCAAAAGACGGGAAACCACATTCTTCCAACATATGCGGAAGGCTGGTTTCCCCAGCTGACGGTGTTTAATCCGGCAGCTGAGTATTATCCACTTTTCCGCTCATCAGTGAATAATAAACCGGAAGCATAAGCATGGATAATACGGTGGAGGCAGTAAGACCTCCCACATTAACCAGTGCAAGTCCCTGCATTGTCTCTGTGTTGCGTCCAATTCCCAATGCCATAGGAATCATGGATACAATGGTAGTAAGGGTGGTCATTAAAATAGGTCTAAGCCTGGTAGCTCCTGCTTCTATAAGGGAAGTATTCTTATCCATGGTGGCACGATACTGGTTAACCGTATCCACATAGAGAATACCGGAGTTTACTACTGTACCGATCAGCATTAAAAATCCAAGAAGGGATGGCATACTAATTGCAACATCTGCCAACAGCAGACAGCCAAAGGAACCAATCAAACTGAAGGGGATGGTCGTCATAACCATGAGTGAGAACTTTGGTGATTCAAACTGCGCCGCCATTACCACAAAGATTAAAAATGCAGCTATAAGAATCGCTTTTACCAGGTTGCCAAGTTCTTCCTGCATGGATGCATCTTCACTGTTTTTTGCTCTTGATACTCTGTCGTTTAAATATTTGCTTACAACTTTACTGTCAAGATCTTTAATCGCTGCCGCTTTTTCCTTCTTTGTCTTAATAACATCTGTAAAGGAACTTGTAATTGTAACCTGATACTGTTTATTTTTTCGGTTGATAGCAGTGGGGCTGTCTTCGTAACCGATATTGGCAATATCCGTCAGCGCTACGGAACCTCCTGAGCTGTTCGGCACTGTAACACCCTCTACCTTTTCCAGTGTATCATAGGTGCCCTCCGGATATTGAACCTTTACATCCACATTCTGTCCGTCTACATCCATGGTTGTCGCTTTCACACCACTTAACATTCCGCTCAGCATGCCTCCTACTGTCGAAGGAGCAACCCCTTCCGCTGCAGCCTTAATCGGATCTACACTCACCTTTATAACAGGTGCCGCATTCTCAAGGTCGGAATGCACCTTAATCATCTCCGGCCGGCCGCTTAATTCAGCCACCATCTGATCAGACGTCTTTTTCAGTTGGTCCAGCTGGGCGCTTTGGAGGATTACTTCAAAATCATTGCTGCCTCCGCCTCCTCCCATCTGGCTGGTACTGGATGTTGATTTCACGGTAACGTTACAGTCCGGAATCTGGTTCATCAGTTTTTTCCATTTATTAACAACTTGATCTGTAGTGAGCGTTCTGTCAGTCTTTAAATAGGCGGTTAAAGTGCCGTTTGTTCCTCCGCTAAAGCTAAGTTCACTCCCTCCATAGCTTACCGTATAGGATTTTAAATCTGCTTCGCTGGTGACGATTGCCTCCAGCTTTTTCAGCATCTGATCTGCTTCTTCAATCTTCAGGCCCGGTTTCATCTTGGCACTGACGGAAATAGTCCCATCATCAGTTGACGGCATCAGTTCGAATCCCAGTTTTGTTGCAAATCCAAATGATGTCAATAATAACAGTACTGACATGATCATGACGAGAGCCCGTCTTTTTAACAGCTTACTAACTATCGCCCTATAACCGTTCTGCAGGGCTTTTACAATTCCTCCCATAGGAGAATTCTGTCTTTCCACAGGACAGAACCTGCTGTAACATAAAGGAACAACCGTTATAGCAGAAACAAAGGATGCCAGCATACAAAATACGATTGTATATCCAAGAGGCTTAAACAACTGACCGGTCAGGCCTTCTAAGAACGCCAGCGGTATAAATACAACGCAGGTAGTTAACGTTCCTCCGAGAATGGACTGCATGACAAGACCGGTTCCCTCCATGGCCGCTGTCAAATATTCCCTGAATCCAGTTCCTTTTTGTGAACGGAAACAGCTCTCCAGTACTACGATGGAGTTATCCACCATCATTCCGACTCCCAACACAATACTGCTCATGGTGATTACATTCAAGGAAAATCCCATGGCAGACATCATAATCAGTGATACGAGAATGGATACCGGTATGGAGCTTCCGACAATCAGAGACGCCTTAATATCCCCGAAAAAGAGGAAGATAATAATCATGGAAATAATAACAGCCATAATCATGGTATTTTTTACGCTGTTCAGTGCACTGGTGATCTGTTCACTGTTATCATCAACTACTACAATATCAAGATTAGGATATTCACCTTTTAAAGAAGTAATCGTTTTATTTACCGATCTGGATACATCAACCGCACTGTTCTTCTGCTGTTTGTTAATGGTTAAGGTAATGGTATCTTCTCCATTATACCGGCCGATCGCTTTTTTCTTCTGGGAAGTCTCCGAGATGTCTGCAATATCTTCCATGTATATAGTCTTTCCCTTACTAACTACAACAGGTACTTTTTTCAGACTTTCCACCGTCTTTACTTCCACACCGGTACTAACGGACAACTCTCTCTTTCCGACTCCGGTATTACCCGCCGGATAGGTGAAATCTGCAGCTTTGATCGCCTGGCTGATAGAATCCATGTTGAGATGGTACTGATTCATCTTTTCAGGAGAAAGAGTAACTCTGACATAGCCTTCCTCACCACCGCTGATGTTGACACTGGCAACGGATGATATCTTCTCAAGTTCAGGTACAATCTTATCGCTTACATAGTTATACAGATTATTTTGTGAAGAATCATTCACTGACAGAGTCATGGATGGCATCTCATTGATGTTAAATTCCATAATGGAAGGTTTTTCCACATCCTTTGGAAGATCCACACTGTCCATTTTCTTTTTTAAATCATTATATGCCTTATTCATATCCGTACCGTAATTATATTCCATGTACACGATGGAAATATTCTGCTGTGAACTGGACTGAACATTTTTAATACCGGAAAGTATACCCACCGACTCTTCGATTGGCTTTGTAACCAGATCATTGACGTCTTCCGGGCTTGCCCCTACATAAGTAGTTGTTACTAAAAGCATAGGGAAACTCATTTCCGGCGTCAGCTCCATCTTTGCTGAGAAAACAGATGATAAACCGAATACAAGAAGGCATAAAACAGCTAATACGGCAGTTATGGGCCGCTTTAAAACAAATTTTGTCATTCCCATTTTTCCGTCTCCTTATTGTGCAGAAGCAGAAGTTTCTACCCCGGTTGCATTGCCTTCTGTTGTCTCTGTTTCTGTCGTGGTTTCTTCCTTATTCTCTTCTGCCAGAGTCACTTTAGAGCCGTCATATAATTCGCTGGTCCAGGTTGTGATCACCTGGTCATCTGCACTGATCCCCGACTGAACCTCTGCAAATTCATTATTCGTAAGACCGATGGTAACTTCATTTTTTTTCAATGTTCCGTTAGAATATGTATAAATAAGTGGATTTCCTCCCTCATAATAAACACTGTCAACAGGAACTGTAAGTACATTTTCGGCTTTCTGGGCAGTTACATAAAGCTTGACAGAGGTTCCGGTGGCAAGTGAATCCCCTGCGGGTATAGACGCTTTTACTTTAAATAACCCGCTGCCGCTGTCAACCATGGTGCTTACTTCAGTGATGGTTGCTTCATGATCTGTTCCATTTTTCTCTACCCGAATGGAATCTCCGGCTTTCAATCCGCTTATAATCCGTTCTGAGACATAAAAAGTCAGAGACTTTCCGCCGTCTCCTGAAATTACGCAGATCGTTGTCTGTGGAGAAATCATATCATGAAGGCTGATATCAAAGCTTTCAACTTTCCCTGAAATGGGTGCAGTCACCTGACTGCTTTCCAGCTGGATATTATAGCCAATCTTAGCATTCTCATACTGAAGTCTGGACAGTTCCACTTTATCTACAGTAGACTGGTAATCAGCATCCGCCACATCTCCTGCAGCATGAAGAACCGTATAACGGTCCAGATTCTTCTTTGCATCCTCATAGGTAATTCTCGCGGTATCCATGGCAATTCGTGTACTTTCCACCTGCTTTGTATCTATCACGCAGAGAAGCTGGCCTGCAGCTACTGTATCCCCAGTCTTCACACCGATATTAGTAACCTCACCTGCGCCAAGGGGTGTTACATGAACAATACTGTCGGGTTCAATCGTACCAATCAGCTCATTGCTGATTTCTAACGTCCTAATCTGTGGCTTCTCGGCAGTAACCATTGGCGGCGCTTCTGCTACCAGCTCTTCCTTGCCCCTATTAATAATCTTAGGAAGCACAAGCCCTGCGAGAACTGCCACAACAACAACCGTCCCTGCAATTATAAATACTTTTCTCTTTGTCATATCAAGCTCCTTATTGTCTTCTCAGTCATAATATGATTCTAATTACTATTTTCGAATTCCATATTGTAATATCTCTAATTTTTCCTGGAATATTTTCTTAATTTTTTCTTCATCTTCCGGATGGTGGAAGGTCCAGCTTATACACCGGGCCAGTTCAATTATAATTAAGGAAATCAATTGTCCAAATGTTTCAAGATCCGTTCTCTTAAAATCTGAAGTATCGATACTGCTGTATAATACCTCACACATCTGCTCAAGCCTTATATCCCTGTCAGGGCAAAGATTATGAGCCGCACCAAAAAGTTTATCGCTGTCACGAATATTCTCAGCCAGTTTTAACATCTTCTTCTTTGTATTCTTAATCGAATACTGTAGAAAATCAACGGCTGTTTTCCATAGATCACCATTGTTTTTTTCCGCGCAGTACGTCCAGCCAGACACAAAGCTGTCCGCAGCATCTTCGAAAATATAACCCAAAATATCACGTTTATCCTCAAAATAGGTATAAAAGCTTCCTCTGGATATACCTGCTATTTTAATTATTTTATTAATGGAAGCCTTATCAAAAGGCACTCTGGTAAACTCCTCAATCGCTGCATTGCATATTACTTTCTTTTTCTCCGCCGGAAGATTATAAAACCGCTCCGTAGGCATCCTTACACCTCATTTCTTTTCTTATTCCGCATGTATTATGTATTAACTTAAAAAGGTGACAACATGCCATTATTATAATGACACCTTGTCACCTTGTCAACAAAGGTTATATTTATTTAATAAATTTCCAATTTTGTTTATTTATTCCTGTCCAGAAATTCTTTTAATGCTTCATCACTTTCCTCAATCCATAAGTCCTCTTCCTCTTCATTGAGTCCAAGGAAACTGGCAAGCTTGTCTGAAGTTGTGCTGTTATTCCATTCATCAACATAATCATCAATTGCCTCAAAATCGATTTCACCAGCCAGATATTTTTCTTTAAATGTCATATCATCCCTCTTTCTATTCCTGTCCCTTAATATTTTTGGATACTGTAATTTCCTGATTGTCGATATGTTCCCGCATAGCTACCTTAGCTTCATCCACTCTGTGATGCCTTACTGCCTTTAATATGTTGTCATGCTCCAGCAATAATACCTGCCGTTTGTCTTCATCCTTGATGTATTCCAGGCGATACCGGTACATCTGCTCTCTTAAATTATTGATCATCTGTATCAGCCTGTCATTACCGGTTCCCCTGTAGATCACATCATGGTATGCTTCATCTGTTTCAGCAATATCCATGGGTTTACCTTTCAGCACCGCTTCACGAAACATCTCCTGCTTCATCTCCAGATCTACAACAGATTCCGGTGTCATTCGCTGACAAGCCAGCTCGATGGCCAACTCTTCCAATGATCGGCGAACTTCAAGCACATCTCTTAAGCTCTTCTCGGAAATTTTGGCCACTTCAGCACCTTTTCTGGGAATCATGAGAACCAGGCCTTCCAGCTCCAGTTTACGAATTGCCTCCCTGATGGGGGTACGGCTGACTCCCAGACGCTCTGCCAGTTGAATCTCCATCAGACGCTCACCCGGTGCCAGTTCTCCTTTTAGTATCGCCTGCCTTAAGGTATTAAATACCACGTCACGAAGTGGGAGATATTCATTCATATTAACTTTTAAATCATTACCCATGGGGTACCTCCTTGGTATTATAAAAATTCGTTAAATAAACTTGTTTTGCCAGATTCCTGCTCTCGCCATAACGCAGCTCTTCATATGCTCTTCCAGCTGCTATCGGATTGGTAAAAATGCCAAAAACTGTAGGTCCGCTACCACTCATCAATGCATTGACTGCACCCAGCTCCTTCAGTTTTTCTTTTATGTCGGCTATCACGGGATATTCCGGGATAGTTACAGCCTCTAATACATTCCCAAGACGCTCTGACACCTGATAAATGTTATGGCTCTTAATCGCCTCTATCATGCCGTCAATGTCCGGATGATCTTCCTTCTTTAATGAAGCCAGATTAAGATGGTCATATACGAACTTAGTGGAAACACTGACTGAAGGTTTTGCAATCAGCACCTGACACTGGGGGATATCTGCAAGAGGGGTGAGTTTTTCCCCGATTCCTTCAGAAAGAGCGGTTCCCCTCATGATACAGTAAGGAACATCCGCTCCGATTTTAACGCCCCACTTCATCAGTTCTTCCCTTGTAAGACCCAGCTGGAACATCTTATTTACCCCAAACAGCACGGCGGCAGCGTCACTGCTTCCTCCCGCCATTCCTGCGGAAACGGGGATAAACTTTTTTAAATGAATCCGAATCCCATGTGGGACATGAAACTCATCCATAAGAAGCTTTGCCGCTTTGTAAACAAGATTGTTTTCGTTAACCGGAAGGTAATATAAGTTAGTAACTACTTCAATCCCTGGTGTTTCTTTTAGATATATATCAATTTTATCATATAGACCTACAGTCTGCATGATCATCCGAACTTCATGGTAACCATCATCCCGCTTTTTTAATACGTCTAATCCCAGATTGATCTTTCCATAGGCCTTTAATCCCAGATGTCTTATCATAAGCAAACATCCCTCACTTTTCGGTTTTCGGATTGTATTTTTCTATTTTTTT
>JAQSYE010000035.1 GCA_029256305.1 Lacrimispora sp. | reverse complement strand
TGGATACCAGACAGAATATGATTTTTGGTATCACGTACTTGAACGTATTCATAAAGAAGGTTGTAAATGTAAACTGGGTTCTTGTCTTCCAGCCCTCTACGTATGGAGTAAAGTCAATTCTTTTTGGAATAAAATTGACCGTTGTAAATATTTCATTATTGGTTTTAAAAGTCGCACCCACCAGCCAGAGAATGGGATAGATCATGACCAAAGCGACTGCTGTTAATATCCCGTAGCGTATCACTGCACTGATTAAGTCCCGGTGGTGCCTGCGCCTTTCTAACTTACTTAACCCGTTCATATGTCCCCTCCTTAGTTCCCTTCATCAGAATAAAATACCCATTTGTTCTGCGTGGCGAAGAGAATCCCTGTCACAACCATGATGATGATGAATAAAACCCAGCTGGCCGCACTTGCATACCCCATATTAAAATACTTAAAAGCATTGTCGTAAATGTACATGGAGGTCAGATAAGTAGCGTTTAACGGGCCTCTTCCTGTTACAAGATAGGGACCATTAAATTCCTGAAAAGCATTTACCATCTGCATGACCAGATTAAAGAATATGGTAGGTGTAATGAGCGGAATTGTAATCCGAAAAAAGGTATAGAGACGGGAAGAACCGTCCACACTTGCTGCCTCGTACAGTTCCTGTGGCACATCCTTTAATGCCGCCAGGAAGATCAGCATGGAGGACCCGAACTGCCAGACTTTTAGTAAAACAATGACAGTCATTGCGCCGCCAGGGGAAGAAAACCAGGGGATCGGAGCTGCTCCAAAAAGACCAATAAAGCGGTTCATAAATCCATTCTGCTGAAATAAAAATCGCCAAAGTACGGCTACTGCAACGTTTCCTCCCAGTAAGGACGGAATATAATAGGCTGTACGGTAGAAATTAATACCTTTCAGCTGAAAATTCAAAATATAGGCAATAAACAAGGCAAAGGTAAGCTGAAGCGGCACGGTGAAAATTGTATACTTTACAGTCGCCGTCAGGGTTGATAAAAAATCAGAATCCCGAAACAGGCTTACATAATTCTCAAAGCCAACAAAATTCGGTTCCCGTACAAGATTATAATCAGTAAAACTGATAACAAGTGCATTAACAAAAGGATATAATGTTAAAACTATCATACCTGCCAGCCATGGAAGAATATATAACAATCCGATTTTACTGTGTTTCAAGAAGCTCCCTCCTTTGATTCAGTCACGCAGAAGAATCACATTCCTCTGCGTGACGATTTAACCAGCAGTTTTTTCTGCTATTATTTGTATTGCTCTTTTAACTTGGCATTTTCCTCACTGATGGTGTCAAAAATTGCTTTTGCTGCTTCGTCTACACTACTCTGACCAAATTCAAATTTCTCGTAGTTTTTCTCGTATGCATTTGTGAATGTGGCTTTTTCAAAAATAGGAGAATTGTTGATTACTTTTACATTGGCAGTAAATTCATAGGCCTGTTTTACAACTCCGGTAATCTGGCCATCTGCCTCCAATGCGGCTTTCGCAGCTTTTGATGCCACCAGTCCTCTTGTGGATCCCATTAATTTTGTTCCTTCCGGATCATTTAAGATGTACTGTAAAAATTCAGCCGCAGCCTTGGGATTTTTGGAATCCTTGGAAATCGCAAAGGTCAATGATGGCTTTGCCATAGTTCCCTCAAATTTCGCTCCGTCTACAATAGGAAGTGATGCAATTGCCAGCTCATCACCTTTATCAGATAAGGTCTTTGCATTGGAAGCAATTCCGCCCGTCCATTCTAAAACGCCGGCATAACCGCCGTTAATGAACTTGGCGTTCTGGGCAATACTTACAGGCTCATTGCCAACATTTTCAATGTAATCTTTTCTGGAGCAGAATACATGGGCATCTGCCAGATCTTTATACCAGATCAATGCGTCTTTATAATCTTCCTGCGTGTAATTCATGCTTAAATCATCGGCGAACTCTCCCTTACCGGTCTTTTGCTGCAGATAGTAAATAGCAGCAAAACGGAATGTGGGGCTGACGATTAAATAAGCATTTGGATCAGCTTTTGTAAATGCTTCTGCTGCTTTCTTATACTCATCAAAGGTCTTTGGCAGTTCCTTGATTCCGGCTCTTTCAAACGCAGATTTGTTCAAATAGAATCCAAGGGTATTCTGTCCATAAGGAATAACCTGCATCTTGCCTGCCCTCTGACCGAATTTTAAAAACTCCGGGTCATACTGGCTGAAATCAAAGGTGTCCTTTACCTGATCCAAATCATAAAACCCTTTGCCATCGGGGCTGTACTGAAGAACCCATGGATAGTTTACTGTCATGATGTCCGCAGCAGTCCCTCCTGCGTAACGGGTGGCAAAGGTCTCTTCCAGATTGCCAAAGCCGGACGGCTCTCCTGTTACTGTGATTTTACCTGCATGTGCAGCATTAAAAGCGTCAATTGCTTTCTGTGTTGCCTGGTGACGGTCATCATTTCCCCACCAGGAAAAGCTTAAGGCTACATTGCCTCCTGCATCTTTTCCGGCTGTTTCCCCCTTTACCGGCTCAGCAGTCTTACTGCTGCATCCAGCTGCCAGCATACTGACTGCAAGTACTGCGGCACACATCATACCTGTTGTTTTCTTCATACCCATTTCTAAACTCCTCCTTCTGATTAATAAATAATTTATTATGAAAAAACTAAGATGACTGCTAATTGTATATCGTTCTTCCGGCTTCATCCCCAATGCCTGATTTCCGGTAGAAGTAAGTATTGACCTGATCCCGCCACTCCACTGCATTTTTAAGTTGCAGATTAAGGCGTTCTCTTACGTTTATGTAGCTGTCCTCATCCAGTACGTCCTTCATACTCTCCCACTTGGTCTGGTATTCTTTCACCGTTTCCACACCATTAAAGTGAGTGTCGTAAATATGCTGGATCACCGTTTTCCCTGAATGAAGCACATGGGTATAGGGTACATGATGGAAAAACAGCAAAAGCTGGTCAGGACATGTATTGATATTCTCGTATTCCTGATACTTACGAAGGGAATACTGCTTTGTATAACCGGTTCCTGTTGCTGCAGTCCGGTCTCTTCCAACTCCATCTCTGTCCGCGTAATGATAGGTCCCCCAGCGGTCGTATTCGTAACCATCGATATCACACCCGTAATGAATTCCCGGCTTGCACATAAATCCCACAGCCAGAGGGCAGGTATAATCCTCATAGGTATCTCTGGAGGTAATGAGGATTGAAAGAGCTTTTTTCATCGCATCATCCGTAAGATCGAAGCTTAACTGAAGCCACTCCTGTGCAATCTCTTCCGAAGTCAAATCATTGTCCCACGCAAGACGTCCATATCCATACCAGTTTGCCTGGGCCAGCTTATTCCCTGTCCAGTTCCAGTCCATTCCCACATTTCCTACTGCACAAATTCCGGAAAGCCTCTGATTGGGGGAATACTGCCTGATTGCTTCTTTTACCAGTCCAGACGCCCCATATCCCGTATCAAAATCAAGGGTTTCCTTCCACATGGGAACCAGATAGCAAATGTCTTTCTGGTGTCCGGTGTATTCCTGGGTGATCTGAAATTCCAGAATCTGATTGGTCTCTTTTAAGAAACCAAACAACGGAGATACCGGTTCCCTGATCTGGAAATCAATGGGTCCGTTCTTAATCTGCAAAATTACATTCTCATCAAAGCTGCCGTCTAATTCATGGAAGAGATCATAGGCCGCCCGTGCACGGTCAAGACTCCGGTCTCTCCAGTCCTGGGTGCAGTCGTAGACAAAGCATCTCCAGACTATAATTCCTCCAAAAGGCCGGATCGCCTTGGCCAGCATGTTGGCTCCATCCCCATGGCTTCTTCCATATGTAAACGGACCTGGTTCATGTTCCGAATCCGCCTTAACAACAAATCCGCCAAAATCCGGGATAATGCTGTATATTCCTTCCACAGTTTGTTTCCACCAGGAGGCCACATCAGGGCACAAAGGATCCGCTGTGGAAAGCTTCCCTACTGAGATTGGCGCTGCAAAATCAATGGCAAGAAATATCTTAATGCCGTATGCAGTGAAGATATCTCCTATTTTTTTAATTTTCTTTAAATATTCTGAAGTTATAAAAAAACGTTCGTATTTGCGGACATTGACGTTATTGATGGAAACTGCATTGATACCTACCGATGTCAGCAGTCTGCAATATTGGCGGATCAGTTCCATGTCACCGCGAAAAGCATTGTTATCGTAAAAGATGGATCTTCCGGAATATCCCCGTTCGATTGTTCCGTCAAAATTGTCCCAGTGATTGATCATCCGGTAATTCTGATCCGGAATACTTATGTAAGGAAAGCTTCCCTTCTTACCCACAAGCAGACGATGCAGACCGAATATTGCATAGAGGAGACCTTTTTGTGTATTGCTTTTGATCTCATATCCAGATTCCTTTTTATCTATGGAATATCCCTCATCTCCCAGAGTACCTTCGTCTGTAAGGATTAATACAATTGAGGCATTCCCTTTATGTGAACGTGAAACGCCACCAAACAGTAGCGGCATCTCCCGTTCAATTGTCTGAGCTGTCACAGATGCGTTCCTGTCTTCCATAGACCATGTTACAATTCGTTTTTCGTTTACCGGCTTGAGTAACCAGCATAAATCTCTTTTTACAAACATCCCTATTCCTTCCCGCACTCAGTCCGACAATTATAATTTTATCTTATTACGTAAAACATTACAAACAAAGCTTTCTTTGATAGGTGTATCATAGCAAATTGCACAAAATAATAGAATGGAATGATTTAAGATTTTTGTAATTATTAAAGATTATTTTTTTGATAAATTGGTATTGTATAGTTACTATCATTGGAATATAATACGATTAAGCGCATAAATCGACAAATTTTAATTATTATTTCCTTGTATAAATTCAATAACGCTGCAGAATCAGTTTTTACTTTGCAAAAGGAGCACTCCATATGACTGAGGAACTGGATTTTAACAATCTCATACCGGAACTTCATTATTACATTCACAGAAAACCCACTCCGGGCTGGAAGATTGAACCCTGTATTACATCCTTTATTGATATCACCTATGTAATGGATGGAAAAGCCGAATATACGATTAATGATCAGACCTATATTGTAAATAAAGGAGATTTGATTTGTATCCCTCAGAACAGCTACCGGGCAGCCACCAGTATTCCGGATGACCTGATTGAGTGCTATGCCACCAACTTTCGTCTCCGAAATCAGATGGGGCAGTATGTTTCGCTGCCTCTGCCGTTTATCAGCCACATTGGCAGCAATCCGCAGCTAATCGCTCTGTATAATGAAATGCACAGTGAGTGGCTGCAGCAGAATTACGGTTATATGCTAAAGGTAAGAGCCATTCTTTGTTTGATCCTTCACCTGATTTTAGACCAGCTGCTAAACAGGAGATCTACAAGTCAGGACGATCCCCGAATCAAAAGCAGTATCCGCTATATGAGCGCTCATTACTGGGAGAGTTTAACTACGGAAGAAATGGCAAAAAGGTTTCATCTCCACCCGGCATATTATGGGAATCTCTTTCAGAAAGTCACTGGTATGACTTTTAAGCAGTATCTCATTTCCATTCGTTTGAACTACGCAGAAAACCTGTTAAAAAGTGGGGAATACAACGTGGGGGAAGTGGCTTTGCAATGCGGATTTTCTGATATTTTCTATTTCAGCAAGTTATTTAAGGCAAAAAAAGGCATTCCTCCTTCTGCCTGCTTCATGGAAGAGAAGAAGCCCTTAAAGTGAGTAAAAAAATCAGCCATGGCTGCGGCATTAATCCGCAGACAGGCTGATTTTTCTGTCTCATTTATTTAAAATAATTTACTCCCGATTCAAAGACCTTCATATCCTGTTCTCCATAAATATTCATGGCAACGCCGTCTCCACGCCTCTCGGAATGTGCCATCTTGCCAAGGATTCTTCCGTCAGGACTTGTAATTCCTTCAATTGCCATATAAGAACCATTCGGATTCCAGTCCTCATTCATGGTCGGACAGCCTGAGGCGTCTACATACTGAGTTGCCACCTGCCCGTTTTGAATCAATTTTTCCAGCCATTCCTCGTTGGCAACAAACCGTCCCTCACCATGAGAGGCAGGATTGCAATACACGCCTCCTAATTGTGCGCCAGAAAGCCATGGGGACTTGTTGGAAACCACTTTTGTATAAACCATCTTGGAAATATGGCGTCCGATGGTATTCATGGCAAGAGTGGGGGAATCCTGTCTCTGTTTTGTAACAGCACCTTCCGGTACCAGCCCCAGCTTAATCAGCGCCTGGAAACCGTTGCAGATGCCTAACATCAGACCGTCTCTTTCATCCATAAGCTTTGTGATCTCTTCTTTTATAGCCACATTCCGAAACACGGCTGCAAAGAATTTTGCAGAGCCGTCGGGCTCGTCACCAGCTGAAAATCCTCCTGGGAACATCACGATCTGGGATTTGCTTATTTGTGTTTTGTAGCACTCAATGGACTCCCGGATGTCACTGGCAGTTAAGTTTCTAAAGACTCGGGTAACCACATTGGCGCCTGCTTTTTCAAAGGCTCTCGTGCTGTCATATTCGCAGTTTGTTCCCGGAAATACAGGAATAAATACGGTAGGCTTTGCAACCTTGTTCTTGCAGACATAGAGTTTTGATGTCTCATATAGCTTTTCAGCTTTTACTTCCCCTTCTGTGCCTGAACTAGTGGGGAATACATCTTCAAGAGTCTTTGTCCATGCATGAATTGCCCCTTCTACTGAGATTGCAATCGATCCATATTCAAATAATCCCTGATCTGTCACTGCACCGATTACAGTATGAGGAATCAAAAGCTCTGCAGCCTTCCCGTCTGGAATCTCACATACAAGATTTCCCCATCCTGCCTCAAAAAGCTGTTCTGGATCCACAGTTTCTTCCAGTTTAACTCCCAGCTTGTTTCCAAAGGCCATCTTGCTGACAGCTTCGCAGATACCATTCCCTTCCACTGCGTAAGCTGAAATCACACGTTGTGCCTTAATATCTTCAAACAATTTTCCGTAAAGATCCATAACCTGTTCATATACCGGAAGATCATATTCGTCCTTTTGAATTTCAACCAGGACAAGGCTGCTTCCCGGCTGCTTCAATTCAGGAGTGATAATGTGCTTATGGCTGGCAGTATCCACTGCAAAGGAAACAAGGGTTGGCGGAACATCTACATCCTGGAATGTACCCGACATACTGTCCTTTCCACCGATCGACGGCAGTCCAAAGCCCATCTGAGCATGGTAAGCTCCTAAAAGAGCTGCAAATGGCTGACTCCAGCGTGCAGGATCTTCTGACATGCGGCGGAAATATTCCTGGAAAGTGAAACGGATCTTTTTATAATCGCCGCCTGCTGCCGCGATTTTTGCAACCGATGACAGAACCGCATAGATTGCGCCGTGATAAGGACTCCAGCTGGATAAATAAGGATCAAATCCATAGCTCATCATGGTAACCGTATCGGTAGTGCCCTTCTCCAGCGGAAGTTTAGCTACCATGGACTGGGTTTCGGTAAGCTGATATTTCCCTCCATAAGGCATAAAGACACTTCCTGCACCGACGGAACCGTCAAACATCTCCACCAGCCCCTTCTGAGAGCATACATTTAAACCGGAAAGCAGGTTCAGCCAGGTGCTCTTTACATCTGTAACTTCCTTCTGAGCAAACGCACTGCCGTCTTTCGATGGGACTTCCACAACGACAGATGCCTCCTGATGTGCTCCGTTGGTATCTAAAAATCCACGGCTGATATCAACAATGGTTTTCCCCCTCCAGCTCATTACAAGTCTTGGTTCTTCTGTCACAATTGCAACTGCAATCGCCTCTAAATTCTCCTCTGCTGCATAGGAAAGGAACTGATCCACCTCTTTTGGATCAATCACCACTGCCATACGTTCCTGGGATTCGGAAATAGCGATTTCTGTACCATCAAGTCCGGCATATTTTTTCGGAACCTTGTCCAGGTCGATTTTAAGTCCCTCTGCCAGCTCTCCGATTGCTACGGATACACCGCCTGCACCGAAGTCATTGCACTTTTTAATGATACGGCTGACTTCTGCCCTGCGGAATAATCTCTGAATCTTTCTTTCTGTGGGAGCGTTTCCTTTCTGAACCTCTGCACCGCAGGTTTCAATGGAATCCTCTGTATGAACCTTAGAGGAACCGGTAGCACCGCCACAGCCGTCACGTCCGGTTCTTCCGCCCAAAAGAATGATAATATCTCCAGTATCGGAAGTTTCCCGAATTACATTTTTCCTGGGTGCCGCGCCCATAACTGCTCCGATTTCCATTCTCTTTGCTACGTAGTTCGGGTGATAGATTTCCTTTACATAGCCGGTTGCAAGACCGATCTGATTTCCATAAGAACTGTATCCCTTCGCTGCTCCTGTCACGATCTTTCTCTGAGGCAGCTTTCCTTTTAAGGTTTCCTTTAAAGACTTGGTGGGATCAGCAGCGCCGGTGACACGCATGGCCTGATACACGTAGGTACGTCCGGAAAGGGGATCCCTGATAGCACCGCCAAGGCAGGTTGCCGCGCCTCCGAAGGGCTCGATTTCCGTGGGATGGTTGTGAGTTTCATTTTTGAAGTTTACCAGCCACTCCTCTTCTTTTCCGTCAATCACTACCGGAACTACAATGCTGCACGCATTGATCTCATCCGATACTTCCAGATCCTCAAGTTTTCCTTCCAGGCGCAGTTTCTTCATCGCCATCAGAGCCAGATCCATGAGGCAGACAAACTTACCGCTCTTCCCCTTTAATACTTCCTCTCTGTCAGAGAGATAACGGAGATACGTATCCTCCATGGGCCTTTTATAGTCCCCGTCCGTAAATTCCACTTCCTTTAACTCGGTCTGGAACGTGGTATGGCGGCAGTGATCAGACCAGTACGTATCAAGCACCCTGATTTCTGTCATGGTCGGATCTCTGTGCTCTTCATCCCTGTAATAATTCTGAATGTGGAGGAAATCCTGAAACGTCATGGCAAGATTTAACGAATGATATAATTCCTTCAGCTTTGTCTCTTCCAGTTCCTGAAATCCGTCAAAAACAATGACATCTTCCGGTATGTCAAACACAGTAACAAGCGTCTGAGGTTTTGTCTCCTCCGCCTGTCTGGAATCCACTGGATTAATACAAAAGGACTTCACTTCCTCTGCCTGAGCGTTTGTAAGGGCACCGGAAATGACATAAGTAGCTGCAGATTTGATCACCGGTTCTTCATCTTCCTTGAGAATCTTCACACACTGTTCCGCAGAATCTGCTCTCTGGTCAAACTGTCCCGGAAGATATTCCACAGTAAAAATGGTATCTCCCTCTTTAACTGGAACCTCTTCCTCATATACCAGATCGAGCGCAGGTTCTGAAAAAACCGTAGTAAGAGCCTCCTCTTTCAGTTCTCCTGCTTTTACGGCATAAGCTGCTTTTTTCTCAACGTATACTCTTCTTACACTCATAATTTCCTCCTTGTAAAGAATCCTTATGATCCATCAGGTCAGACTTCCCTGTTATTATCGTACAAATATCATACCATAAAACATATCAATTAGAGAAATTAATATATCTTATGTCATTAATCACTTTAATTAATAAACGGTGCCGAACTTATTTCGTTTCGGCACCGTTTATTTATTCGCTCTTATTATCTTTGCAATACAAATGCCTTGGCAGGCCATCTGTCATAATGGGAGTCAGTTCCGCCTGGATCAGCGGCCGGATATAACATAAAAACTCTTCTGTCACATAATCACCCGCATCGTTGATCCACTCTATTGGAACCTTTTTCTCAATGTTTGCAATCTTATGGACATCGTAAATATCTGTCACACAGATATAAGGATCATCTGAGATTCGTTTTAAAATTACCATCTTACCTGTTTCTCCCTCAAAGGCCGCCTTTACAGCAGCTCCACCTACCTGATAGGCCTCTGTAATATCCACTCTGGAGACCATATGGGAAGCACATCTTTGCAGGGAACTGAACTCAATGGCTCTGGTTTTGCAGCCGGTTTCTCTTGCAATACGTCCGGCAAGGAATCTGGCCGCACCCGTAAGCTGACGGTGTCCGAATGCATCCACATAATCCACATTATCCGTCAGTTCACAGACATATCTGCCGTCCTCCACCCGTATCCCTTCCGAAATAGCGACCACCACTGATTTTTTTCGTTTGTGAAGTTCGACCACCTTCTTCATGAATTCTTCTATATCAAAAGGAATCTCCGGAAGAAAAATCATATCCGGTCCTTCACAGTCCTCACACTTTGCCAGCGCTGCCGCACCGGTAAGCCAGCCTGCATTCCGTCCCATAATCTCAATCAGGGTCACATTCTGTTGATCGTACACAAGACCATCCCGTATTACTTCCTTTGTAATGGAACCGATGTACTTTGCAGCACTCCCGTATCCAGGCGTATGATCAGTAGCAGCCAGATCATTATCAATGGTTTTTGGAACTCCCATAAAGCGTATCCCGCTGCCGTTTAAAATAGAATAATCGGATAGTTTCTTGATGGTATCCATGGAATCATTTCCACCTATATAAAAGAAATATTCAATCTCCATGTCTTCCAGAATCTTAAATATCTTCCTGTAAATCTCCTGATCTTCATGAATTTCCGGAAGCTTAAATCTGCAGGAGCCAAGATAAGAGGATGGGGTCCGCTTTAACAGTTCAATATCCAGATCACTTTTTATGTGTTCGGATAAGTCCACCACACGGTTTTCAAGCAGCCCCTGAATTCCATGAAGCATTCCATATACAATTTTTGCCCCTCTGTCTTTCGCCGTTTTATACACTCCCACAAGGCTGGAATTAATCACTGCAGTCGGTCCTCCCGACTGACCGACGATTACATTTCCCCTGATTGTCTTCATATTAACAAATTCCTCCCTGATGCTCTTTTTGTAAGTGCTTACAATTTTCTATTAATGCTATCATAATATAGAGAGATCAGAAAATCAACCCTAGATAAATGATTCACAATTTTTCATTGTCTTACAACAGAAACAAAAGTGCCAATCTCTTCTGTAGAATTACAAAACGACATATTTCGACATTTTTCGCAATGTTTCATAATACCGCTTGAAAAAAAACAGTTTTTACAATATAGTAGTAAAGGATTTTTTTTATGAAGGAGCGTTAATTGAATGGAACTTGATCAGCAATTAAAAGATTTATCCCAGAAATACTTATTTGAAAGTACTCAGTATCAGACAGATGGACAATCCCCCAATTTAGAAGTATGCTTACAGCTTCGGGAAAGCCACATTGATACCTTCCTCCAGAAGGCCGGACAGCTTAATTCCATCGTGGAATCCTGCGCCAATATGGTAGGCATCTTTGATACCTCTGCTTCAAAAGAGGATATGCTTAAGACCACCATCCGCTGCAGCGGACATGATAAGCTATTTATCCGCACTACCTCTTCCATGATGAAAATTCTGGTTGAAACATTATTTGATTAAAGATCAGGGAAAGCTTTTAAAGGCTTCCCCTTTTTTTATTAAAAGACTTTATGATGATGTTAAATGAGTGATATCATTCTTTTCCAGGACCGTGAAAATTTCAGTAAGAGGACTGTAATGAATGGTAGTGATGCTGGCATTCTCCACAATAATACTTTCATCTTCCACCTCCGGTCCCAGCATGACAGAAACCAGCCACGCAAGAGTCGCCCCATGGGAAACCACTGCGATATCTTCCCTGCCCCCGGTTTGCCTTACCATCTCATTGACTGCTTCTTTACACCGGTTTATGATTTCTTTCTGACTTTCCCCTCCGGGAGGTGAAGCGTGAGCAGGATCCATTACCCAGTGTCTGTATTCATTGGGATACGCTATCTCAATCTCTTTCCACGTCAGGCCTTCCCATTTTCCAAACTCCACTTCCATCAGCTGAGGCATAGGGATTATTTCTGCGTTCTGCCTGTTTCCAAGCGCTTCTGCCGTAGCCTGCGCTCTTTTTAGTGTACTGGCAAATATTTTTTTTACCGGTCTGGACTCCATACCCGCTGCCAGCAGCCCTGCCTGCATAAGTCCTGTTTCATTGAGAGGGATGTCATGGCTTCCCTGAATCTTTCCCTGTATGTTCCAATCTGTCTGTCCATGGCGTATCAGATATATCCTCATCATTTTTCTCCCGGTATATTAAACTTCGTAGTCGTAATCTTCCGATTCGGTAATTTCCATCTCACTGACTTCTGACAATGCTTCCAGATCTGCATTCTCCGCATTAAGACTCACTGCATCCATTGCTATTCTCATGATTCCACGAATCTCATCCACGCTCATTTTCATCTTATCCGCCAGTTCCTCTACAGTCGCTTCCCGTCCAAGCTCTGCCGCAAGTACCTGGGCAACTTGTGAAAGAACATTGACTCTTGCCGCCAGTTCCTCACCGGTCTGGTCCGCAGACTGCTCTTCTTCCAGAGACAGCTCCAGCGCTTTCTTTATGTTCTGGGCAACATAGCTGTCAAATCCGG
Source organism: Lacrimispora sp. (assembly GCA_029256305.1). Lineage (GTDB taxonomy): Bacteria > Bacillota > Clostridia > Lachnospirales > Lachnospiraceae > Lacrimispora. Next base: position 18,491 of record JAQSYE010000035.1, on the reverse strand, counting down.
ACTCCCCGCCTGCTTTTGCATATTCCTCCACTGCCATTAGAAGTGCCATATTGGCTTCCTGGACAAGATCAGATAAAAGCACGCCTTTACCTTCATATTCCTTTGCATACTCCAAAGCTGCTCTTAAATTACCCTCTACAAGCCTTTTTTTCGCTTCCTGATTTCCTTCCCTCAAATCCGCAATCAGCTTTAACTGCTCTTCTCCTGTACAGGGAGTGATCTCTCCCATCTCGTCTAAATACATCTGGTAAAAATTGTCATGCATGATCTTTCACTCCTTTATTTATAGTCACCTGATTCCTGTGCCCGTTACTATACCGCAGTCCAACAAATTTGTCAATTTCCTTTACAAATCAATCTCTATTGTGATAGAATATCCTTATATTTATAAGGAGGGCTAATGATGGATGTTAATTATGAACTGTACAAAGTTTTTTATCACGTTGCCGCTACACTTAGCTTTTCGGAGGCCTCCAAACAGCTCTTTATTTCCCAGTCCGCAGTCAGCCAGTCTGTGAAGGTCCTGGAAAAGAAATTAAACCAGACACTCTTTATCAGAAGCACCAAAAAGGTTCAGCTCACTCCCGAAGGGGAGATTCTTCTAAAGCACATAGAACCTGCGATTAATCTCATCCGAAAGGGAGAAAACCAGCTTCTGGAAGCCAATACTTTAAACGGAGGCCAGTTGCGCATCGGAGCCAGCGATACCATCTGCCGTTACTATCTTGTCCCTTATTTAAACAGATTCCACAAAGCCTATCCCAATGTGCACATTAAGGTTACCAACCAGACATCCATAGAATGCGCCCATCTTCTGGAGAATGGTCAGGTGGATTTCATCATCACCAATTATCCCAATTCCGGTCTTTTAAGTTCCCAGAAAGTCCGGGTAATTAATGAATTTGCAGATGTGTTTGTGGCAAATCAGGAATACTTTCCATTAAAAGGGGAGACGGTGAACTTACAGAAGCTTCAGACCTACCCCATTCTCATGCTGGACCGGAAAAGCACCACAAGTGAATTTCTCCACCATATGTTCCAGAAGGAGCAGCTGGACTTAGTTCCTGAAATTGAATTAAGCAGCAACGACCTTTTAATCGATCTGGCACGGATCGGGCTTGGAATCGCTTTTGTTCCTGATTTTTGTATTCCGGGTAATGACAAAGATTTATTCCAGGTAAGGCTGACTGAAAAACTGCCCATACGCCAGATGGTTGTGGCCTACAATGAAAATATACCCGTTTCTCAGGCTTCCAGACAATTTATGGACATGCTCTGATACGAATCCCGCTGCCGGTTCATTCTTCCGGCAGCATTTTCATTTCATTCTCCATAAACCATAAGGTAGATTCCCCACTTTTCTTCCTCAAAAGGAAATTCTTCTTTTTTAAACACTTCCTCATGAAACCCCACCTTTTCATAGCATCGTTTCGCTCCGGGATTGCAGTCAAATACGTTTAAGGTGATCCTCTCCATTCCCAGAAATTCTTTTCCGTAACCAACTGCCATAGAAACCATCCGTTCCCCAAGCCCCTGCCCCCGCAGACTCTGGTCAATGACGATGAATCCAAGGTGGATACTTTTTTTCTCATAATCCACTTTGGACATGCGGAAACTTCCTACCGGAATTCCCTTTTCATTTAACGCGGTGAAAGCAAAGGAACGAGAATCATGATCCAGTTCCCTGTGATACCGGTCCAGCTGATCGGCTGACAGTGGAAATGTGAAATGATCTCTGCACCACATCCCAAGCATACGCCGATCTGTAAGCCAGTTTAATAAATACGTTCCATCCTCTCTTTTATATGGTCGTAATCTCAGTGTCTGTACCATCTTCTTTCTCCTTCTCATACCGGCTATCCCAGAAGTGTCTGGCAACCTCTTCTACATTCTTTAATTTCACTTCATAAAAACTGTCCCATTCCCTGGGAAACAGAGCCTGATACTCCGGCCGCACAAAGCGTTCATCAAGAAGGGCAATGATTCCCTCATCCTGCGCTGTACGAATTACCCTTCCGGCAGCCTGCATGACCTTGTTCATACCAGGATACTGATAGGCATAATCAAAGCCGTTCAAAGACTTTTCCTCAAAATATTTTTTCAAAATCTCCTGTTCCGTGCAGACCATGGGAAGTCCGGTTCCCACTATCATAACACCGATCAGCCTCTCCTCCTTTAAATCAATCCCTTCGGAAAAGACACCGCCCATAACGCACAGACCTACAAAGGAATCCTCCCGATCCCTGGAAAACTCCATTAAGAACTCCTCTCGGTCCTGCTCATTCATATGAGAGGCCTGCGTGGAATACGTTACAGAACTGTTATTGGGAATCCGTTCCTGTAAAATAGCGTCTATTTCTTTTAAATATTGATAAGATGGAAGATAGACGATATAATTACCTTTTCTCGCAGATACGATCTTACCGATGTAATCTACCACCTTCCGGTATTCGTTCCGGTTTCTTCTGGTATAACGGCTGCTCACATCTGTCCCTACCATCAAAAACCGTTTATTCTGATCAAAGGGCGAATGGGCGTAAACGGCATACTCCTCCTGGTCCCCGCTTAACAGTTCCTTATAATAGGAAACAGGAAGCAGTGTAGCGGAAAAGAACACAGTACTGTTTCCTTTACTCAAACACTCCTGCAGATTTTTTGACGGGTTTACGCAGAAAAACTTAAGCATAAAGCGCCCATCGGACATGAGTTCTGTATAGATCCGGTAGTTCTCGTCCAGCCTGTCATAAATATTAAGGAGCTTCCTTAAATCAAAGAAAAAATCCAGCACCAGATCCCGATCCCCAAACTCTGTATTTTTCTCCATAAACAGTTCCATTTCTCCAAATAAAGACATGACATCAGTAATAAAGAAACGGGCATCTTCCAGAATGCGATACTCCTCACACTCTCGTTTCATTTCTAACAGTTCTTTGTTACATCGGTCAAGCAAACGGCCTATTTTTTCATCCATGGGCTTTATAATCTTTTTAATAAGAAGAAAGTCCTCTTTCCAGACGGCAGCGCTATACATCTCCCTGGCTCTTGGCACCAGATTATGAGCCTCATCAACCAAAAATAAATACTCCCCTGTAATGCCCTCGGAAAAATATCGTTTTAACCGGACATCAGGATCAAAGACATAATTATAATCACAGATCACACCATCCACCCAGTTGCTGATATCCAGGCACAATTCAAAGGGACATACCTGAAATTTATTCGCGTATTGCAATATCACATCTCTGGTAATTCCATATTCATTGTGAATAATATCATAGATACAATCCCCTACGCGGTCAAAGTGCCCCTTGGCATGAGGACAAGCATCGGGATTGCAGTCCGGCTTTTCCAGAAAACATAGCTTTTCTTTGGCTGTAATGGTGACGGTACTGAAATATAGGCCTTGTTTTCTTAAAATATCAAAGGATTCCTCTGCCACTCCCCTAGTAATGGTTTTTGCCGTTAAATAAAAGAGCTTATCCCCCAGCCCCTCTCCGATTGACTTCACTGCCGGAAAAACAGTGGAAAGAGTTTTTCCGATTCCGGTAGGCGCCTGAATGAATAAATTACGCTTCCTTTGAATACTCCGGAATACAGATACCGCCAATTCCCGCTGTCCCTGGCGATAAGGATATGGAAATTCCAGTTCCCGGATGGACTCATCTCTTCTTATTCCATGGCTGTATAAGTACCTGGCCCATTTTACATATTCATGGATTAGTCCCTGAAACCAGGTCTCCAGTTCTTCGAATGTCTTTTCAGTTTGAAAGCGGCGTATCTCCTCTGTCTCTATATTGCAATAAGTCACCTGTATGACCGCTCCATTCTTCTGCTTATCAAAACAGTAAAAATAGCCGTAACACATGACCTGAGCCAAATGAACGGGAAAGGGTTCCTCCAAATAAGACAAATCCATATAAATTCCTTTGATTTCATCTATGATCAGCTCTTCGGATTTGTCAATTATCCCATCCGCTCTGCCTTCCACCAGAATCTGAAACTGATCTTCCTCTATCACATGCTTTAATGTCACCTCAGCTTTATAATCTGCTCCCATGCGGCGCTGGATCTTTCTGTGAATCCGGCTTCCCTCCTGCATGGCATTCTTTTCCGCAGTAAAATTATGGCGGTTATCCAGGTCACCGGAACGCAGCACGAACTCCACCAGATTTCTGACGGATATGCTTAAGACCTTTTTCTCTTCCTGTTCCATTCCGGTTCCTCCTTCATAAAATGTATCCAACTCGTCAATCTATATATGAAAAAAGGAAACTGCAGACCATACGTCTACAATTCCCTCTTTTTCGTTGCTTTATAGTTTATGCTGCTGAGCTGTTTTCCGGAGCTAATTTTTTTAAGTGTTTTTCAAATTCTGCTTCTGCACCGTTTAACTGGACAGTCAGAATCTGGGATAAATCCAAGCTTAAAACACCTAATATAGACTTTGCATCAATAATCACTCGATTGTAAAAAACGTCTATGTCGAAATCACATCTGGAAGCAGCAGCAACAAATTCTTTGGCCTCAGCAACTGTAGGCAATATAATCTTAAACTGTTTCATAAGCAGACTCCCTTTTCTATAATAGCTATGAAGTACTTATAACATGTTTGACGGCATTTGTCAAATTCTGTTTCATATACGATTATATTGCATGCTTTTGTGCATTATTTGTAATACTCACAGAAAAATCATGTGAGAATTAAGCATTTTTTTACTAAGACAAATTATATAGAAGGAATTAACTTGGCATCGCCCTTTTTTAATAATTCAATTTCACGGTTTTTATGTTATATTTTTATCAAAAACGCCATACAGATTACTTGTCATGCCAGCCGATTTATAGACTTATTTTACCATAAACAATTATTTATGAACAGCATAATAAATTTTTTATTTTTTTCAAAAAACTGTTGCAATATAAAATGTTCTATGCTATACTTTCAAAGTGCTCGGGTGAGCACCTAATTTTACCATCTAGGGGAATAGTTCAATGGTAGAGCAACGGTCTCCAAAACCGTAAATGGGGGTTCGAGCCCCTCTTCCCCTGCTAAATTTTGAACCAGAAGAAGTCCTGAAGATCATTATAATTTAATGATTTTCAGGACTTTTTTCTGTTATTTATCAAAGATGAATGTCCGCATAATTCAAATAACAATTCCAATCATATTCATCCATATCATGATTCCCTGTCTTATAATGGTAACCGATCCGTCCCTGATAAAGCGGCTGCTCCGGCAACGGCTTTTTATCAGTTTCCAGACCCTGGATTCCAAATAGACCATACACCGGATCTGCCTGTACCAAAGACTCAAACTGCCCCTCCGGATCCGCCCATTTATCAAAGGTCTTGGATGAGGTATATACCAGTCTGGGAGCAATTAACCCAAGCAGCATATGCTGGTCAAAGGGAAGGGTTTCTTCCTTATCTATATACTTTTGGTAATTTTTGCAAAACCAGTAAGGAAAACGGGTTAAAATATCTTTAATCCTCTCCCCTTTTGTTCCTCTGGACAGCGCATCTCCGCTGTTTCCCGCACAGCTGCTGACAGCCATGGCGAAGCGCTCATCCTGGGTAACTCCCCAAAGAGCTGTTTTTCCACCTCTGGAATGTCCCACCAGCGCCACTCTTCTCTCATCGATGAAAGGCTCCGTCTCAAAGTAATCCATGATCCGGCTTGCTGCCCATGACCAAGCGGTAATTGCACCCCAGGCATCGTCCGGCCTGTCCGTCACAAACTCGGGAAACAGTCTTGAAAATCCAGTCGTAAAGCCTTCCTCATAGTCAGGGGAGACCTCCTGGGTACGGAAGGCAGCGCAGGCATATCCCCTGGAAATTATGGTTTCAACCGGATAAAAGGGGCTTAAAAAATGCCTTGCAGGATCACTGTCCTTAATTCCCCGGTTGCATACGGTCACAAAGGCCGGAACAGGTTTTATAGCATCAGCAGGAATAAATACAACGAAACAAAAGCTAAAATGGATTTCCCCTCGGACAGCCAAAACCTCTACGGTCTTTCTCACCGCCCGCCCCTGAAGAATATCCACAGATTTCCGGGAATCCGCCACTCGGATATGAAGCTTAACATCGCTCATATCCGGCAGTCTGCCGTATTCCTCTCTCTTAAAAAGCTCAAGCAGCTCCGGTCTGCGCTTTGTCAGCCATATTTCCCAATCTGTCACCTCAGTTCCATCCGTGCAAGTCAGTATAGAGGGTATGTTTCTTTTATTTTCCGGTAATTTCATTGAAATCTCCTCCTTTCTCACTTACTGTAAAGCTTGATATCACTTGGTGCATAGCCAAATTGCTTTTTGAACACCTGGAAAAAGTAGGAGTAATCACGGTAGCCCAGCATATGTGCCACCTCATTCACCCGGTTCTGTGGGTTTTTAAGAAGAATTCTGGCATTTTCCATTTTTACCATGGTAACATAATTAACAAATCCCACCCCTGTTTCTTTCTTAAAGCACTTGCTGAAATAAGAGGTGGAAATTAATAGCTCCCGGCAGATATTTCCCAGAGAAATATTATGATTAATATGCTTATCAACATATTCCAGTGCTTGTGAAACTGCGGTTGAGTACTCCTGCCGTTTCTGCCCGATTAAGCGAATCCTTTCTTCCAGAGTATCTGGCGTTTTTTCTGCTGTGAACCGTTCCTTTTTCAAAAGCGCTCCGGCCGCTTTTTCCAGCGCCTGCTCCAACTCTTCCGTCATAACGGGTTTTAGGAGAAAATCGCTGGCTCCATACCGGATTGCCCGCTGGGCATACTCAAACTGATTATATCCAGATATAATGATGAATTGCATGTCCGGCTTTTGCTGCTTTATCTTTTCTATGATATCCAGTCCGTTAAATCCCGGCATCTGTATGTCAATAATTACAATATTCGGGTTTTTTTTGTGGATCAGCTCCAAACCTGCAATCCCATCATAAGCGACTCCTTTCACTTCACAATGAAACGACTCCCAGTTAGTGGATTTCACAATTGCTGTTACTGCTATTTTATTATCATCTATCACTACTACTGAGTACATAATGATCCCCCTCCCCTTAATTATTGCAAAGGAAACTCCAGCCTGACTTCTGTATAATGAAGATAACCTGACTCGATCCATACACCGTAATCAGGTCCGTACATCAACTGGATCCGATCCTCCACATTCTTAATTCCAATCTTTTTTTTTGCTTCATTGGTCTCAAACAGCGTTCCAATCTTTTCCGGAGGAATGCCAAGTCCATCATCCCATACTTTTATCACAAGCCTTTCATCCTCACTGTAAACGGAAATACGGATTGTACAAAGCCCGATCTTGGGTTCCAGCCCGTGAACAAGTGAGTTTTCCACAATGGGCTGCAAGATACAGCTTGGCACCATCATATCAAGAAGTAATTCATCTACATCCCACTCCACTTCCAGCCTATCCGGATAAATATTTTTATATAGTTCTGTATAGTTTTTTATGTATTCAATCTCTGCCTTTAAACTGCAGGTGTTCTTGCTTCTCTCTATGTTTTTTCTGAAAAATCTTGCCAGCAGACCGATCAGCCTGCTCACCTGTTTATCTCCGTTAATCTGTGCAATTCCATGAATTGACTGGAGAATATTAAACAGAAAATGGGGATTGATCTGAGTCTGCAACTCATGATATTGAAACTCCAGCAGCCTATATTCATTCTGCTGCTGTATCTCCTTTGCACTACTGATCTGATCCATCAACGTCTGGATATGCCCACCCATCTGGCTGATATGTTCAGAGATGAGGTCCATCTGATCTCCTTTGGAAAACGAAGTGGATTCCAGCTGGAAATCTCCTCTTGATACCCGGGTGATATTGCGTAACAGGATCCTAAGATTACCCGCCATATTTCCAAACATTAACCACAATAAGACAATAACCAGCACAAAGATGAAAAGTCCAATCAATGATACAATGTAAAGAAGATCAGAAAACCGTCTATTCTTAGCCTTTAGATCTACCTCGTGAGCAATCTTAATTCTCCCCCCGCTGATCTTATATTCGGCATATAAATAATCTTTTTTTTCTTCTCTGTGCGCCGCCCCCGCTTTCAAATATTTTTTTTCACTGGTGGTAAATAAAAGATTTCCTTTTATATCATAAAGAGAAAAATTCCCCACCTTAATGCTGTCTATATCCTGAAATATCTCTTTTAAGACAGTATTTTTAAGTTCTGCAATCACACATCCGCTGAATTTCATGGTATTCTCATCAAATAAATACCTTATCAGGATAATTCCATCCTCATTGACACTTTTTGTCCATATAGTATTGCCCGGACGATGAGATGCCTCCACTTTATTATCACGAAATAGCTTTAAAACAGATTCTTCGCTAGGTCTTCCCTCCTTGGGTCTTCCATCCCGACATGCTAAATATACGTCATCAGACATATCGATTACTGATACCCAGTTGATGTCATAATTGGTGCTGAGCATTTCTTCCAGCTGATTCCTCACTCTTGGCTTTAAAAACGGATCATCTGCTTTGTCCGGTCCTGTCACAGTTCTAAGAATCGGGGTCAGCCGCTGATTGGTGGCAGTTAATGGAATGGTACTATCCATCAGTTCCGTTAAAGATATCTCCACATTTCTGCAAATCTGTTCCGTTAATATATCGGACTGATAGGTGAGTTCTGTGTTAAACCAGCTACACGTAACATGATAAACACACATGAGAGCCGCCAGAAATGTCAATCCCAGCACTGCGGTCACTGCAATCATTTTAAAATAAAGCGTCTTTTTGAACCGAATACGTTCTTCCCCAGATTCCATAAATATACCCCCCCGTCTTTTCCCACTATAGCAACTTGGTAAAAGAATGTCAACGCCAGATCAGGGGCAGATTTTGCGGCATTAACCTTTTACCGCACCCTGGGTGATACCCCCGATAATGTATTTTTGCAGCGTTAAATATAACCCTAATATGGGTATTACGGAAAGAATAAACAGTGCAAATGCCAGCCCCAGCTCAATGCTGTTCTCACCGAAGAAGAAATACTGGGTCAAGGGGATGTTACGTACCTGCTTTTGCTGAAGCAGGGTCAGAGACATCTGAAAATCATTCCATACATTAAGAGCGTTTAAAACAATGGAAGTCAGCACAATGGGCTTCATCAGAGGAAATACAATCCGAAAGAAAACCGCATACATACCTGCACCGTCAATTGCAGCCGCTTCCTCTAATTCCCTTGGTATACTTTTAACAAATCCCGATACCAGCAGCACAGTAAATGCGATCTGAAAACCGATCTTTGCAAAAACAAAGCCATGGAGGGTATTTAACAGCTTCCACCTGGTCATATTGATATAGAGTGGAGTCATGATTGACTGAAATGGAATTATCATGGCCCCCACAAAAAGGTAGTAGATCAGATTATAGAAACGGTTGTTTTTACGGGCAATAATATAGGAAGCCATAGTGCAGGTCAGTGTTATAACTATAACTGCCAGTAAAGTTGTAAGAAGGCTGTTTTTCAATGCCAGGACAAAATTGGATGTTTCGATTGCTCTGGTAAAGTTGTCCCAGTGTATGGTTTTTGGAAATGCAAGGCGGTCTGTCACCATCTCCTGCTTTGATTTTACAGAATAGATCAAAGCGATATAAAATGGGCTGATCACAAGCAGTGCAATTGTCAGTTTTAAAAGCACGGACAGACATTTTTTAAGTTTTTTACTCATTATATCTCCACCTCCCTGGCCCTTAAGGCTTTTGAAACCAGCGTACTGACTGCAAAAATAGATATGGTAAATACCACCGCAATAGCCTGTCCATAACCTGCTTTAAAGTAAGTAAACAAGTTGTTGTAAATCAACATTGCCACAGTTTCCGACGCTCTTCCCGGACCTCCTGCAGTGGCCGCCATGGGATAGTCAAAGACTTTCATTCCCCACGCAAGTAAGAGAGTGAAATTAGCGGTAACCGCCGGAGCGATCATCGGGAACGTAATTGCCCTAAATTTCTGCCACCAGGTGGCCCCTTCCAGCTCCGCCGCCTCATAATAATCGATTGATACTCCCTGAATCGCGGCGATATAAACCACCATGCAGTATCCTGCATCCCTCCATACCGATATAGCAGCAAGTCCGATCATGACCCAGGTTGTACTGCCTAGCGGACTTGCAATCCCAAATTTTTCATAAAATACATCACTGTAGACATACCGCCATATATAAGAGGATAGCACCAGACTGAGGCAGTAAGGCATAAAGATACAGGTTCTTAAAACATTGTTGAGTTTTGATTTTTTTGAAATCATCAGGGCAAATAACAAACCGAACAAATTGGAAAATACCATTGTAACGGCCGTAAACAGCAATGTGTTTTTAACGGCATTCATTACATTTCCATCCCCAACGATTTTGGTATAGTTTTTGAGACCTGCATATACCTTGTTGGGACTCATGCCATCCCATTTCGTAAAAGAGATGGGAAATCCCTGCAAGAACGGATATGCTACAAAGATCGCAAACATAACCAGCGCAGGCAAAATAAAAGTAAACTCCTGAAGCTGTTTTTTCATTTTTCGGTTCATACCGCCTCCAACTTGGATATGAAAAAGTCAGGGAGCCATATAGCTCCAGCTACACTGCCACCCTGACTTTTCGAATTTATGCCATCACTTAAAGGTACTATTGTCGAATGGATGCGATCTCATAATCAATGTCCTGAAGCAACTTGCCAACATCACGCTTGCTGTCATCTAATGTGACAAATTCCTGAAGTTTGGTGCGGAACGCGGTGCTGAACTCCGATGTATAATCCGGGACCTGACTCTTGGATACTATCATGTCCTGATCGATATAAGATTTGATTTCCTTAATAAAATCATCGGCATCATTCGTTGACACATTTACATTACTTGTCATAAGCTTAGCTGTATCCATCCAGATCTTTGAGGACTGTTCGTTGGCAAAAAAGCTTAGTAACGCCATTACCGCCTCTTTATGCTCCGTCTGGGAGGATACAACAAATACATCGTCAATCCCTACCCAAAGCTTATTTTCCTCCGGCTTATCGGACCACGGAGTCGGGAACATACCAAATTCTCCATCAGGACTTGCAGCCATTACATCGCCCATAAGCCATCCGCCGTTCATATACATGGGTCTCTGACCTGCTGCAAAATTTTGAATCCCCTGTGTCTGATCAACTGCATTATCTCCCGCATCTCTATAAGAGGCAAATTTGGAGAACATCTCCATTGCGTCCTTAACCATTGCATTGTCAGATAATTCTTTTGTTCCCTCCTGGGAATCACTCCATACCGTCTTATTGTCAGTAGCCACAGCCATCGAGGTGAAGAAGGAATCTAACTCATGGAATACTCCATGAATGAAGTTGTATGGGTGAATAAACGGGTTGATTCCTTTTTCCTTAAAGGTATCAGCAACTTGGAAGAACTCTTCTCTGGTCTTTGGGACCTCTACCCCCGCTTCTTTAAACATCTTTTTATTGTAGAAGCATGCCTTTACCTGCGCATCCAGAGGAAAGCCATAAACACCACCGTTTACTGTACATTCATCTTTTAACATAGGGAGCACATTTTTCATAAACGCTTCATTGGAAAGATCCATAAAATATCCGCCGTCTACAAATTCTTTCATCGTCTGAGGTTTTCCGAACATGATATCAGGAGCCTCTCCTGCTGCTATGTAATTTTTATAAGTGGCAATATAGGAAGATGAAGCCACTACCTCTACCTCAATATTAATGTTTGGATATTTCTCTTTAAATGCTTCCAGCATGGCATCCAGCGCATCACGCTTGGACTGCTCCCCCATATAGTGTACCAGACGCAGTGTTACGGTATCCCCTCCAACAGCCTGCTTATCCTGGTCTTTTGTTTCCTTTTCCTCTGTTTTTGCTGTCTGCCCGGTTGCGGCCACAGTGGTTTCTCCCTTGCCGCCTGCGGAGCATCCGACCGTAGAAGCCGCTAGAAGACCAGCCAGCACAAATGCAGACACACGGTTTAAATACGCTTTTCTCATACTACTTCCTCCTTGTAAACTATCATTTTAATTTTTCATGATAGTTATATTTTAGCAGACCAAAGCATCGGGTTATATATGAATATCTGGCTGTATTATTATATTTCTTGTCATTTTTTGTAAACATACAACGAAAAAGGGCAGTTTTGGTGACCGCAATGCGGATACCAAAAACTGCCCTACAAAATCCACCGTTTATCTCTTTAATTCGAAATACCCGCTATGGCTTCTCTTACATTTTCAACGCCGATCAGCTTAATTCCATTAACAGCCCCCATCTTTTCCAAAGAAATCTTCGGCAATATACAGGTATGAAATCCCAGTTTCTTTGCCTCATACACTCTTTGCTGGGCCATGGAAACTGCTCTTACTTCTCCCGACAAACCCACCTCTCCGAATATGATGGTTTTTGAATCAATTGCTCTGTCCTTCATACTGGAAACGATTGCCATCAGAATTGCCAAATCCAGTGCCGGCTCATTCATGCGCAGGCCTCCGGTAATATTCACGTAAGCATCAAAATGGGAAAGATCATAGTGGCCTCTTTTTTCCAGAACTGCCATCAAAAGATTTACCCGGTTATAGTCCGTGCCGGCTGCCGTACGTCTTGGCATACCAAACGCAGTTGGGGTAATGAGTGCCTGTACCTCAATTAACATCGGTCTGGTTCCCTCCATGGAGCATGCGACTACTGCCCCAGACGCATCCTCCGGTCTTCCACTGAGCATAAATTCAGAAGGATTTTTCACCTCTGCCAGTCCGCTTTCTATCATTTCAAACACACCGATTTCATTGGTGGAGCCAAAACGGTTCTTTACTCCCCGGATAATCCGGTAAGAAGCACTTCTCTCCCCTTCAAAATATAAAACGGTGTCCACCATATGTTCCAACACTCTTGGACCTGCAACTACGCCTTCTTTCGTTACATGCCCTACGATAAATATGGCAATTCCTCTCCCTTTTGCGATCTGCATCAGCAGATTGGTGGATTCCCGCACCTGGCTGACGCTGCCTGGAGCAGATGAAATCTCTTCCCGGAACATGGTCTGGATGGAGTCAATGATCACTACATCCGGCTGTTCCTCATGAATGGCAGCTTCTATGAGTTCTAAATTGGTCTCACACAGAAAAAACAGATCCCCCTTCACTTCTCCGATTCGGTTTGCCCGCAGTTTAATCTGCTTTAAAGATTCCTCTCCTGATATGTACAAAACCTTCTTGTCTGCAAATGCCAGATTCCTGCATACCTGCAAAAGAAGGGTGGATTTCCCGATTCCTGGATCGCCGCCTACCAGAACCAGAGAGCCTTTCACCACACCGCCGCCTAAAACCCGGTCAAACTCCTCATATCCGGTTTTCATCCGGTCCTGCTCATCAAGCTGAATTTCAGAGAGTCTGGCAGGCTTTATTTTACCACTTGTCCCTCCGTCAGCTGCCATTTTGGAAATTCCTCTTTTGCTGGAAGCTTCTGCCTTAGCCACCGGTTCTTCCACAAATGAATTCCATTCCCGGCAGCCCGGACACTGGCCAAGCCACTTTGCTGATTCATAACCACATTCCTTGCAAAAAAATGCTGTTGTTTTCCCTTTTGCCATTGATTCCTCCTGCTCGGACAAAAAATCCGGATCCGAATCTCTTTTGGAAAAAGAGCCGGACCCGGACTAAAGTTTCATTACTTTCTGCTGATCTTTACTTTCACTGGTGTTCCTTCATTCAATTCCACACTGGCTGACAGCTTCCCGCTCATGTTGGTTCTCATGCTGCCTGCTGCTGCACCATTGACAAATACTTCATATTCGGTATCTTCTGCCAACTGAACTGTCAGCTGGGCATCCTTATCGCCTTCTACTTCAAATTCCACACCGTCATCAGATACTGCAAACATCTCCACTGCAGTTCCTGGCACGGATTCGTAAACAAACATACCGTTACGCTCCAGCTTGGTTATCTCATAAAATGTCTTAACTTTATATAAATCACCATCGTGCTCAAAATCCTGTAATTTTGACTTTGTTTCTAATTTGTAATTACCAAAGCTAATTGTACCGTCTTTTTCTGTGCGGATTAATTCTTCAATTACCGGCATTGGTTTGCCCTCCTAGTATTTTCTTTGCTTATCCCTGTTGGCGAAGAAAAAGATCCTTTCGCTTGTAGTTATTATACACGAATTGCGATAAAATGGCTAGCTGTTTATCAGCTCACTAACAGAAAATTTTAGTCCGTCCTCACCGGCCGTGATCATAACCGTATCCCCTGTTTTTACAGTTCCAGAAAGGATCTCTTCCGCAAGCTTATCCTCTAAGCTGCTCTGAATGGTACGCCGTAAAGGTCTTGCTCCGTATTTTTCGTCATAGCCCTTCTGGATCAGATAATCCTTGGCCGCCTCATCAATCTCAATTGTGATGCTCATCTGATCGGAAGTACGTTTCATAATATCTTTCATCATAATGGTCACAATATCTTTCATATGAGTCTTATTTAACGGATGGTACACGATTATTTCATCAATTCTGTTAATAAATTCCGGTTTAAAGAGTTTCTTGACTTCCTCCATAACCCGGCCTTTCATAAGCTTGTAATCAGCCTTTTCGTCGGCTACCGCACCAAATCCAAGACGTTTTGGAGAAATAATATTTTCTGCTCCTGCATTGGAAGTCATTATAATTACGGTATTCTTAAAGTCAATCTTTCTTCCCTGTGCATCTGTAATATGACCGTCATCAAGCACCTGAAGAAGAATGTTAAATACATCAGGATGAGCCTTTTCAATCTCATCAAAGAGAATGACAGAATATGGGTTTCTTCTTACCTTTTCACTTAACTGTCCGCCTTCATCATAACCCACATATCCTGGCGGGGAACCGATAATCTTGGAAACGCTGTGCTTCTCCATATATTCCGACATATCAACGCGGATCAGTGCGCTGTCCATGCCAAACATAGCTTCTGCAAGCGCCTTGGAAAGTTCTGTCTTTCCCACTCCGGTAGGTCCCAGAAACAGGAACGAGCCGATTGGGCGTTTTGGATCTTTAAGCCCCACTCTTCCTCTTCTAATAGCCTTTGCTACCGCAGTAACAGCCTCTTCCTGACCAATCACCCGTTCATGAAGAATGGATTCTAAATTCATCAGACGCTCGCTTTCCCCCTCTTCCAGCTTCTTTACCGGAATCTTGGTCCAGGTTGATACAACGTCTGCAATCTCCCCTTCGTCAACGGTTGGAATATTAGTGCTTTTTTCCTTCTGCCATTTATCACGGATCTTATCAATCTTTTCCCGCTTTTTTTCCTGTTTTTTCTTTATAGTACCGGCCTTTTCATAAGCCTCTGACTTAATGGCTGCTTCCTTCTGATCTTCTAAAAGCTCGATTTCTGCCTCTAGCGCTTTGATTTCAGAGGGCTCTGTGAACGTTGCAAGACGAACCTTAGAAGATGCCTCATCAATAACATCAATGGCTTTATCCGGAAGAAAACGGTCGTTGATGTAACGGGATGATAACTTCACTGCTGCATTTACAGCCTCATCAGTAATTACAACTTTATGATGATCTTCATATCTGCCCTTTAAGCCTCTTAAGATCCCAACAGCCGCCTCTTCGGAAGGCTCTTCTACTTTAACAGGCTGAAAACGTCGTTCCAGAGCCGAGTCCTTTTCAATGTATTTGCGGTATTCTTCAATGGTGGTTGCACCGATTAACTGCAGTTCTCCTCTTGCCAGAGATGGTTTTAGAATATTGGAGGCATCAATGGCTCCTTCCGCCCCTCCGGCGCCTATGATGGTATGAATCTCATCGATAAATAAAAGCACCTCGCCGTCTTCAATTACTTCTGCAATAACTTTTTTAATTCTTTCTTCAAATTCTCCGCGGTATTTGGAACCAGCTACCATGCCGGATAAATCCAGCGTTAAAAGTCTTTTCCCTGCGATTGTCTCTGGCACTTCTCCCGCTATTATCATCTGGGCAAGTCCTTCTACAACAGCAGTCTTACCGACGCCGGGTTCACCGATCAGACATGGATTATTCTTGGTTCTGCGGCTTAATATCTGAATGAGACGTGTAATCTCTGATTCTCTTCCGATTACCGGATCTAACTTTCCTTTTACAGCAAGTTCCGTCAAATCACGGCTGTAGCTGTCCAGAGTAGGTGTACTTCCCTTCCCTTTGGAAGACTTCATTAATTCTTCCTTATTGGCAGGTGCATCTTCTCCCATGGCAGACAAAACGTCAATGTACAACTTCTGGACACTAACGCCGATTGTGTTAAGCAGTCGGGAAGCGACACAGTCATTATCCCGGATAATGGAAATAAGAAGATGCTCGGTTCCGATTAAATTGGCTTTAAAACGGACTGCTTCCCGGTAACTGTTTTCCAAAACTCTTCTGGCTCCTGGTGTATAGCCTCCGTCTTCCCTCACTCTGACAGCCTGATCGGGCGCAATCAGCTGGCTGATCAGTCCAAGAACCTTATCTTCTCTGACGCCATTCTCAATGAGTACTCTGGCTGCAACACCGCTGCCTTCTTCCAGCAGGCCAAGAAGCAGATGCTCGGTTCCCACATAGCTGTGTCCCAGCCGTCCTGCCGCCTGCTCTGCCAAATTGATGGCCGTTCTGGCCTTTGTCGTAAATCTGTCTATCATAAATGCAATCCTCCTGTCAATTTAATTCCGGCAGTTCCTCCCGGATGAATTCCGCCCTTGCCATATCAAGTTCCTCCTTACTTAGAGGACGATCGGAAATCTTCTGTAGATTTGCCGGCCAGATTCCAAGCATCAGGCGATAAACGTTAAATTCTTCTTTTGTATGAATCAGACCATCTTCCAGTCCCGCCATCATCTGTGACAGAAATATCATGGCATCTCTGGAAGTCAGCCTTCTGGCATATTTAAGCACACCATAAGACTTATAGATCTCATCTTCCCGTTCAATTTTCCGCCTCTGTAAGGATAATTTTCTCACCTGCATCTCCTGATTCGTCAGCTGAATGGCGGCCTTTGTAACGGTATCAATAATTTCCCGTTCCGTCTGTCCCAGTGTTTTCTGGTTGGATACTTCATAAAGGGCTCCGTAATTATCTTCCCCTTCGCCATAAACACCGCGCACAGCCGCTCCGAAACGTCCCATCTCTCCAATCAGACTTGAAAACTTGCGTCCCTGGGAAAGCATGGGAAGATGTACCACGACCGATGCCCTCATCCCGGTTCCCACATTGGTGGGAAACGCTGTCAGATAGCCGTATCGGTCATCAAATGCATATGGAAAACGTTCGTTCATGTAATCATCAACGCCGCTGGCCTGTTCCCACAGTTCTTCCAGATGAAGCCCTGTTTTTAAAGCCTGAATCCGGATATGATCATCACCGTTAAAAACAATCCCTGTATCTTCATTTTCAGAAAGCAATATACCTACCGGCGCCTTTTTTGCGGCAATGGAAGAATTAATTACCCTTCTTTCTTTAAATCCCACACGATCCAGTTCATTCAAGTCGTCTAACATGGAGAAAGTAAGTCGTTTACCAAGCTCTTCTCCCAAATCCTTTAAACCGAATTCCAGACGGTGAATCATCTCGCCACTTTCCCTTTCATCCAGTTTTGAGGGGAACTTATATTCCTTCCAGTTTCTGACCAGGCGGATCCGGCTGCTTATTACACCAGATCTGCCATTGTCAGTCTGTTCAAACCATTTAAGCATCGCCTTCATTCCCTTTCTTAAGTTCATTTATCCGGTCTCTGCATACCGCTGCCGTCTCATAATCCTCAAACCGAAGCGCCTCTTTCAGCTTTGCATCCAATTCGAGTAGTTGATTTTTATCGCTGTTCGTATCAGAACTTTCTTCCGTCAGTTCTTCCCCCTGGCTGTCATAATCCATTCTTTGAAAGATCGGCGTTTTACCGGTATGCATCAGACTTCCCTGCAGCTGTTTGATGCTGTCCTCTATAAGCGGACCAAACACACTATAACAGTCTGCACAGCCAAATCGACTGTCTTTCACAAAATCGCTATAACCTGTGCCGCAGGTAGGACATGCAATCTGCTGAAGCTTATCCGGTCCTTTTTCTGTATCTTCAATTCCAAGAAGACCTGATAATAGCTTGCCAAGGGGGAATTCCCCGTCAAAAATAGCTGCATACACACCAAAATCCATCTCTTTCGCACATTGGGCACAAAAATGGTGTTCTTTTTTCACACCATTGACCACTTCTGTATATTGAATATTTGCTTCGCGAATCTTACACTTTTCGCACAACATATAGAACCTCCAATCCAGGAAATCACTGTTATCTCTGGCTTCTCATAAATGACTGAAAAATCTCATCCACCAGCTGGTGAACCTCATCACACGAAATATTTTTGCAGATGCCTCTTGCTAATACAACGCCTAAATCTCTGCGCATCTCATCAAGAACCTGTATTTTATCTACATCAAGGGAAACAACCGCTCCTTTCCGGCGGTCCAGTTTCACAAATCCCTCCTGTTTTAAAACA
>JAQSYE010000266.1 GCA_029256305.1 Lacrimispora sp. | reverse complement strand
AGCCGGAATGTACATGATCTCAACCTGAAACTTCATAAAGGAGAAATTCTTGGCATAACCGGGCTTCTGGGCTCAGGAACCATTGAATTATCAAAACTATTATACGGTGCCATACCAATGGAAAGCGGAGAAGTCTTTGTAGATGGGGAGAAAAAAGACTGCTCTGCGCCCGTAAAAGCGTTGAAAGCCGGAATCGGTTTTGTGTCTGATGACAGGAAACGGGAGGGACTGGTATTAATAAGAAGCATACGGGAGAATATTTCCATGTCTTCCTTAAAAAAGATTACAAAAGGAATCCATTTAAATACCAGACTGGAAACAGAACGGGTAAACCATCAGGTTAAGACACTGAATATTCGGATCAGTTCTTCTTCCCAGCTGGCTGGTAAGCTGAGCGGAGGCAATCAGCAGAAGATTGTTTTTGCAAAGGTGCTGGAGGCAGATTCCGACATTCTCATACTCAATGAACCAACAAGAGGCGTGGATGTGGGGGCAAAAGCGGAAATTTATTCAATTATAAACGAGCTGACACAAAAAGGGAAAAGTATTCTCATGGTCTCCACTGATTTACCCGAGCTCATCGGAGTCAGTGACCGTGTGATTGTAATGAGGGAAGGCCGTATGGTATTGGAACTTTCAGGCAAGGACATGAATCAGGAATTAATTTTAGCACACGCATCTGGAGGAGTGAGAGAAAATGAATGAAAAAGCTAAGAAACAATTGATTAATCAGATTAATATTTACCGTTCGGTTTTAATACTGCTTATCATATGCCTGTTTGCCGCATTTTTGTCAAAAAGCTTTTTAACTATATCCAATCTTTTTAATGTATTTAAGCAGGTTACTGTGGCAGGTATTATTGGGTGCGGAATGACATTCGTAATTCTTACCGGTGGAATTGATTTATCCGTTGGATCCATACTTGGACTTTCCGGCGTGGTTGCATCCGGAGTACTGGCTTCTACCGGAAACACGTTCCTGGCGGTGACGACGGCAGTAGCCATAGGCACTGTTTGTGGGGCTGCCAATGGCTTCTTTATCTCTCAGTGCGGAATACCTCCATTCATTGCAACACTTGGCACCATGACCTTGCTGCGGGGCTGTGTCTTGATTTATACAAAAGGTTCGCCTATCCCGGTAAAATCTGAGGTCTATAAATTTATCGGAAAGGGTTCTGTTATAGGAGTGCCGGTACCTGTAATCATACTCATACTTCTTTTTCTGGCAGCACATTACATATTGACACAAACCCGCTTTGGAAGAAGCATCTATGCTCTTGGAGGTAATCGGGAAGCTGCCCGTCTGTCAGGAATCTCAGTGAAAAGGACGGAATGGATTGCTTACATCATGAATGGATTCTTAAGCGGAATTGCCGCTGTGGTACTAACTGCCAGGCTTGGATCAGCGCAGTCTACCAGCGGACAGGGAATTGAAATGGATGCAATCGCAGCGGTTATCCTGGGAGGGACCAGTTTAAGCGGAGGAACAGGATTTGTACTGCCTACTGTGGTGGGTGCCATGATTATGGGGATCATTGATAACATCCTTACTCTGATGAACGTCAATCCTCACGCGACCAGCATAGTAAAAGGATCTGTCGTACTGATTGCAGTACTGGTGGATAAAAAGGTCAAGGATTTATCCGCAAAAGCGGAATAAATAGAAACTATTTTAATGTATTTGAGAAGGGAAGGGTAGAATTATGATGAAAAAGAGAATTGCAGCAACAATGATAGCAGGATTTGTTGTATTTTCGCTGGCTGGCTGCAGTACAGAAACGGCGACTGAGACTGCGAAGGAGACAACGCAGACAGCGGCGGCTGTAACAAAGTCAGAAGAGACAACAGCAAAAACAGATGCAGGGGCAAAGAAAAAATATGTAATCGGTCTTGCAATGAACACACAGACCAATCCATTCTTTGTAGATGTAAAAAATGGGGTGCAAAAGGCAGCTGATGAGCTAGGCGTGGAATTATACATTACGGATGCCCAGGATGATCCCACTGTCCAGATGAAGGATGTGGAAAATCTGATTACAAAGAAACCTGATTGCATTATTATTGATACCTGTGACTCGGATGCGATTGTCTCATCCATCGAGGACTGCAATAAAGCTGGAATTCCTGTTCTTACCATGGACCGGGAAGCCAGCGGAGGAAATGTAGTATCTCATATTGGATACGACGCGATTAAATCAGGAAAGCTTGCAGGACAGTATCTGGCGGATACTCTGGGTAAAAAGGGAAATATAGTAGAGCTTCAGGGAATCATGGGTACCAATGTAGCGCAGAACCGTTCCAAGGGTTTTAACGAAATTATAAGCCAGTATCCGGATATGAAAATTGTGGCATGCCAGGTAGCGGATTTTGACCGTGCAAAGGGAATGAGTGTAATGGAGAATATTTTACAGGCAAATGATCACATTGACGGATTGTATGCGGCTAATGATGAGATGCTTCTGGGGGCATTGGAAGCAATTGAAGCTGCCGGACGTTTGGATGAAATCACTATGATAGGCTGTGATGCCATTGATGACACCATTGAGGCAATAAAGGCAGGCAAAGTTGAAGCAACCATTGCAGAGCCGCCGTTTTTCCTTGGAAAAGCAATTTTAAAAACCGCTTACGATTATCTGGAGGGAAAAAGCGTAGAGAAATATGTTATTCTGGATAATGAACTGGTTACTTCTGAAAATGTAAACGGGCTGGTTACAAAAGAATAAAATACAAGAATGCACACTGCTGCCAGATTCCCTGATCAACCGGTTTCTGGCAGCAGTTTTTTTGCAGAAAAATTAGGAATAAAGATAAAACAGTTTGAAAAGAATCGTGACAAGTGGTTGAGAACATGGTAAAATACGTCTGTGCTACATGGTAAAGTATGGCAGAATAATAAAACAGCAAAGGGTGAAGGCTTATGGAGACCGACATGACAAGAGGCAATCCGCTTCCCATCATTTTAAAATTTACACTTCCACTTTTAATCGGAAACATTTTCCAACAATTTTACAATATGGTGGATACCATTATCGTAGGTCGTTTTGTGGGACCGGATGCATTAGCAGCGGTGGGATCTACAGGTACCATTATGTTCCTTGTAATTGGTTTTTCACAGGGGATGAGTACGGGATTTACGGTTCTTACCAGTCAGAGGTTTGGGGCAGGAGATGAAAACGGGACGAAGCGATCAGTAGCAAATGGAATTTTACTATCTTTGTTTGTTGTTGTATCCATGACATTAATCAGTCTGGTATTTATGAGAACTCTTTTAAGAATTATGAATACACCCCAGAATATTATGGAAGATGCATATACTTATATTTCCATCATTTGCATAGGTATTTTTACAAATGTATTTTATAATCTATTCTCTTCCTTTCTACGTTCTGTCGGAAACAGCCGGATACCGCTTATATTTTTGGTGATTTCCGCCTGCTTAAATATTGTGTTGGATTTAATTTTTGTCATCAATTTTAAGATGGGAGTTGCAGGTGCTGCATGGGCAACCAATGTATCTCAGGGGGTATCTGCTTTTTTATGTATTATTTATATTACCAGAAAGATGCCTGCTCTCACACCTGACAGACATCAATGGAAACTGCATGGGTACGATACGAAAATCCAGCTTTCCGTGGGCATTCCCATGGCTCTTCAGTTTGCAATTACTGCTTCGGGAACGATGATTATGCAGTCGGCAGTCAATCTGTTTGGTTCCGTAGCAGTTGCATCAAATACAGCAGCCAATAAATTTCAGAGCATGGTGATTCAGGGGATGGTGGCAATGGGACAAACCATGGCTACTTATTCGGGACAAAACTATGGGAAGGGGGATATTGGCAGAATCAAACGGGGAGTTCGTCTTGCACTTACAATAGAAGTGGTCTATGCCGTTGCATGCTCCATTATTGTGATTCTGGGACTTCCTTTTGCACTAAGGCTGTTTTTCTCCGGTAGTGTAGATCTGGCAGAGATTCTTCCGTGGGCGAAAACCTACAGTTATCTTTGTGCCACTTTTTACATTCCTCTGGGAACTATTTTTATATTCCGAAATACCATGCAGGGGTGCGGATATGGATTACTACCTATGCTTGGAGGTGTAGTGGAACTGGTAGCAAGATTGGTAACAGCAACGCTTGCAATAAGGCTTGTAAGCTTTCCGCTTGCCTGCGCCTGTGATCCTGCAGCCTGGCTTAGTGCAGCTTTATTCACTGGAATATCTTACGTTTACGTTATAAAAAAGGTTGAGAAAAAGCTGGTCAGCTAGGACAGTTTTTTCTGCTTTTAAATTTCTTAATTTATTATTGATTTATATTATAATATTTAGTATATTATGTAATAGATTATCTTAGGAAACACTTGAAAGGGGAATCATGATGATAAAAGTAGCTGTGGATGCCATGGGCGGTGACTATGCACCAGTACAGACGGTAGCAGGCGCTGTAGAGGCGGTAAACGCGAATAAAGAGATCCGGGTTCTCTTAGTAGGGCAGGAACAGATGATATCTGAAGAACTTGCGAAGCACACGTTTAATAAGGATCAGATACAGATTGTGAATGCGACAGAGGTAATCGAGACGGATGAACCTCCGGTTAACGCCATACGTAAGAAGAAAGATTCTTCCATCGTTGTGGGAATGAATCTGGTAAAACAAAAAGAGGCGGATGCATTTGTATCGGCC
>JAQSYE010000034.1 GCA_029256305.1 Lacrimispora sp. | reverse complement strand
GGTCATCTGCAAAAGCTCTCGGATAATTATTTTAATAATACAAAGATCGGGCAGATTATGTCACGAATAACCAGCGATTTATTCGAGGTGACGGAGTTTGCCCATCACTGTCCGGAAGAATTTTTCATTGCGTTTTTGAAGACAGTAATCTCTTTTATTGTACTGTCTGGGATTAATCTCCCGTTAACCCTCCTTATTTTCCTGCTGATTCCGGTAATGGCAGTATCCTGTACCTATTTTAACATACAGGTAAGGAAAGCGTTTAAACACCAGAGAAACCATATCGGTGAACTGAATGCGAGGATTGAAGACAGCCTGCTTGGAAACAGGGTGGTAAGAGCCTTTGCCAATGAGAAGATTGAGATAGAAAAATTTAATCGGGATAATCAGGAATTTTTACAGATCAAACGAAAAACCTATAAATATATGGCGGCTTTTCAGAATACCATTCGTATGTTTGACGGTCTGATGTATGTAGTAGTAATCGTAGCAGGCGGTATTTTTATGATTAAGGGTCTGATTGAACCGGGAGATCTTGTGGCATACATCCTTTATGTCAGTACGTTGCTGGCTACCATACGAAGAATTATTGAGTTTGCGGAGCAGTTCCAGAGGGGTATGACTGGAATTGACCGTTTCATGGAACTGATGGACGCCAATGTGGATATCTTTGACGAAGAGGGCGCAAAACCTCTTACGGAGATTAACGGCGAGATCTCTTTTGAAGACGTTTCGTTTGAATATCCGGACGATCGGAATCCTGTTCTCTCCCATATTAACCTAAAGATCAGGCCGGGAGAAAAGGTGGCTTTAGTAGGACCTTCCGGAGGCGGAAAAACGACTCTTTGCAGCCTGGTACCGCGATTTTATGACCCCACAGAAGGTAGAATTTTAATTGACGATCATGATATCAGGGAAGTAACCCTGAAGAGTTTAAGAAGCACAATCGGTGTGGTACAGCAGGATGTTTATTTATTCTCAGGCTCTGTATTTGAAAATATTGAATACGGCCGCCCTGGCGCTACCATGGAAGATGTGGTTTCGGCAGCCAGGATGGCAGGAGCTCATGACTTCATTACAGGATTAAAGGACGGATACAATACATATGTTGGAGAGCGCGGCGTAAAGCTTTCCGGAGGTCAGAAGCAGCGGATCAGTATTGCCAGAGTGTTCCTTAAAAATCCGCCGGTACTGATTCTTGATGAGGCGACTTCCGCGCTTGATAATGAAAGCGAGCAGCTGGTTTCCCAGTCTTTAGAACGGCTTTCGAAAGGAAGGACAACGGTGACTATCGCACACCGGCTGACTACCATACAGAATGCTGATCGGATTTTAGTTCTGTCCGATAACAGCATAGTGGAAGAAGGAAGTCATGAAGAACTGCTTTTAAAGAAAGGCATGTATTACCAGCTTTATACATCTGTGAGAGAAGCAGAGCAGAATACTTAATTTGAGAAATAAAGGAGAGCCGGAATGAAAGTAGCGATTGTTACAGACAGCAACAGCGGAATTACCCAGAAGCAGGGAAAAGAAGCTGGAATTTATGTCGTTCCCATGCCATTTATTATGGATGGAGAGATGTATTATGAGGATATCAGCTTAAGCCAGCAGGAGTTTTATGAAAAGCTGGAAAGCGGTGCTGATATTTCCACCTCACAGCCGTCCCCCGGTGATTTGATGGATCTATGGAATGAACTGTTAAAAGATTACGAAGCCATCGTACATATACCAATGTCCAGTGGATTAAGCAGTTCCTGTCAGACAGCCACTGTGCTGGCGGAAGATTTTGATGGAAAGGTGTTCGTAGTTAACAATCAGAGAATCTCAGTGACCCAGAGACAGTCGGTTCTTGATGCGAAGGCGATGGCAGATCAGGGAATAGCTCCCCAGGCGATAAAGGAGAAACTAGAGGAGACAAAGATGGACTCCACCATTTATATCACCTTAGATACTCTGGAATATTTAAAAAAAGGCGGAAGAATCACTCCTGCAGCTGCGCTGCTTGGCAGCTTCCTGCGGATTAAACCGGTTCTTACCATTCAGGGAGAAAAGCTTGATGCTTTTGCAAAAGCCAGAACCATGAAGCAGGCAAAATCCATGATGATTACAGCTATAAAAAAGGACATGGATGAACGATTTAACGATCCTGCAGGAGCGGAGACCCATATATCAGTTGTACACTCAGACAGTCTGGAGCCGGCCCAGGAATTTAAACGGGAACTTCAGGAATTATTCCCACAAACAGGAGATATCTATGTAGATCATCTTTCTCTCAGTGTGTCCTGTCATATCGGTCCGGGGGCACTGGCAGTTACCTGTACCAAAAAAACAAAACTATGATAAGTCAGAGATTGGAGAGGTGCGACCATGTTTCAGGATAAACTATTTAGCCGAAAGCCCGCCATAAGCCTGCAGGTCACCCTGATTCTCGTCTTTTTGTTTATAGGAAGTATTCCTGTTTTTATCGGAAGCTCTGTCCTGCTTGGAGCATTTCAGCAAAATCTTATTGATTCAAGAATGCAGGAGATCCAGAACCAGTGTTGGATATTAAGCAATAAGATGACCAGGATTGGATATTTAACCATGGATCCCAAAGATCCCCTCCTGGATAATGAGATGGCTGTGAAAGCGGATATGTTTAACGGAAGAATTGTAATTATTAATAAGAGTTTCCGGATTATCAGTGATACCTTTTCCTTGTCGGCAGGTAAGACCAATGTGTCAGAGGAAGTGATCCGGTGCTTTAACGGGGAAAACAGCAGCAAATACAATCAGGAAAAAAAGTATTTTTCTCTCACAATTCCAATCTATTCCAACAGCCAGGAAAAAGAGATAGACGGTGTCATGATTGTGACGGCATCCTCTGAGGACCTTTTAAACCGCATTGTGACAGTATCGGATAAAGGAGCGTTTTTGCAACTTTTAATTATTTCCATACTTGCTATTGTGGCAGTTCTTATTGTAAAGCTCTTAATGAAGCCGTTTCGTGAATTGCAGAGGATGCTAAACCGTGCGGCGGAAGGATACTTGGATGAGGATATTATCTCCCGTGTTTACAAGGAGACAAGACAGATCTCTGATTCCATCAATACCACCCTAAAGAAGCTGAAAGCGGTGGACAAGTCAAGGGAAGAGTTTGTTTCCAATGTGTCACATGAGTTAAAAACGCCCATCACTTCCATTCGTGTTCTTGCAGATTCTCTGATCGGGATGGAGGACGCTCCGGTGGAACTGTACCGGGAATTTTTAAGCGATATTTCGGAAGAGATCGAAAGAGAGAATAAAATTATTGACGATCTCCTTGCGCTGGTTCGAATGGATAAGACAGCAGGGGCGAATTTAAACGTAGCCCAGGTTAAAATTAACGGTTTGCTGGAACTGATTTTAAAGCGGCTTCGCCCCATTGCAGGAAAGCGCAATATTGAACTGACTTTCGAGAGTATGCGGGAAGTTACGGCAGATGTGGATGAGATGAAGCTGTCTCTGGCACTTAGTAATCTTGTGGAGAATGCCATTAAATACAATGTGGAAGGCGGCTGGGTCCGTGTGACTCTGGATGCGGACCATAAGTTCTTTTATGTTAAAGTTGCGGATTCAGGGATCGGAATTTCAGAAGAATTTCAGGAACGGGTCTTCGACCGCTTTTACCGGGTAGATAAGGCAAGGTCCCGGGAGACAGGAGGAACGGGTCTTGGTTTGTCCATTACAAAAAAGATCGTACTGATGCATCAGGGAGCCATTAAGCTTCAGAGCAAAGAGGGAGAGGGTACCACTTTTACCGTACGTATTCCTCTTACATATATTTCTTAGGAACAGGAGGGATAGGGATGAAGCCAAGAATGGGTATATTGATAATCCTGCTGTCTATGATATGCTGTTTATCTGGCTGCTCAGGAAGAGCGCCAGAAAAAAGCCCAGAGAGCGGGGAGCTTTATCAGATCTACTATTTGAATTCAGCCATGACCAAAATGGAGCCTCAGCCATATACCATGCCTGAAAAGCCTGTGGATGAATCAGAAGAGGAAACAGACTGGAAAATTAAGAATCTGATGGAACAGCTTCGCAACGTTCCCAAGGATTTAGACCGGCAGGCGGCGGTCCCGGACAAGGTGGGATTTGAGCGGTATAAGCTGGAGGATACAGTTTTGTATCTGTATTTTGATAATAATTATGCTATGATGAACAGCACAAGAGAGATCCTTTGCAGGGCAGCTCTTGTGAGGACTCTGACTCAGATTAAGGGGATTGAATACGTGGCAATCTACACAGCGGAACAGCCGCTTATGGACAGCACCGGAAGTCCGGTGGGACCGATGCAAAGTACGGATTTTATTGACAATATCAGCAACGTCAACTCATTTGAGAAGACGGAGTTGTCTCTGTATTTTGCTGATGAAAGCGGAGAGAAGTTGGTAAAGGAGTCAAGAGAAGTGGTTCATAACATTAATACTTCTTTAGAAAAGCTGGTAATTGAACAGCTGATAGCAGGCCCTGGCAGACCGGGATTAAATCCTACTCTACCGAAGGAAACCAAGCTGATTAATGTTTCAGTCAATGAAAATGTATGCTACATCAATTTTGACTCCTCATTTCTTAATAACACACTGGAGGTAAAGGAATATATTCCCATCTATTCCATCGTGAATTCTCTGGCTGCGGTTTCATCCATTAACAAGGTGCAGATCACAGTCAATGGTTCCCAGGAAGTGATGTTTCGGGACTCCATTTCTTTAAACCAACAGTTTGAGCGAAATCTGGATTACAATAAGGAAAATGAGGAATCAACAGAAGAAACAGGAGGAAAGGAACAATAAAACGCCCATTATGTCTGATTGCAGGGGGATTTGTACTTGGAGAGACTGCCGTACTGCTGGCTTTGACATCTTGGCTTTTCATTCCGGCGCTGATTGCTGCCGGGATGGTTTTTAGTGCTCGGAGGAGAGGTAGAAACCCGCTATGGGTCTTTTTGCCTCTTGTTTTTTTCTATTTGGGATCGGCTCGTGCTGGTTTTGAGATGGATAAATTAGAAAAACGGGAAAATCGGCTTTATGAGATTACGGACCATTATACAGAGGTTCAGGGCAAGATTTCTTCCATTGAGGAAGATGAAGGATCTGTTGAACTTGTTTTAAAGAATAACCGGATTAAGAAGATGGAAAAAGGAAAATGGGAAGAAGTTATTTATGATCCTCCTCAGATACTGGTTTCCCTAAAAGATGGTGAGCTTCTTTCCTCATCCCTATTAGGAATTGGACAGACTGTGACTGTGCGGGGAGAGGTACAGCCCTTTTCCCAGACAAGAAATCCAGGAGAGTTTGACTTTAAAGGTTACTATCAGTCTATGGGGGTGGAATTTCGCCTTTTTGCAGAGAAAATCGAGATAGTGTATTTCGCGAAGTCTCCGCTTTTGGAATTCTTAAGAACGTTTAAGGCACGCAGTAAACAACTTCTTTACCGGGATGCCAAGGAAGAGGATGCGGGAATTTTTGCAGCTGCAGTGCTAGGAGATAAAAAGGGTATTTCCAGTGAGATTAAGGATTTATACCAACGAAACGGCATTGCTCACCTCCTTGCAATCAGTGGCCTTCATATGTCATTTATTGGGCTGTCTTTTTATCATCTGGTTAAAAAGTCGGGAGTATGTTTTTGGGGAGCAGGTCTTGCAAGTATGATCCTCCTGGTTTTATATGGTATAGTAACTGGTGCAAGTCCCTCTGTTGTACGGGCTGGCATGATGATGTGTGTGGGATTTTATGCTGCCTGTCTTGGCAGGACCTATGATTTACTGTCTTCAGCTTCGCTGTCTTTGCTTTTTCTTGGATTTCAATCTCCGTTTCTCCTTATGCAGGGAGGTGTTCAACTATCTTTTGGCGCTGTATATGCAATTGGAGGACTGGCTCCGCTTATACGCGACTGGCTGGGTAAGGATCGTCCGTTTTCCGGAAGTATTTCAGCCTGCTTTGCTGTGCAGTTTATTACGCTGCCTGTAATGGCCTTTCATTTTTATCAGATTCCCCCTTATGGTCTGGTTCTGAACCTTCTCGTTATTCCGCTTATGGGAGGGGTTCTTTGTTCTGGTCTGGGAGTGATTGCTTTTGGAACCTTAAGCCCTGTTCTTGGGACTGCGGCAGCAGGGACCGGGCATTATATTCTATCTCTTTATGAGATCTTTTTAAAGGCGGCAGGAAAGATGCCGGGGAACAATATCATTCTGGGAAGACCTGGTATCAGATCGCTTACCGCTTATGCGCTGCTTCTTACTGGCTGTATTTTATTTATTGAATTATGGAAGAAAGAGAAGGTTGAAGGGAAGAAAAGCGGCAAGGCTGTGGAAGGAAAGAAAGCAGAAACTTCGGAAAAGGGAAGGATACCATATGGTGGAAGACTTCTTTTCTTAACGGGATTTTATATTATTTCCATACTGTTGTTATTACCACGCCCGGTAAAGGGACTTGATGCATGGTTTCTTGACGTGGGGCAGGGGGATGGAATTTTACTGAGGGCAGAAGGTGTATGTGTAATGGTTGATGGCGGCAGTTCTTCTAAGAAATCTTTGGGCGAGTATACACTGTCTCCTTGTCTGAAATCTCTTGGCGTTTCAGTAATTGATTATGCGTTTGTCAGTCATGGGGATCAGGATCATTTAAGTGGGGTGAAATATTTGCTGGAAAGCTGTGAAGATATCCAGATTAAGAATCTGTTACTTCCCTATCAGGGGAGGGAGGAGAAATCAATTCAGTCCCTGGAAACACTTGGCAGAAAACGGGGAGCGACTGTGAGGTATCTGACCGGAGGAGATGTCATGAGACTGGGAAAGCTTTCGATTACCTGCATTTATCCCGGCAAAGATGAGATAGCGGAAGACGTTAATGGAGAATCCCAGGTGTTAAAAATGGACTATGGAGATTGCCATATGCTGTTTACCGGTGATATGGGGGAGCGAGAGGAACATCTTCTCCTTGAAAAGAAGGAGTCTCAGTTACTGAGTGAAGTAAACGTTTTAAAAACGGCTCACCACGGCTCAAAATATTCATCCAGTGAACCATTTATTGATGCGGTATCACCCGTCTGGGCGGTGATCTCTTATGGTCAGGGGAATTCTTACGGACACCCCCATAAAGAAGTTTTAGACCGCTTCAGAGAACGAAATGTTACAGTGTTTCAGACGGGAATGAACGGAGCTGTCAGACTGGAAACGGATGGAACCAGGATCCGTTTCTCAACTTTCGTTGACGGAAACCAAAACCATGGGTATAATAAAAAGAAGGAAAAGGAGTGAAACATGTTATGCAGACCCTGAATCAGGATATAAAAAATAATAGTTTTAAGCCGGTTTATCTCATATATGGAGAAGAAGCCTTTCTTAAAAACAGCTATAAGAATCAGATGAAATCGGCCATAACCCAGGGAGATACCATGAATTTCAACCAGTTTGGTGGTAAGTCCATTGATGTAAAGGAACTCATAAGCCTCGCTGATACCATGCCTTTTTTTTCTGAGAAGCGAATGATTCTGGTAGAAGACAGCGGTTTTTTTAAAGCAGCCGCAGAAGAGATGGCTGCCTACCTTCCCCAGATGCCAGATACAACCTGTATGGTGTTTGTGGAAACCGAAGTAGACAAAAGAAGCAAAATGTTTAAGAAGATAAAGGAATTGGGCTATGCTGCGGAGATGGAACGTCAGGATATAAACCAGCTTGCCAGGTGGGCAGGAACCTTACTTTCCAGAGAAGGAAAGAAGGTGACCGGGCAGACCATGGAGCTTTTTTTAAGCATGACCGGAGATGATATGGAAAACATCCGCATGGAGCTGGAAAAACTGATTAGTTTTACTTTGGGAAGAGACGTCATAACGGAAGAAGATGTGACGGCCATCTGTACGGAACGGACAGCCAATAAGATATTTGACATGGTCACTTCCATCGTTAACCGTAAGACAAAAAAGGCCCTTGAGCTTTATGAAGATTTACTCACTTTAAAGGAACCGCCGATGAGAATCATGTTTCTCATAGCCAGACAGTTTAACCAGCTGTTGCAGGTAAAGGAACTGATGGGAAAGGGAATGGATAAGGGGGGAATTGCCGGAAAACTTAAAATACCGCCATTTGCAGCCGGAAAGCTGATGCCTCAGGCAAGAACTTTTTCAAAGGAGCAGATTCTTTCTTATGTTAATTCGTGCGTAGAGGCGGAAGAAGCGGTAAAGACCGGAAGGCTCTCCGACCGCATGGCAGTGGAGCTTTTGCTGACTGCAAAATATTAAAGTGACAGGATT
This sequence comes from Lacrimispora sp., assembly GCA_029256305.1. Taxonomy (GTDB): domain Bacteria; phylum Bacillota; class Clostridia; order Lachnospirales; family Lachnospiraceae; genus Lacrimispora. The sequence continues at coordinate 13,637 of JAQSYE010000034.1, read as the reverse complement.
TCTGAGAAAGAAACCGTGAGCATAAGGAGCTGGTGGACAGTTCCCTAACGCTCCCGGTTTCTTTCTCTTTGAAAGCCGAAAAACAGATCGTCATCAATATTGTCATTTTTATCATTACTGCAGCAGAGTGCCTGATGGGCAGCAATAGTATCCAATGTATCGCCCAGCTGGTCAAAAATACTGCTAAGGAGGGCAATTTCATCAGGTGTACGCCCTTGTGCAAGACAGCAGGCTATGGATGATACAAGCGTAACAAGTTCACAGGACTGCATAGTTCATCACCTCTGGATAATATATGATGCTTACGCTGACATTAATATAAGAAAAAGATTATTCTGCCATTTTATAAATATTAAACGGCTCAAAAAGAATCAGGTAGTTGTTCTTTTGCAGTCCCTTCTCATATTTTGCGCGATAGCATTCCAGCGCTTCCAATAGGAATTCTTCTGTGACCTCTAAGTGTTCGGCGATTTCAAAGCTGTTTCTGCAGTCGGACTCTTTCGCAGCGACCAGCTTCTCCAATGTGATCATTTTGTTATAAGCCCATAAGCGTGCAGTGCGCTCCTGCTTTCTGTTTGATACTTCAGACTGATCCAGTATATCTCCGGCAGTGGTGTAGTAATGTCCAAGCTCTTCTGCCAGTACACAGGCCTTCTGACGGCCGGACAAGTCCTGCCGGATGAGAATCTGATCTCCCTTGATTCGTCCATCGTTTGCAATTAATGGTTTTTCTTTAATCATGATTCCGTCAGAGTCTGCTTCCTCTAATAATATGTCATAATTCAAATAAATCACCTCAACGAGTTTTATTCCTTATTCATCGAAAAAGGCATCATCATGTTGTCTCATTTCCTCGGTCACTTCAATGTCCGTTCGTTCATGAGCCGCTACTGGTTGTAAATAGGCACGGGGATCCGGATGCAGAGGCCGGACAACCGGATCTGCTTTTACATATTGAGGGATGTGCACCATCTCACTGACCCTTTTTAGCGCCTCTTTCTGTCCGCCTTCATTAAGCTTTTGAAAGTTGCTTAGCATTTCTCTGGCGGATTCTCCAAAACAGCTGTTTACATGATTCAGCGCAAAACTTTCTGTTTCCTCCCAGCCCATGAGGGAAGCGGGAGTTGTCCTCAGTGCTTTTGCGATTGCAGTAATTTTAGACTGGGGAAGCCCTCTGCCGTCTACCTCTATCTTATTAATGGAAGAACGGGATTTGTAACCAGCTTTTCGTGCAAGTTCTTCCTGAGACATTCCCAGTTCTTCACGTCTTTGCTTTATGATCTGACCTATATCCATAGGATCACCTCCATGACAGCATTATAACATGGAGTAGAACTATTTTCAACAATAAAGGAGAAATGTGTTGACAAAAGGTAAACAGCAGAGTATGATGATGGTGTAGACAAAAAGACTACAAGAAAGGAGGAAGGAATGACAGATACGGTTCGGTTGAATGAGTTAATCAGAAAATCCGGGCTGAAAAAGGGGTGGATTGCAGCCAGACTTCACTTGTCCAGTTATGGGTTTCGCCGGAAACTATGGAATAAGAGTCAGTTTAAAGCTGGTGAGATTAAGTTGCTGTGTGAGTTGCTTGGTATTGCATCGTTGGAGGAAATAAGTGATATTTTTTTTGATGATGGAGTAGACAAAACGACTACATAGCGAAAAAGTGACGTAAGGTAGGTAAATGGGAAGGAGGCGAGAAATGTATAACAAAATAATAGAATCTGTAATTGAGAAGTTGAAGACTCTCTTTCCTGAGACAATGATTCGTTTGGGGTCTATTGAAGAAGAGGAGAAGGAATCCTGTTTCGTAGTCGGGATTTCACAGGCGTCAGAGAATTGTGTAAATGGGAAGCGTTATTGCTGCATTATTAAAATATTTATCAATTATTACTCAAAGGGTGCAGAAGAGTAATATCAGGACCGGTACCATGTATTGGAATTGTTAATGGAACATTTGGAATCTGTTTCTCTGGAGAATGGGGTAATTATAGGAAATAATGGCAGATCTGGATCAGTGGAAAACGGGAACCTGAAATTTCAAACGGAATATAAGATATTCTTTCTGAAAAATCAGGCGGAGGAAATGTCAATGGAAGACATTTGTATAAAGTGAAAGAGGTAAATTAATGACTGGGAACAGTAGAAAGAATGATGGTGCAAAATCTGCGGCAGCACGTTATACAAAAAAACAGTTGATTTGCTCAGAAAAGTATTGCAATCAAAGTGACTTGTTATGTGCACTGTTAGAAAATGGGAAAACGTATACTCTGACAGAAACTGATGAGATAATGAATCGATTTAAGAAAGGAAAGGTAAATGTATGTTAGGTGGAGGCAATTTTAAAACACAGAATAAGATATTTCCCGGTGCGTATATAAATTTTATTAATCATGCTTCGACTGCAGTATCCTTTGGTGACCGGGGGGTAGTTGCTATTCCAATGATTTTAAGCTGGGGACCGGAAAAGGAGATTTTTGAAGTTACAGCTGAAGAATTCCAGTATAACTGTAAAGAAATCTTTGGATATCCGGTTGAGGATGCAGCTATGCTTCCTGTTAGAGAATTATTCCAAAATATGAAAAAAGGGATTTTCTATCGGTTAAATACTGGTGTCCATGCATTCTGTGATTATGGAACGGCAAGATATTCCGGAAAGCGGGGGAATAATCTGATGGTAGTCATCTCAAAAAATGTGGATGACAATTCAAAGTATGATGTAAGAATCCTGTTTGCTGGGAAAGAAATAGACGTACAGACAGTTTCCAAAACAGCTGAACTTAAGGATAACAGTTACGTAACATTTAAAAAAGAGGTAACGCTGGTAGAAAATGCAGGACTTGCATTTGCCGGAGGTACGGATGGCAGCGAAATAACCGGTGAGGATTATTCTGAATTTTTAAATGCGATAGAAAGCAGTTCCTTCCAGATACTTTGCTGTCCTTCCCAGGATGATAATGTGAAAGCACTGTTTGCAGCATTTACCAAAAGAATGAGAGATGATGTTGGTGTGAAATTCCAGACAGTTTTCATCAGTATTCAAAGGCGGATCATGAAGGCATCATATCGGTGGAAAATGAAACCGAAGAGGATGCGGCAGGTCTCGTCTATTGGGTATCAGGTGCTGAAGCAGCATGTGAAATTAACAAAACCATAGAGAACAGGAAATATAACGGAGAATATACCGTGAAAGTTCCTTATACTCAACTGCAGCTGGCGGATGCAATAAAGGCAGGCAAATTTCTTTTACACAAAGTGGGAAAGGAGATCCGGGTTCTAACAGACATTAATACACTAATTACTTATACAGATGAAAAAGGTGAAGATTTCTCTAATAGCCAGACCATCCGTGTACTGGATCAGATTGGTAATGATGTTGCAGAACTTTTTCATTCCCGGTACCTTGGAAAGATGCCAAATGATAATGCGGGACGCATCAGCCTGTGGAATGATATCGTAACTTACGGAAAACAATTGGCAGTTTTAAGAGCCATTGAAGACTTTGATACAGAATCGGTTACAGTGAATAAGGGAGATGGGAAACGTTCTGTTTTAGTAAATTTCCCGGTTCAGCCTATTAACTGTATGAGTATTTTGTACATGACAGTCGTTGTTTCATAAGAAAGGGGTAATGAATAATGAGTAATATAACTATGAATGCGTGGGATGCAGTCAGCGCAGCAAAAGCAGAGTGCTTTATTACAATTGAAAATGAGCGGTTCAATTTTATGCAGGCTTTGAATCTGGAAGCAAAAATTGAAAAGGTGAAGTCTGAAATCCCTATTCTTGGACGGGCCATGAAAGGGAACAAGACGGTTGGAATGAAGGGAACTGGCTCTGCCACATTTCACTATAACACAAGCATTTTCCGTGATATCTTGTATCGTTACCAGCAGACTGGCAAGGATATTTACTTTGATATCCAGGTAACAAATGAAGATCCTGCTTCCAGCGTTGGAAGACAAACCGTTATTTTGAAGAATTGCAACTTAAATGGCGGAATTATTACCAAGTTTGATGCCTCAGGAGAGTATTTGGAGGATGAATTTGAATTTACATTTGAGAGCTGGGAGATGCCAGAACGTTTCGGAACAATTGCGGGAATGCAGTAAACATAAGAGAGGATATGGAAAATGGGAGATTTAAGTTGTTTTTTAAGCCAGAATGCTGTAAAAGCGGAGAATGAGAGATTTGTGGCATCAAAACGTTTTGTGGGACAGAAGAATAAACCAGTGGAGTGGGAAATTAAGGCAATTACTTCCAAAGAAGATGAGGCGCTGAGAAAAGAGTGTACGAAACGGGTGCAGGTGACCGGCAAAAAAGGACAGTATACTCAGGAGACCGATTACAATCTCTATCTTGGAAAACTGGCTGCAGAATGCACCGTTTACCCCAATTTGAGTGATAAAAGTCTGCAGGATTCCTACCAGGTAATGGGATCAGATGCGCTATTAAAAGCAATGCTTACTGCTGGAGAATATGCAGGATACTTAGAGCGGATCCAACAGGTGAACGGTTTTGATACAACCATGGAAGAGCAGGTAGAAGAGGCAAAAAACTGATAGATGGAGGTGATATGGAAGCCAACATTGCCTACTATTGCCTCCACAAGCTTCACAAATGGCCTCATGAATTTTTAAGTCTTGACCGGTATGAAAAGGCATTTATCATTGCTGCGGTCAATCTTAAGCTGGAAAATGATAAGAAGCAGGCTCAAAAAGCAAAGGCCAGACAAAGATAAAAAATGGGGAAGGCGTCTTTAAAGGCGTTTCCCCATTTATAAAAAAAGTAGAAAGGAGGAAGGAATGTGGCGACAGTGGAAAATTCATTGCAGATTGTTGATGGAGCGACGCCTGTATTACAAAGAGTCAATAGTTCTATAAATATAACTGCCGGTCTTATGCGCAGCTTACATATGGCATCATCTAATGCATTGGCGTTACCAGGGATGCAGATGTGGGAATCTTCTCTGGCTGGTATCCGTATCCAGTATGACCGGGTGGAAGAGACCATATATCAAGTGAAAGAGCAGCAGGATGAGTTGACCAAGAGTACAAAACAGAATAAAGAGGAAACCGAGAAACTAACCAAAGCCTGGGAAAAAGTGGTATCTGTTGCAAAGAACATGGGTATAAACACAAGTGTCAAAGATATTTTTAACCAGGCCAATGACATGAAAGCGGCTGGTAATGTGATACAAACCAGAACCGGTATGCAGGGGCCAGACCTTAAAGCAGCAGAAAAAAGCGCTTCCAATCTCTATATTGATAATTTAAGTCCAAGTCTTGACTCGGCAGCACAAAGTCTGGCTGCAGTTAACCAGCTTACCGGACAGACGGGAAGCGGATTAGGGCAGGTTACCCGTGCCGGTCTGCTGATGCAGGATACTTTTGGGTATGGACTGACAGACAGCATAAAGTCGGCAGGAGTATTAGAGCAGCAGTTTGGTACATCTGGCGCAGAAGCCTTTGATCTGATTATTCAGGGAACACAGGCCGGTCTTAATAAGAATGGAGATTTGCTAGAAACGATTAATCAGTATTCCGCCAGATTTAAAAGCCTAGGTCTTGGTGGTGACGAAATGTTCCAGGCACTAATCAACGGTGCTGACAACGGAGGAATCTCAATTGCTTCGCTGGGGGATGCAGTCAGCGAATTCTCAAAACGGGCAGTCAGTGGGGGAAAAGATTCCAGCCAGGGATTCTCTGCTTTAGGACTTGATGCGAATACAATGACTGAAGCATTTAAAGGTGGCGGAGAGACAGCAAAACAGGCTTTTAAGCAGACAATGGATGCCTTAAATAATATGGAAGACCCGGTAAGCAGGAATCTGGCAGGAGTTAAGCTGTTTGGGGATGCGTGGGGAAAAATCGGAAGTGATGGTGTGATGGCGCTATCTGACTTAAATGGATCTGTTGAATTGACAAAAGATCATCTGGAAGAACTAGACAGGATGAAGTATAACGATGCAGCAAGTGCCCTTAGTTCACTTGCGAAGACAATCAATGTTGGTTTAGCAGGACCAATTGGCGGAGTAGTAGACTTTGTTACTAAAAGTATCCATGATTTTACATCAGGATTGCAGGGAGATGTAGAAAATATCAGTGGAATATTTGGTGTAATTGGACTGGTGGCGGGAGAAATTGGAAATTACATTGCAGAGTCTTGGTCTGTTTTCCAACCTGTTATTTTAGGAATTATAGCAGCTATGGTCGTTTATAATGCAGTTTTAGGAGTTGGTTGGCTTACGATGATTATGAGTGCAGCCGCTACTGCAATAAGTACGGTTACAAGCTGGGCGTTTACAGCAGCAATTATAGCACAAAAATTAGCTACGGAAGGTTTAAATGCGGCTCTTGCAGCCTGTCCACTAACGTGGATCATAATTCTTATTATTATGTTAATTGCTCTTTTCTATGCTGGAGTAGCAGCAGTGAATCAATTTGCCGGAACTTCCTATAGTGCTACAGGGATAATTTGCGGGGTATTTTCAGCGGCATTAGCTTTTATTGGTAATATCCTGATGGCAATGGCAGAAATGGTTATTGGAATAGTAGAATTTATATTAAATCCATTTATTTTTTTGGCTAACTTTATAGCAAATATGTTTCGTGATCCTCTTGCTTCGGCAGTGTATTTATTTGCAGATTTTGGAGATCAGATATTAGGTTTAATTCAAAAGGTAGCAAAAGCGCTTGATCTGATTACGGGTTCTAATTTTGAAGCAACAGTATCAGTTTGGCGAGAAGATATTTATGGTTTTTATGATAGATTTGCAAAGGAACATGGTAACGGATCTTACAAGGAAGTGATTAAACCATTAGATTTAGATAAGATGATGGCTGATGCAGGTTTTGAATGGGACCGGTTTAATTATGATGATGCTTATAAAAGTGGCTATAATGGTGGATCGAACCTGGTAACTGGAGCAAAGGATAAATATGAGGAGTTCAAAACACTTTTAGAGCAGAATGATCCCGTAGAAAACGCACAGGTACCCAATGAAGATCTTATAAAAAACACAGGTGATACGGCGGTAAGTACAGCAACCATGGCAGATTCTATGGATATCGTAGACGAAGAATTAAAGTACATGCGGGATGCAGCAGAACAGGAAATAATTAACCGGTTTACGCTGGCGGAATTAAAAGTGGATGTTAGCAATAATAACACCATTAAGACGGTTACAGACATTGATAATGTGGCTCGAATGCTTAGTGATGTAACTACAGAAATGCTGGTTTCTTCCGCAGAAGGGATGGCATATTAATGGCTTATCAAATCTATATTGACGACATGCTCCTTCCTCTGCCACCGGAAAAAATACCAGTAAAATGCAATGGACAGAATAAAACTGTAAATCTCATCAATGGAGAAGAAATTAATTTAATTAAGCCATCTGGTCTTGCTGAAATAAGTCTGGATGTGATTATCCCTCAAATGGAATATCCATGTGCCACTTGGGATGGGAGTATTGGTAGTGCAAAAGATTTTTTAAATAAAATTAAAAAACTCAAGGATAATGGTAAATTTTTTGAATTTACTGTAATTCGCGAAGGGCTTATGGGAAACAGTTTGTTTAATACAACTCTTGACGTGACTTTGGAGGAATATAGAGTCACAGATGATGTCAGTGAAGGGTTTGACCTGGTGGTTGCTCTCACCATGAAAGAATATAGAAGCTACGGAACAAAGATTATGAATTTTAAAATCAAAGAGGAGGAATCACAAAATGAAGTAATCAGCTCAGAAGACGAACGACAGGGTGAGCCGCCTATAGAAAAAGAATATACGGTTGTAAAAGGAGATTGCCTTTGGTCCATTGCTAAAAGAAATCTTGGGGATGGAAGCCGATGGAAAGAAATCTACCAGTTAAATCGTGATAAAATTTCCAATCCAAATTTGATATATCCAAATCAGGTACTAATTATGCCTTAAGAAAGGAGGAAAATGGAAGCACATTTATATATCCAAAATGGTCGGACCGTTTATGAACCAGTCGTATGTGGAAATATTTCATGGCAAACCCAACGCAGAGGACAGCCTGGAAAGTGTACATTTACTCTGATACCAGACAAGATGCTTCAAATTGAAGAGGGGAATGCTGTCCGGTTGGATGTAACTGGGATCCCTGTTTTCTTTGGATTTATTTTCGAACGAAACTGGAACAGCGATGGTCAGGTAACAGTCACAGCATACGATCAGCTGCGGTATCTTAAAAACAAAGAGACTTATAATTATACGGAATTAACTGCCGCCGGGTTAATACAGATGATTGCTGATGATTTTCATCTAAAAACTGGAGAGCTAGAGGATACCGGCCAGAAATTTTCCCGAAAAGAAAAGGATAAAACGTTGTTTGATATTATTTTGAACAATATGGATCTTGCAATGATACATTCGGGGAAACTATATACTTTCTACGATGATGTAGGAAAATTAACACTCAAATCTATGGATAATATGAAGCTCGATATCATGATTGATGAGACGACAGCACAGGACTATGACTATAAAGTCAGCATTGACAGCAATACCTTTAATCTGATCAAACTGTATTACGACAACAGTGATACCAAACAAAGAGAGTGTTACATTACAAAAAGCACAGAAAACATTAATAAATGGGGAGTCCTTAAAAAGGATGAATCCATTGATAAGGGGGTGGATGGGCAAAAGATAGCAGAAACCTATTTGACTTTGTATAACCGTCCTTCCCGCTCCCTTACAATAAAAGATGCATTTGGTGATATTCGTGCCAGAGCTGGTTGTCTCATTCCGGTTTTTTTGGATACATTAGACACAAGTTGTAAAAATTACCTGGTTATTGAATCAGTCACTCACAAAATTGATGAAGGAATTCATACTATGGATTTAACTTTGAGAGGAGCAAAAATAGTTGGCTGATATTGAATGGATTGAGAACATAAAAAGAATTGTCATACAGGCTGTTGAGGCTGGAGATCCTTGCGATGTCATAACCGCTTTTGTGTTGAACACGGATCCCTTAGAAATTCGAATAGATCAGAAAACGATATTATCTGAAGCGCAGATAATATTACCGGAACAGTTTACAGACCATTTGAGTGTAATGGAAATTCCAGGATTGGGAGAGACGACAGTAACTGTAAAGGCTGGTCTGAAAAATGGAGACAGGATTCTTCTCATTCAAAAACGAGGAGGACAGCAATACGTAGTTGCAGGCAGATGGTAAAGGAGGAGGGATGCTATGCTTCCAGTAACAGGTGATATTTTGGAACAGGAATTTAAAGTAATTGAGCAGCCATCTAAAACCTTCCGTCTTGTTATGAATAGCGGTCGTATTATGGGAACGGTCGATGGTTTAGAGTCGATTCGGCAGTCAGTTTACTGTATTTTAAATACGGAACGTTTTGACTGGCTGATCTATAGCTGGAATTATGGAGTGGAATTAAACAAGCTTTTTGGCAAACCGTTAGGACTGGTTAAAGCTAAAGTGATAAAGAGAATTAAGGAAGCCTTAAAGCAGGATGACCGAATCATTGAGGTAGATAATTTTTCTTTTAAAGAGAGTGGTAAATCACTTTCTATAACCTTTACCGTTCATACTCCGGTAGGAAAAATTGATGCTGAAAAGGAGGTGAATTTTTAAGTGTATGAAAGTGTTTCGTATGAGAGCATATTAAAGCGTATGTTAGATGGAGTATCATCTGACTTAGATAAAAGGGAAGGTTCTGTTATATATACCGCGCTGGCTCCAGCTGCCGCAGAGCTTGCTATTATGTACATAGAGATCGATCAGGTTTTAAAACAAATTTTTGCAGATACAGCAGACAGAGAATTTTTAATTCGAAGAGCAGCTGAGCGTGGAATTATTCCCAAGGCGGCTTCTTATGCAGAGCTAAAGGCACGATTTAATATGGAAATTCCAATAGGAAGTCGTTTCTCTCTGAATTTAATTAATTATAAGACTATAGAAAAATTAGGTGACTTTGAATATCGAATGCGGTGTGAAACAATTGGTACTTCCGGAAATGCAAAATTAGGCAGATTGATTCCCATAGAATATATCAAAGGTTTAACATCTGCAGAGCTCACAGTACTTTTAATACCAGGAGAAGAGGAAGAGGAAACTGAGCGGTTTCGTAGACGATATTTTGATAGTTTAAATTCTCAGGCGTATGGTGGAAATATTGCAGATTATAAAGAAAAAGTTTTAGCAATTTCAGGAGTAGGTGGAATAAAGGTGTTTCCTGCCTGGAATGGGGGCGGAACGGTGAAACTGGTCATTATTGATTCTTCTTTTCGCGCTCCCAGCTCAGAATTAATTGAAAGTGTTCAGGAACAGATTGATCCAATTTCAGACCAGGGAAAAGGCTATGGAATCGCGCCTATTGGTCATAAAGTGTCTGTTTTAGGTGCCGAAGCAGAGGTAATATCAATTACTGCAAAAATTACATATCAGGCAGGATATGATGCCGGAAGATGTAAGGATTTTATTGAAAAGACCATGGACGAATATATCGAAGAATTAAATCATTCGTGGCAAGAGTTAGATAACATTATCGTCAGGATTTCCAGAATTGAAAGCAGATTGCTGGATGTGGAAGGGGTTCTTGATGTCATGGATACAAACATCAATGGAGCTATTGGTAATTATGTAATACCCTCTGAGAAGATAGCACTACGAGGTGATGCCAATGTTTAATCAAAGAGAGATGGATTTAATATCATATTTACCAGATTATTTAAGAGGAATCCTTGAGTTCAATGAAATCGGCGGAGTTGAAAAAAAAGAATTAACGCAGCTGTATTCCAATATTGGAGTCCTGTGGAATAACGGCTTTATAGTATCCTCGGATTATCAGGGGATAAAAAGATGGGAAGCATTGTTAGGAATAAAGGCGGATGCGGCACTTTCTCTTGAAGAAAGAAGAAACATTGTATTAGCAAACTGGAATTATCAACTCCCCTATACACAAAGGAAATTACAGGAACAGTTAACATCACTTCTTGGTGACAGCTATGAATTCTACGTGGATAACCGTAAGAGCGATTTGAAAATTGTAGTAAAAGAGTGTCCTCTGGTCATTGTAGAAAGCATCCGGAATATGGTAGGAAAAATAATACCCGCAAATCTGGAAGCAGAATATTACAGTAAATATCAGGGAAATTATAACCCAAACAAATCTTTCTTTAACAGCATAACGATTCGTACTGCTTTTTTTCCTCGATATAATCTAGCGCATTTGAATCTGGACCGAAACTGGACCTTAAACGGGATCAGCAAGTTAAATGGATATAATGATGAAAGTCCCATTGACTTTTATCCTACAGGAAACAGGTTCTGCGCAGAAATACAGCAACTGTATAAGGGGGAAGAGCAGTTACACATATTTGTTGGCATACCAAAGCAGTTATTTTTAGAAGATGAAGTGATTAAAGTACAAGCAGAATTAAAAAATGATTCGGTAATAAAAGAAACGATAAGTTATAGTTTCAAAGCAATGGAATATATGACGGCCGGTCCTGTCTGCATTACAAACAGGAATGTGTTGGAAAATGAGTGGGTATTGGACGGTAACCGTGACTTAAATGGCGGTTTGACTATTTTATAGGAAAGGGAAAATATATGGCAGACATTACAAATGGAGTTATTACAGTAACAGGCAGAAAGAAATTTTGCAAAGCTCATGCAGGAGATATGGCTCTTCCCATTATTACTCATATGGCATGGGGAGATGGAGGCGTAAATGATGAGGGAAAGCCAAAGGGAGCATCTGGAGGTGAAGTGGCTCTTTATCATGAACTTTTAAAAAAGAAAGTGGAAGCCCACACCTATGTTAATAATGAGGAGACTGCCTGCCGTTATACGGCTACGTTGGAAAAAGGAGAATTAACAGGGTGCGAGATTTCGGAAATGGGATTATTTGATGCAGAGGGGGATTTAATTGCATATCGCACCTTTATGCGAAAAGGGAAAGATGCAGACATTCCACAGATCTATGACATGGATGAGATATTTTAAGGAGGTTTTATTATGGCATTTTGTGATGTAAAGAATCCGCCGGAATATACGGCGGAAATTCGAAAATGGGACAGGGATACGCTGGCAGATGGCCAGGAGTTGGCGGTTGAGATTGAACAGCTTTTTAATAATACTTTTTATAATAAGATGGTTCAGGAGCAGCATGAGAAACCGATTGAAGTTATACTTTCAGTCTCAGGATGGAGCAATTCGGCACCTTATAGCCAAAAAGTCGCGGTGACAGGAATAAAAGAATCAGATAATCCTGTATTGAGTTTATGTACTCCTAAAAGTTTAAGTGCTTCCGCTGTGAAGACAAGTAGGAGAATGGCTGGAATGATTACTGATGGGGAAACAGATAATGGATTCATCACATTTTACTGCGGCGAAAAAAGGCCTACGGAAGATTTTCGTATATATTTAAGAGGGGTAAGCATTAATGGGTAAAGTAATAATAACTGGTGTAGGTAGTACTGGATTTGGTTCAGATGAGTGCAACTCTACAAAGGCGGAAGTGCTAAAGGGATATACAGCAATTACAGGAGATTCTGATGACGAAGTGGCGGAAGGAACGCTAGAGTTATTTGGGGATGCGGCTGACAGCCAGGTACTGGCTGGTAGGACATTTTATAGTACAGATCCTAAAAACAAAAGGATTGGTAATATGGTAAATCAAGGTGCTATGAACCAGACATTGAATGCGGGTGAAATATATACCGTTCCTGCTGGATATCACAATGGATCAGGAAAGGTTGTGGCAAATAGTTTGGCAAGTCAAACATCTGGAACCGCTACAGCTACACAAGTGTTGGGCGGAAACACAGCTTGGGTAAACGGAAGTAAACTAACAGGAAATATAGCGTCCTTATCTGGTCAGACAATTACACCAGGAACCTCTTCACGGACGGTAAGTAGTTCCGATAAGTATATGACAGGTAATATAACTGTTTTAGGTGATAGTAATCTTACGGCGGAAAATATATTAAATGGAATAAAAATTTTTGGAGTAACAGGCAATGTTAGAAAGTATGCGAGTATAACAGGAAGTAAAACAACTTCGGGTAGTAAAACCTTTTTTCTATGGAATTATAATGTGTCAAAAGCCTATTATTATATAGTAATACCCACTGGATTTACACCTTTGGCAGGAGTATTTAGATTAGACAATTCCAATGATCCGGGATGGGGTGGTCTTGCTCTATTTGAAGGAGGACAATACGTAGTTCCATACGGTAGTAATAATGGAATGGTTAATTATTCTGGCGGAGCACAATATGATAATAAGCAAATGATTGTACCAGTTGCTACGTCGGGAAACTATCTTTATACAATATCTGGATATTACTAGTTTATAAATTTCCTTACTAACAATGGGTAATTTATAAACCTAAAAACCAAGAATTGCTAGATTAATTGCCCCCAAAATGACCAGAAAAGTAGAAAGTAAAGGAGAGTGGATATGGAAAAAATTATAGATTTACTTGCCCTAGCATGGGGAAGTCCAATTATTAAGCTAGTCATCTTGGCCGTAGTAATGGACACCTGCTTCGGCTGCATCAGAGCAATTAAGGAACACAAGTTTAACAGCTGTTTTGGAATAGACGGAGCGATCCGCAAAATCTCCATG
>JAQSYE010000265.1 GCA_029256305.1 Lacrimispora sp. | reverse complement strand
GCTTTAAAAATTACGGTATGATCATCTTTCGCTTCTACTGAATCAATGTAGTTGGAATAATCACTGCCCTGGGCAGTCGCATATTTTTTATGACAGTCAAAGGTATATTCCACATCCTGTGCAGTAACCGGAGTCTTGTCGTTCCACTTGGCATCCGGGTTTAAGGTTATGGTCAGCTCTGTCTGCCCATCGTTCCAGGAATAATCCTTTCCCAAAAGGCCATAGAGTTTTCCGTCCAGCATGTTATACATAAAAAGCGTCTCGTATATAATTGTCCTGGCATTATCCTGCTGTGCTATCGCCATTGCATTGTTTGAATTGGAGCTTAACGGATTCCAGTCATTAATTGTCCCCCACTGCTGTCCGTTAAAGTACAGGGTCTCCATCCTCGGTGTGGAACCGGCATCTGCCGTATCCTTCTTTTGTTCTGCAGATGAAGTCTCTGCAGCTGTTACCGTCGTCTCCTCCTCCGCCTTGCTTGTCTGTCCGGTTCCTTCTGTCGGTACTGCTTTCTGGCAGCCGGAAAGAAGGGTCATCGTCATTGCGCCAACAGTCAGAAGCGCAGTCCACTTGCCGTGTCTCTTTCTCATCTATAAACCTCCACCCAATCATCTCCCAGGTCTTTTTGTCCTGGGGCAACTATCTGCTACAATTCTATTGTAAAGGTTAAAAGGTCTAATTAAAATGTTTCTATTTTCGTTTTTGGTGTGATATTTTCAGTTTTCCCGTCTTTCACTCTAAAATTTTTACGAAACTCACTGGGCGTGACACCAGTGACCCACTTAAAGGTCTTCATAAAATGCTTTGAGTCTTCATAGCCTGTCATCTGCCCGATTTCTCCAATCTTATAATCCGTTTCCGACAGCAGTCTCTTTGCTTCATTGATACGGATTTTACGTAAATAAAAGACAAAATTATCTCCTGTATATTCCTTAAAGGCAATGGAAAACACCGTGTAATTCATGGAAATGTGGTTGGACACCATTGCCATATTAATATTTCCCGGGTAATTTTCGTTTATATAAGCAAGTGCCTGCTCCAGCTTTACTCGGCTTTTATAATCTTCGTTTTCACTGAGCGCCCGTTGGCTGATACAGGAAAACATCTGTCTGATCTCCCTGCAGTATTCATCAATGTTATCAAATTCCAGCATATGGCAGAGTTTGTCCGGCGATATCCCTTCGGCGGAAAGAATTTTTCCGTAAAACTCTTTCACTCTTGAAAGGATCTGACAGATCAGATCCTGAAACTGCAAACCTTCTATTTCGCCCTTTTTTACCCTGTCTGTAATTTCAAGAAGAATGGCTTCATTTTTATTGTTTTTCTGGGTTCCGATCCGCTGTACAAAACACTCCAGTTCATTGGGCGCCATCAGACAGCTGCCGAGCTTCAGGCTCCCTTCATCCTGCATACAGAATGCACGAATTCTGCGATGCCTGGCTTCCTCATAGGCCTTTCTTAAATTACAAAGTCCCCGAAATGAATCACTGATTCCGAAGCTGCGGCTGTCTCTCCTTTTTAAAGCAAGATCTCTGGCGTCTTTGGCGGTCAACAGTGCAACATAGCATCCTTCCAGATCCGGAAAAGAAAACATCTGATTACTCTGCCAGTCTGCCAGCGTTCCATCGCCGCAGATCACGTAAAATTCTTCCTCACGGAATCCGTTTAATCTCCCTGCCTCTTCCATCTCCTCCCAGGTGACATTCTCGGATAATAGGATTCTCCTTAACTGGCTATGGCACAACGCCTTCTTTGTTCGTTCTTCAACCCCCTCCTGCTGTATCTCCTCCTCCAGTTTTACCATAATTGAATTCAGTTCTTCCCGCTTCACAGGCTTTAGAAGATATTCCCGGGCTCCGCACCTTAGTAAATCAACGGCACAGGAAAAATCATCATATCCGCTGATTGCAACAATTCTGGGTATGTACCGGTTTTTTTGAAGCTCTTTTACCAGTGTGATTCCATCCATCTCTGGCATCCGAATGTCAGTAATAAGGACATCAATGGGTATATTTCCGATAATCTGCAAGGCCTCCAGACCATTTTTACATTCCAGAATCTGATCAACAGGAACCTGGCACCGCGCAATCATGGCAGAAATTCCTTTTCTGATGATTTTACAATCCTCCGCAACCAGCACATTTTTCATGTAATCCCCCGCTTTCTTTTCTGATAAGGAATTTTTACTGTAACCCGGGTATAAAGACGCTCCTTGGAATCAATGGTAATTCCATAACTCGGACCGAAACCAATCTGCAGCCTGTCATGGACATTCTTTAATCCAATTCCGTTTTCCTGCCCGGATGTATCCTCTATTTCACCATTCATCCGTTTACGTAATTTTTCCAGTTCATCCTCTCCCATCCCGCACCCGTAATCCGTGATGCGGATGTAACAGTCATCTTCAACAATCTCTCCTTCCATATAGATACAGGTATCTTCTGTAAATTCCCGCATTCCGTGCCCGATTGAGTTCTCGACAATTGGCTGAAGTGACATCTTGGATATTTCCTGACACAGAATTTCCTGTGGAATCTCCATACTTAAGCGAATTTCATCGTCGTACCACAAGTTTACCAGCGCCAGGTAATTTCTGATTTGATCGATTTCCGTTTCCACCGTTACAAACCCAGACTTCCACCGCATGCTGTAACGTAAAAGCTCACCAAACGAAGCTACTGTATCTGCGATCTCATATTTTTCATCTATTTCCGCCATCATTTTTACTGATTCCAGCACATTATAGATAAAATGGTTATTGATCTGATTCTGCAATGCCTTAATCTGTGAATCCTTTACGAGCAGTTCCCGGTGGAGGGTTTCTTCCATCAGCTTCTGTATCCGGTCTAACATGGTATTCAGTTCGATTCCCAGTACGCCAAATTCATCTTTGCTCATATTCTGGACTCTTACCTCTAAATCCCCTTGCTGAACCTGATAAACCGTATCATAGATCTCATAAAACTGCCTTAATATGTGGGTTACCTGTTTATTAGAGAACAGAATCAACAAAACAACAATCACGATCCAGAGAAGCAAAAACTGCATTTCGGATGAACGAAGAACCATTTTGTCATCCTTGGTGGAAACGATCCGTATTAAGTATCCCTGTATGGATTTAATTTTTACGCATCCGGCTAAAACCTCTTCCCCTCCGATTCTTGTTCTTGTGCTGACCGCACCGTTTTGAATTAAATCCGCATCTTCAATGCTATGTAAAAAATCCATGATCTCTTTTTTTTGATTATCCCACACGTCGGATAGTTCTGGACTGCTGTAAATGTTGCCTGCCCCATCCACAAAACAGGTCCTGTCCGACTTTGTTGAGTGATAAAGATCAGGAAACATATTCTCCATGGTAACCGCAGACTCCACGATTCCATAACGGCCGTACCGATAATCATTGAGTCTTGTAATCAGAGAGGCAATTCTTGGTACGCTGCCGGGATCATCAGCCTGCTGCAGAGTATCCACATAATCAAAACACCAGGTCCCTGTTGGAGGCACCCCATCCTTTCCCCATTTTAAGTCCGCGATTTTTTCCTGTTTATAGAGAAGCGGGATAATTTCCTTTACATTATTGGAATTTACAAATATTCTCAGCTTATAAATATAGGGATTGCTTTTCACAATCTTCTGAACTCCGCTGATTTCTTTTCCATAAAAATCCAGAATGTCCATAAAACTAAACTTCTTGTCAGAAGCAATTTGATTTAAAAAGTCATTGATCGATTCATTATTTACAATTATCTCAGCAGACAATTTACAGTTTACTGCTATCTGTTCCGCATTCTGACAGCTTTTATCCAGTTCGTAAGTCATCTGTGTTTGTCCATCCTTATACAATGAAGCTTCCATATTATGAAAAAACAGCAGAAGAAAAATTCCCATTGGCACCATTAAGACACCAAGTATCAGCAGTGTAAATTTGCTGCTCAATCGAAGCATTCTGAATTTTTTTCCGGCTATCCGTTTTCTGTCTATCAGAATCTGAATCCCCCTTTCCAAAAATAATTCAGGTCACACTCTGTGATAAGGCTGATCCCCTGCTTGTCTTTCAGTCTGTCAGCCTTATCCAATATATGTTTTATGTTCTTAGTCTTATGATTTTATGTCAGAAAAATTCAGATTGTTGTCAGCACAAAGGAGGGTTCAGACATGTATTGTAATTAGCGGTTAGATAAGATGAAAGAAATCCATCTGTCCATCCTTTAACGATTTTACGGGTCTTTCTGTTATAATTGCGTCTTCAGGAATGGCCCCATGCAAGAGAGGTGCATTGGGGTCATGGCTCTCTGCGTTTCTGCGTGCCCGTTCCCGCGAAAAAACTCCATAGCAGTACTTACATCCATGAGCGCAGCTGTCATAAGTGCCAATATCCACACTTTCCATACAGCCACAGCCAGGACGCTGCCCTGTATCTTTGCGCTTCTGAAGACTGCAGCCAATCAGCTCTTCGATTAAGTCTCCGTCAATGCAGCTAGCCTGGGTAATTCCAAACTGGCTTAGATCAATCGCTTCGCAGCAGGTAGATAATTGTATGCCATACTTTTGTGCAATTTGAGAGAACCATTTCCCAATCTCCAGCATCTCCTCTTCCTGTATGGGAAGGGCTCCAAGCTCCCGTAAAGGAGCTTCCAGCCTGGGATAAAAATCAAGGAAACTGAAAATACATCTATTTGTGCTGCCCTGCAGTAAATTAGCCATTCTGTCAAAGCATTTTAAATGATATGCCACGT
>JAQSYE010000033.1 GCA_029256305.1 Lacrimispora sp. | reverse complement strand
AGCGCCTCCCGGATATGTTGGCTACGATGAGGGCGGTCAGCTTACAGAAGCGGTCCGCAGAAAGCCATATTCCGTGGTGCTGTTTGATGAAGTTGAAAAGGCTCACCCCGATGTGTTTAATGTGCTGTTGCAGGTGCTTGATGATGGACGGATCACGGATTCCACCGGAAAGACGGTTGATTTTAAAAATACCATTATTATTATGACTTCAAACATTGGCTCCCAGTATCTTCTTACGGGGATAGACAGTGAAGGGAATATCAGAAAAGAGGCAGAGGAGATGGTTATGGGGGATTTAAGATCCCATTTCAGACCGGAATTCTTAAACCGTCTGGATGAAATCATACTGTTTAAGCCTTTGGATAAGAGTAATATTTCCGGTATTGTGAGTCTGCTTATGAAGGATTTAAACCGGAGACTGGAGGACCGTGAGATCAGAATCGAGCTGACTGACCAGGCTGGTGCATTTGTGGTGGAGCAGGGTTATGATCCGGTATATGGTGCCAGACCGTTGAAACGTTATCTGCAAAAGCATGTGGAGACGCTTGCGGCAAGGGTGATTCTGGGAGATGAGATACATGCAGGAAGTACCATTGTGATTGATGTTTCCAAAGATGGGGAAAAGCTGATCGCTTATCTGGTATAGTAACCGTCTGGATTAAAAACAGGATAATACGCATAATAAGGGAGTCCGGCTTGGGACTCCCTTTTGTATAAGAATCGTTAAGTATTGGACTTCGGTACTGTCCAGAGAATATCTCTGTTGACGGTATGATAAAAGGTATCCCGTATCTCCTTTGGATCTGTTGTTTTTCCAAGAATCCACATGAGCTTCGTCACGGTTGCTTCCAGCGTCATATCGTATGCTTCCAGCAGTCCGAATTCTTTTTTAATGGAATGCCCTACTTCGTATACTGACATATTGCTGCCCTCATTGGTCACCTGGGTGGTCATAACCACAGTCTTTCCCAAAGAGATCCATTTTTCAATGGCCTTATAAAAATCACCGGTGTCATAGGAAGGCAAGCCGCCTACACCAAAGGCTTCAATGATAACAGCATCATAATGCTCCGCCATATAATCCAGAACATTCGCACCCATGGATGGGATCAGCTTTAAGAGTGCCACGTTATAATTCAGCTTATGAAAAAACAGGGGACTTCCTGAACGGTCCTTTTTGTCATCCAGATAAAAGATCACGTGCCCATCCTGTATTGTGGCAATGTAGGGGAAATTAATGCTGGAAAAGGCATTGTAGCTTTTGGTCCGTTCCTTCTTCCCTCTTGTGCCGGAAATTACTTTTCCGTCGAAAACGATGTTCACATCGTGGGAGCGGTCGTCACTGGCAAAGCGAAGGCTGTCGGACAAATTGGTCCTTGCATCTGTGTTTTCCATATCAATGGGTTTTTGAGCACCGGTTATGACAATGGGTTTGGGGGAGTTCTGCACCAGATAAGAAAGGGCAGCCGCTGTGTAGGCCATAGTATCCGTGCCGTGGCAGATGACAAAGCCATCATAATGATCGTAATGATCCTCAATCGCTTTTGCAATTACAAGCCAATGCTTTGGCTGCATATTAGTACTGTCTATATTGAAAACCTGAAGACTGTCCACATGACAGAAATCTGCAGCATCGGGAACATAGGAGAGGAGTTCATCTGAAGTCAGAAGGGGCTTCAAACCAGAATCACCTCTTTTGCATGCAATCGTACCACCGGTTCCCAGCATCATTATTTTTTTCATTCAAAATACCTCCTGATGGATTATGAACCTGATTGTAGCATTTCTTTTTCTATTCGTACAGAGCATTTCTTGAAAATCAAAGAAATCTATGTTAAAATGAGGACAAACAGATACAGGAGATAATAGAATGGCTAATATACCCAAAGATCCGGTTATGCTGCTCAGTTATATGAATACTCAGCTGAGAGATTTTTATCCATCTTTAAGTGAGTGCTGCCTGAGCCTGGGAATAGAGGAAGAGGAGATTATAAAATCTCTGGCAACCATTGATTACCGGTATGATAATGAAAAAAATCAATTTTTGTAATTAAGATGAATACAAAAGGGTCGTCGCAGTAGCGGTGACCCTTTTTGGAAAATTGTTCGAGACTATTTGCAGGTGTCGGACCATAAAATTATTAGAATGAAAGAGAAGAAAAAAGGAAAACTGTTTCATGTATAAAAGTGTATAGCACTTAGAAAGATGAAACCAGTTAGAAAGAGAAAGGAGGGATTTAACATGGAATCTGTCTGGCATCAGACCATAGCTGTCTGGAATTGGCTCATGGAGCATTTAATCTATATAAATCTGATTCTTTCTGTTATGATTGTTTTTTTTCAGAGGAGGGATCCAAAGGCAGTCTGGACCTGGCTTTTAGCGTTGTATTTCATTCCTGTCTTCGGATTTCTCTTTTATCTTATTCTGGGGCAGGATATGAGAAAGGGGAAAATGTTCCGGGTGAAGGAAGTGGAGGACCGGATGCGTTACTCTGCCAGAAATCAGGAGGAATTTCTAAAAAGCCATGATATCGGGCTGGATTCGTCACTTGCAAGGGATTACTCCGATCTAGTCGTGTACAATTTGGAAACCTCAGGTTCTGTTCTGACCGTGGATAATACCGTTGTAATTTTTACTGACGGAGAGAAAAAGTTTCAGGATCTCAGGGAGGAACTTTCAAGAGCAACCCATTTTATTCATCTGCAGTATTATATTATCAAGAACGACGAGCTGTTTGATTCCATCATCCCCATATTAACGGAACGGGCAAAGGCCGGGGTGGAAGTCCGGATTCTCTGTGATGGTATGGGCGGACGGTTTATGCGCAAATCAAAATGGGAGAAATTAAAGGAGAGCGGTGTTAAGGTTGGGATCTTCTTCCCTCCTGTGTTAGGAAGGCTGCATCTGCGTATTAACTATAGAAATCACAGAAAGATTGTGGTTATTGATAACCGGATCGGTTATGTAGGCGGATTTAATATTGGAAGAGAGTATATTTCCAAAGACCCCAAATTCGGTTACTGGAGAGACACTCATTTAAAGCTTCAGGGAGGATCTGTTTTAAGCCTTCAGATCCGTTTTGCTTTGGACTGGAATTATGCGGTCGGAGAAAATTTATTTAAAAATATGACTTACTTTTGCGAGGGCGAAGACGGAACCTGTCTGGACAATTTGGGAGTGGTGGATTTAAACCAGACAGAAAGAAAACTGGGCATTCAGATTATTGCAAGCGGACCTGATGCCAGAAGCAGACAGATACGTGACAATTATATCCGTCTGTTCTCAAAAGCAAAGGATCACATCTATATACAGACCCCCTATTTCGTACCTGACGATGCGGTGCTTTCCGCACTTAAGGTTGCGGCCAGATCGGGAGTCGATGTCAGGCTCATGATACCATGTAAGCCGGATCATCCCTTTGTTTACTGGGCCACCTATTCTTACGTAGGGGATCTTATTTCCGAGGGAGCCAAGTGCTATACGTATGAAAATGGATTTCTTCATTCAAAAGGGGTCATGACAGACGGAAAAGTAAGCTCCTATGGGACTGCCAATATGGATATCCGAAGTTTTGAACTGAATTTTGAAGTCAATGCGGTGATCTATGATGAAGAGACTACCAGAGAATTAGAAGCATTATTTCTGGAGGATTTAAAGGTATGCAGGGAGATTACACAGGAGAGATATGAGGCCAGAAGTATCTTCATCCGGATCAAGGAACAGGGCAGCAGACTTCTCTCTCCTCTTTTGTAGAATTCTTTTACAGCACAACATAATATCTCCAAATCCGGCACATAATGATGCTTATGAAGATACTATCACAATTAAACTTAAAAGAATTACCCTTAAATTTTTGTAAGTGCGGGGTTGCAGGCTGGTGCCTGGAGGTACTGTTTACTGCAACAGATTCCATTATGCGCCATGACTGGCGTCTGATGGGTCAGACATCTCTTCTTATGTTTCCTATTTATGGCTGCGGAGCCTTGCTGGCACCCATTGGTATGCTGATTGACAGATGGGTTAATCCAAGAACCGGTCTGGCAGCAGCGCGGACGGATATTGCCATCCGTCATGGAGTTCTCTATATGGTGCTGATCTTTGTGGCGGAGTATTTTTCCGGAACACTTTTGCGGGGGAGGGGAATCTGCCCCTGGGATTATACCGGAAGGAGCACCAATATTGACGGACTGATTCGCCTGGATTTCGCACCGCTGTGGTTTGCTACGGGATTATTGTTCGAACAAATTACAAAAAAGAAAGGCAGGTAGTATTGTAATTAAAGAGACCATTCTATATAATAGATGGAATGGAGGATTAGACCAATGATTCGATTTATTCTTGTAGCAGCAACCATTTTGCTTTACCTGATCTTAAGCATCCCGGTTCTGATTTTTGAGAGCGTGATTGGAAGTAAGAACCGCCGTCTGCGCGATGAACGAAGTATTTCGAAAGTCCGGTGGGTTTTTAAGATCATCCTGTTTTTTGCAGGTGTTAAAATTACAGTAAAAGGAAAAGAAAAGATACCAGATGATCAGGCGGTCCTATATGTGGGGAATCATAGAAGCTATTTCGATATTCTTGTTGGTTATACCACCGTTCCAGGTCTGGTAGGATTTGTGGCTAAAAAAGAGATGAAAAAAATACCGCTTCTTTCCAACTGGATGGAGTATGTCAATTGCCTGTTTTTAGACAGAAAGAATTTAAAAGAAGGTTTAAAAACCATTCTCCAGGGGATCGAGCAGGTGAAAAGCGGAATTTCTGTCTGGATTTTCCCGGAAGGAACCAGAAATAAAAATGAAGATATTATGGAACTTCTTCCTTTTAAGGAAGGAAGCTTAAAAATAGCAGAAAAAAGCGGCTGTCCGGTAGTTCCTGTTGCGATAACCGGTACTGCGGAAGTATTTGAAAAGCACCTTCCATTCATACGGTCTTCGAAAGTTACCATTGAATTTGGAGAGCCGTTCCTTGTGAAAGAGCTCCCACCGGAACATAAAAAATTCCCCGGTGCTTATGTAAAAAAAGAGATTGAACGTATACTGGAAGAAGAACTTTCGTTTCAGGGGAAGCTGACAGGCCGGTAAAGAAGACCAACAGATAAGGCAGAGGAATGGACATATGAAAAAATTAGACTTGCTTGAGATCAGAGGACAGCTTGACGGCATCGACCGTGAAATCGTGGAGCTGTTCGAAAAAAGAATGAGACTGAGCGGCGAGGTAGCTGAATTTAAGATTGAAACCGGAAAACCGGTTTATGATAAGGAACGAGAGAAGCAAAAAATTGATTCCGTAACCGGTATGGTGGAAGACGGATTCATGAAACAGGCAGTCGGTGAACTGTTTACCCAGATGATGACAATCAGCCGTCATTATCAGTACAAACTGATGGCGGAGCACGGTATGAAAGGGGAGGAAACCTTTCAACCGGTGAAAACCATACCTGTAGCTGGTGCACGAGTGGTGTATCAGGGTGTGGAGGGTGCATACAGTCATGCAGCCACTCTACAGTATTTCGGCCCGGATGCCAGCTGTTATCATGTGGTTACGTTTGAAGATGCCATGAAGGAAGTGGAGTCCGGCCGTGCAGATTATGCCGTGCTTCCCATTGAGAATTCCTCTGCCGGTGCAGTGATCGATAATTATGACCTGCTGATGAAATATAACAACTATATCGTAGCTGAGACATTTTTAACTGTAGATCATGCCCTATTAGGACTGAAAAATTCCAATGCGGAAGATATCCGCACTGTGTTTTCCCATCCGCAGGCGCTGATGCAGTGTTCGGAATTTCTAAATGCCAACAGGAACTGGAAGCAGATCAGCGTGGAGAATACTGCCGCTGCTGCTAAAAAGATCATAGAAGAAGGAGATCCTACTCAGGCGGCTGTGGCCAGTGAGACCGCTGCCAGACTTTATGGGCTGAAAATCCTCAATTCTTCGATCAATCATAATAAATTCAATACCACACGGTTTATTATCCTGTCAAACAAACGGATATACCGGGAGGAAGCTCAAAAAATCAGTATTAGCTTTGAACTGCCGCATAAGAGCGGTACTCTCTATAATATGCTGAGCAATATGATCTATAACGGAATCAGTATGATTATGATTGAGTCAAGACCCATTCCCGGAAGAAACTGGGAATACCGCTTCTTTGTAGATATGGAAGGAAACTTAAGCGAATCCTCCATTCAGAATGCGTTAAAGGGAATCTTAGAAGAAGGACGCAATATGAGAGTTCTGGGAAATTATTAATATTCTTAAAGAGGTTCGGCCTGAATGCAGGCCGGACTTCCATTTACACAGGGAGGAATAATTAAAGTGAAGGAATTAATTCTATACCGCGATTTAAAATATCAGAAACTTTTTGACCAGATCTTAAGACAGCTGACTCCGCAAGAGGAGCAAATGAAAGAAACAATGCCGGAATCCTGTGCCTGTGCCGGTCAGCTTATCGAGCTGGCTGCGTCCTATGGCTTTGAGGGGAATCTCTGGCATTGTTTTTTAGCATTATGCCTGGCAGATCACGAAAACGCTTACAGTACCTCCTGCGAAATCACAGGTCCCATTAAGGGAACATTGAATCAACTGGCTGCCCATGATTTTAAGATTATGAAGGAACTGTTTGATCAGGACATCCGAACCCTGGACTGTGGAGAAGAAGGGGGCATCTGGTCGGCGCTTTCTAATTACCGTGCCAATGACGGAATTAGTAAAATTTATAACAAACGGATCCGGGATCAGATTGTGGCCCTTGCGGTGGAGTTAAAGGAAGCACCGGATGTTACAGCCTTTGGAGAAAAAATAACCTCATTTTATAGGAACTTCGGCGTAGGAAAGTTTGGTTTAAATAAAGCTTTTCGTGTGGAGGAGACAGGGATAGAACCTCAGATCATTCCGATCACCGGCATGGATCATATTTATCTAAATGAGCTTGTAGGATATGAACGGCAGAAGGAAAAACTGATTGAGAATACAGAAGCGTTCTTAGACGGAAAGGCTGCTAATAACGTTCTTTTGTTTGGCGACAGCGGAACCGGAAAATCTTCAAGTATCAAAGCTATTTTAAATGAATATTATGATAGAGGTCTGCGAATTATTGAAGTATATAAGCATCAGTTTCATACTCTTTCAAAAATACAGGAGCAGATCAAAGACAGAAACTATAAGTTCATCATCTATATGGATGATTTATCCTTTGAGGATACGGAACTGGAATATAAATATTTAAAGGCAATTATCGAGGGAGGGCTTGCAAAGAAGCCGGGTAATGTTTTAATCTATGCAACCTCAAACCGCCGTCATTTAATCCGTGAGAAATTCAGCGATAAGAGACAACTGGATGATGAATTACATAATAATGATACCGTCCAGGAGAAGCTTTCCCTTGTGGCCCGCTTTGGTGTAACCATCTATTATGGAGCTCCGGAACCGGCTGAATTTAAAGAAATTGTAAAACAGCTTGCAGCCCGAAGCCAGATTTCAATTCCGTTAGAAGAGCTTTATCAAAAGGCGAATGTATGGGAACTGGGACATGGTGGTTTATCTGGCAGAACAGCAAGCCAGTTTATCACCTATCTTTTGGCAAAACAGAAAAATAATTAATCTTTTTGCAAATTTTACCGATATTTGACACAAAAGGTAATAAAATAAGGTAGAATAGTAAAAAACTGTCCTGAAGAGGGCAGTGAGGAGGACAAGTATGGCAATCAGATTATTTGCCGCTATTGATGTGGGATCTTTTGAACTCGAACTTGGCATCTATGAGATTTCCCCTAAAACAGGAATCCGAAAGATTGATCATGTGCGCCATGTCATCGCCCTTGGAAGGGACACCTATAAAAATGGAAAGATCCGTTATGAATTGGTAGATGAAATGTGCAAAGTTATTGAGGACTTTGCAGATATTATGAAGTCCTATAAAATTACGGGATACCGGGCCTATGCAACCAGCGCACTACGGGAAGCAAAAAACAGCCAGATCGTACTGGATCAAATCCGGGTAAGGACCGGCATCGAGGTACAGATTATCAGCAACTCCGAGCAGCGTTTTATCAGTTACAAAGCAATCGCGTCCAAGGATGCAGAGTTTAATAAAATCATACAGAAGGGGACTGCCATCGTAGATGTGGGGTTTGGCAGTATGCAGGTCTCCTTATTTGATAAGGACGCCCTCATATCAACCCAGAATCTGATGCTTGGAGTATTACGGATCCGTGAGATGATGGGTGATATGCAGGTGAGTACTCAGATGTTAAATACTCTGATAGAAGAGATGGTTGACAATGAGTTAAATACGTTTCGCAAAGTTTATTTAAGAGACCGTGAGATTAAAAATCTCATCGGCATTGGGGAAAGCATTCTCTATCTGTCAAGGGAAAGCCATGGCGGAAAGCCGGTGGAGTGGATAACTGCAGAAGAATTTATCATTTTCTATGAAAAGATTAAGCTAATGTCTCTTGATCAGATACAGGACCGGTTCGGTGTCAATGCAGAATACGCCGCCCTTCTGGTTCCTGCTGCGATTATTTTCAAACGAGTTCTGGAACTGACCCGAGCTGAGATATTCTGGATTCCCGGAATCCGCTTATGTGACAGTATCGCTGCAGAATACGCGGAAGAGGAAAAGACAGTCAAGTTTCACCATGATTTTTCAGAGGATATTCTGGCCGCCTCCAGGAACATGGCCAAACGCTACAAGTGTCACGGTCCGCATACAGTTAGCATGGAAAAATATGTTCTGGGGATCTTTGACTGTATGAAAAAGTATCACGGCATGGAGAAACGGGAGAGGTTTCTTTTACAGATCGCTGCAATCCTGCATGCATGCGGCAAATTTATTAGTATGAGAAAGCCAAGCGAGTCCGCCTATAACATTATTATGTCAACTGAAATAATCGGTTTATCCCATATGGAACGTGAAATCATTGCCAATGTGGTACGGTACAACGGACTGGAATTTGATTACAACCGGGTACAGCTCAATGAGGAATTATTCCGCAATACAAAGGGAGAATTGTCTCATGAAGATATTACGATTTTAATTGCCAAGCTGACAGCCATATTAAGGCTTGCAAATTCCATGGACCGCAGTCACAAACAGAAATTATCAGATAGCCGGATGAATGTTAAGGAAGGTAAGCTTGTAGTAACCACATCCTACGAAGGAGATATGACACTGGAAGCCTTATCATTTAATCAGAAGGCAGATTTCTTTGAGGAGATATTTGGTATCAGGCCTGTACTGAGGCAGAAGAGGAGGTTATCCTGATGGCAGACATTAGTGAAATCTATTACAATCCGGATAATTATGTAAATCGCGAGCTGAGCTGGATCGAGTTTGATTACCGGGTATTAAGTGAGGCAAGAGATAAAAACCTGCCCCTTTTTGAACGGTTAAAGTTTTTAAGTATAACAGCCTCTAATTTAGACGAATTTTATATGGTACGAGTGGCCTCCCTAAAGGATATGGTTCATGCAAAATATACCAAGCCGGATATTGCCGGGATGAAAGCAGACGAGCAGCTAGAGAAGATCAGTGAGAAGACTCATGAGCTTGTTTCTTTGCAGTACTCAACTTATAACCGATCCATCCTTCCCACTCTGAAACAGAACGGGCTGCGTGTTATCTCCAGTCACGAGGATTTAAGTGAAGCAGAGGGAAGATTTGCAGATACGTATTTTGTCAGAGATGTTTACCCGGTTCTGACTCCCATGGCAGTGGATTCTTCCAGACCATTTCCTTTAATTCGGAATAAGTCTTTAAACATTGCGGCACTTTTGAAAAAGAAAAGCGGGGAAGAGGAGCTTGAGTTCGCCATGGTCCAGGTTCCCAGTGTCCTGCCAAGAATAGTGGAACTTCCTGTAAGTGAATCAGGAGAACGGTCATTCATTCTTCTGGAACAGATTATTGAGCGGAACATGGAAAGCCTTTTTTTGAATTACAATGTTGTCACCACCCATCCCTTCCGCGTTATGCGAAATGCCGATCTTACCATTGACGAGGAGGAGGCGGTGGATCTTCTGGAAGAGATTGAGAAGCAGCTTAAAAAGCGTCAGTGGGGAGAGGCCATCCGTCTTGAAGTGGAAGAGAAGATGGATAAACGACTGTTAAAAATCTTAAAGAGAGAGTTAATTATAAGCTCCAATGACATATTTGAGATTGCAGGGCCATTGGATTTATCATTTCTTATGAAGATGTACGGTCTCAATGGATTTGACCATTTAAAGGAAGTTCCATACATTCCACAGCAGGTACCTGAGCTGATGAATGAAGATGATATCTTTATCAATATCCGCAAGGGGGATATTCTGCTTCATCATCCGTATCAGACCTTTGATCCTGTGGTTCAGTTTGTAAAAACTGCCGCAAAGGATCCGGAGGTCCTGGCAATTAAACAGACGCTTTACCGGGTCAGCGGCAATTCCCCTATTATTGCTGCGCTTTTAGAAGCTGCTGATAACAGGAAGCAGGTATCGGTTCTGGTGGAACTGAAAGCCCGCTTTGACGAAGAAAATAACATTAACTGGGCGAAAAAACTGGAAAAAGCCGGCTGCCATGTAATCTACGGACTGGTAGGATTAAAGACTCACAGTAAGATAACCCTGGTGGTGCGCCGGGAAGAGGACGGGATACGCCGTTATGTTCATCTGGGTACCGGAAACTACAACGATTCGACAGCCAAACTCTATACGGACTTAGGTCTTATGACCTGTAACCCTCAGATTGGAGAGGATGCCACTGCAGTATTTAATATGCTTTCCGGATATTCAGAACCGCTTCACTGGAACAAGCTGGTAGTGGCTCCCATCTGGCTGAGAGCCAGATTTTTAAAGATGATCCGCCGGGAGACCAGGAATGCGGCGGCCGGTAAGCCGGCTCATATCATAGCTAAGATGAACTCTCTGTGCGATAAAGAGGTGATTGCGGCATTGTATGAGGCATCCTGTGCCGGAGTGGGCATACAGCTTATTATCAGAGGCATCTGCAGCTTAAAAGCAGGGGTTCCCGGTTTAAGTGAAAATATTAAGGTGCGTTCCATCGTTGGTAATTTTCTGGAGCATGCAAGAATCTTCTACTTTGAGAATGACGGAAGTCCGGAACTTTATCTTGGAAGTGCCGACTGGATGTCGAGAAATCTGGACAAAAGGGTAGAAATCATGTTCCCTGTGGAGGATGAAAGACTATTGGAACGAATTATGCATGTCTTGAAAATACAGTTAGAGGACAATGTTAAGACTCATATACTGCAGCTGGATGGAACATGGGAAAAACCGGATAAGAGAGGAAAAACACTGATTAACTGCCAGGAGCAGTTCTGTGAGGAGGCCTCCCTTTACGTCAGGGCAGAACTTGGCAGGCTGGATCCTGCAGGCAGCAGGGTATTTATTCCAACGGAAAGTCAGGGATGAGAGACAGTTCCTGATTTACCGTATTATAGGTTTTTTGTAAGAAAATAGTAAGGCAAAGATACCTTTCTTGTGGTAGAATGGATGCAGGCTTTTCCTTTTTCAACGTGAGAACGCCGCTTACATAACGACAAGGGAGGTATTTTTCAATGTCCGAGACAATAAGCATTCTGGTTGTGGATGACGAGAAAGAGATAGCGGATCTGGTGGAGATTTATCTGGTCAGTGACGGATATAAAGTATACAAGGCAAACAATGCAGAAGAAGGGTTGGAGTTCCTTACCAAGAATCAGATCCATCTGGTACTATTAGACATTATGATGCCTGGAATGGACGGTCTCTCCATGTGTAAGAAGATACGGGAAACCAACAATATTCCGATTATTATGCTGAGTGCCAAATCAACAGATTTAGATAAGATTTTAGGACTTGGTACCGGAGCTGATGATTATGTGACCAAACCCTTTAACCCGCTGGAACTGACTGCCAGAGTCAAATCTCAGCTGCGCCGTTATACCCAGCTTAATCCCAACAGTGCGGTAAACGAATCGGCAAAGAATGAGATAGGAATCCGGGGACTGACCATCAATAAGGATAATCATAAGGTGATGGTATATGGAGAAGAAATAAAACTTACTCCCATCGAGTTTGATATCCTGTATCTGCTGGCTTCCAATCCGGGAAGAGTATTTAGTACAGATGAGATATTTGAAAAGGTATGGAATGAAAAGGTTTATGAAGCTAATAACACAGTAATGGTACATATCAGGCGTCTTAGAGGAAAGATGAAGGAAGACACCAGACAGAACAAGATCATCACAACTGTTTGGGGGGTAGGATACAAAATTGAAAAATGATATTAATCGCCGTTTCCATACCCGGGTCATTGCCAATATCTTTTACAGCGCCATCGTAACGGTTCTGATCGAGATATTTTTGGTAACCAACGTATCGCTGATCGCATCTTATATGAGGAGCACTCAAAAGGACAATGCGTTCCTTGAGATGCTCACATCTTTTGATGTGGTGGTGATACTTATTTATGTTGTTTTCGGAATCGGCATATTCGCAGTGACGTTTCTCCTTCTTCAGGAAAAATCCATGCGTTATATCGGGAGAATCTCAGATGCCATGCAGAGGATATCCGGGGGAGATTTAAATATTACGGTAGAGCTTGAAGGGGACGACGAGTTCTCCGTCATGGCTGCCAGTTTAAACAAGATGGTGGGAGATTTAAGAGAATTAATGGATAAGGAGCGGGAGGCAGAACGAACGAAGAACGAGCTGATCACCAACATCGCTCATGACCTGCGGACTCCCCTTACTTCCATCATTGGTTATCTGGAGCTTCTATCTAAGGATGGAGTTATTGATCAGGAAGTGCAGAAAAAGTACATAGGGATTGCATACGTAAAGACGAAGCGGCTGGAAAAGCTGATTGAAGATCTGTTTGGATTTACCAAGCTTAATTACGGAAAGATTTCCATGAACGTAACAGAAGTGGATGTGATAAAGCTTTTAAGCCAGCTGCTGGAAGAATTCTATCCCAGTTTTATGGATAGGAACCTTTCTTATGAACTGCAAAGCAATGTCCCCGCCCAGATCGTTTCAGCAGACGCCAATCTCCTGGCCCGTCTGTTTGATAATCTCATTAATAATGCAATCAAATACGGAGCAGATGGAAAGCGGATCCTGGTTAAAGTACATGGAAGCGAAGATCTTGTTTCGATCCAGGTGGTAAACTACGGATATGTCATACCGGAAGAAGAGCTTCCTCTGATCTTCAATAAGTTTTACCGTGTGGAACAGTCCCGTTCCACCAATACAGGAGGGACAGGGCTGGGTCTTGCCATTTCCAAAAGCATTGTGGATATGCATGGGGGAACCATTCATGTGTCCAGTGACTTATCCGGAACTGTATTTACGATAAAGCTGAAGACTAATTTTGATGTGAATAAAGAGAACTTTGGAAAGATAGGGTGACAAAATGAAAGTCAGAAAGATATCCCTGATTTGTGCCATAGCGCTCACGTTGGCAGGCAGCTCATTGCTGCCTGTTTTCGGCATGACCGCGAATGGTCCGGAGAATGGAGGGAATGGGGGAGTCCCTTATTCCGAAGAATATGGCGGTGAGAATAATTCTGGTATTGGCATGGAGGTTACTTATGGATACGATGGAAATGCCAAGGCAGACCGCTATGTTCCTGTAAATTTCACACTGAAAAGTCAGTCTGCTTCCTCCTTTAGCGGTACGGTCCGCGTGGAGGCGATGGAATCCGACTATGACATCTATCAGTACGATTATCCCATTTCGTTAGATGCCATGGGATCTGTAGAGGAATCTCTTGATATTCCGGTGGGAAGAGCGGATATTTTATATGTGAAGCTGTTGGATTCCCAGGGAACGGAACTGATACGAAAGCGCCTGAAGATGAATGTTCCCACCGATGTAGCGGAACTTTATGTGGGTGTGCTTTCCGATGAACCGGATCGGCTGTCCTACATGGAGGGAGTGGGAGTTAATTACAGTGCTGTGAAAATAAGGACATTTTCCATGAGGGCAGAGAAGATGCCCGATCATGTTATCGGACTGGATTTGCTTGATGTACTTGTCATAACCGATTTTGATACCAGAAAGCTTTCAAAAGATCAGATTTCCGCCATTATGGAATGGGTGAAAGAGGGGGGAACCCTTCTCCTTGGTACCGGCGCCCGCGCCGATGATACCATGTATGCCTTCCGGTCAGATCTTCTTAATGAAGATTACGGAGTACCTGCAGAAAAATCAGTGGATATGGGAGTGGAATATGCCACCAATGGTCCTGGCGATTCCTTTATGAACCTTGTCTGTGCTGATATCTCTTTAAAAGGAGGGACAGGTGTCCTGTCTAATGATCAGTTCCCCGTCTTGACCGCTGCGGTCAGGGGAAAAGGAGTCGTAGGGGTTGCAGCCTATGACTTTGTGGATATCGCCCCATTTTGTGAGACACAGCGTTCCTACGTTGATAAGATGTTTACCGCTTTGTTAGGGGAGAACAGGTTAAATAATATTTCTTCTTATTTATATAGTGGTAATTCCAGCCAGTACTGGTCAGTTCAGAATATGCTTAATACCGGGGACGTAGATAAGCTTCCAAGTCTTGCTATTTATTCCATCGTTATTTTATCCTATATTGCGCTGGTGGGACCGGGAACCTATCTGTTTTTAAAAAAGAAGGATGGGAGACGTTATTACCGGACAGCTATTGTGACTGTATCCCTTTTATTTACTGTAGTGGTTTACTTAATGGGAGCAAGAACCCGGTTTCGTGATACCTTTTTTACTTATGCAACAATTTTTGATAATTCAGAGAATTATGAAGATGAATACACGTATATCAATATGAGGACTCCTTATAACAGAGCCTATTCCATTCTTCTGGATCCGTCCTATAATCTTCTCCCTATAACCAGAAGCAAATCCTATGAACGTGCACCCGTGCCGAAATTTACGGGAGGTGAAGATTATAATGTCCGGATCGGTTATGAGAAAGACGGCACAAGAGTGTCTGCACAGAATGCAGTTGCATTTGCGCCCAAATACTATGCACTGAAGAAAAGAACCTTAAATGAGAACCGGAAGGGCCTGTGGTCGGATATCACTCTTTTTAAAGGAAATGTCTATGGAACAGTTACCAATGAATATCCTTTTTCTGTGGAAAAGGTTGGAATTCTCATGTATGGTAAGATGGTGGTCGTTGATGAGCTAAAGCCTGGAGAAACCAAAGTACTTGATGGTAACTCTGTAATCAATTACCCCATAAACAATTCGTTCCAGGTATCGGCCCGGATAACAGGAAGCTATCAGTATTCAAAGGCGGATATTGAAGATTCGGATTATATGCTGGCTCTGTCAAGAACCAATATTTTGAGCTTCTATCTGGATCGGTATTCCTCTTTTTACAACCAGGAAGCACGGATCGTAGCATTCAGTGAGGATCAGAAAGACAGCCAGTTCCTTGCAAACGGAGAATATGAAACCTATGGAGTAACGATGTATACTTCCACCATTGATGTGAAGTCAAAAAAGGATGATGAGACATACCGCTCTGCGCTTATGAGGACACCTGTAACAGTAAGCGGTCAGTATTATTCGGATACCAATGCGATCTACGGCGTGGATCCAGTTACCCTGGAATATTCGCTTGGTAACGATTTGAATGTGGAGAAACTCATATTTGAAAATCCTTCGGAAGAATTTTTAGATAATCAGAGTACAAATTATACCAATATATTTAAGGGGAAAACTTACTTTTATAATCATGATACAGGTAATTACGATCAGATGGATTCAGGAAAGACAGAATACACAGTAAGGGAGCTGACCCCTTATTTATCACCAGGTAATACACTGACAGTCAAATATGTCTGTGAAGATACCGTGGAAAACAACTGGTATGTTACACTGCCCATGCTTATGGTTCTGGGGAGGGATAAATGATATTAGAAATTAAAGATTTAAAGAAAAAATTTGGGAAATATCATGCGTTAAATGGTCTGAATCTAACGATTCCAAAAGGATCCCTTTATGGTTTTGTAGGACCCAATGGAGCAGGAAAAACCACTGCCATTAAGATTATGACAGGGCTTTTATTCGCGGACAGCGGTCAGGTATTCATTAACGGGACAGATGTATCTGACGGTTTAAACCAGTTGAAGCAGGAAATCGGCTATGTGCCTGATTTTTTTGGTGTCTATGACAATCTGAAGGTTAATGAGTATATGGAGTTTTTTGCATCCTGTTACGGGATCGATGGCCTGAAAGCCAGGAACCGGTATATGACACTTTTGGAACAAGTGGGGTTGGAGGATAAGTCGGATTTCTACGTAGACAGCTTATCAAGAGGGATGAAGCAGCGTTTATGTCTGGCAAGAGCCCTGATCCATGATCCTCTCCTGCTGGTTCTTGACGAGCCTGCATCTGGTCTGGACCCAAGAACACGGTTTGAGTTTAAGGAGATTTTAAAAGAACTGAGAGAACAGGGAAAGACTATCTTTATCAGCTCCCATGTTCTGTCGGAACTGTCTGAGCTGTGTACCGATATCGGGATCATTGATCAGGGGAAGATGGTTTTAAGCGGAAGCATGGAAGAAATTTTAAAACGGGTGAATGCAACCAATCCTCTCATTATCTCTATTCTTGGCAATAAGGAAAAGGCACTTACCATCTTAAAAAGCCAGCCCTGTGTGCAGACGATTGCAGTCAAAGAAGGAGATATCCGTGTGAATTTCATCGGAGACCAGCAGGATGAAGCCATTTTGCTTCAGCAGCTGATTGATGCGGAAGTGATGGTTCATGGATTCAGCAGGGAACCCGGGAGCCTGGAGTCCTTATTTATGCAGATTACTGATCCTGATAAAGAAAAGGCGGTGCTTGTACATGAAAACGAATCCGGTTTATAAGCGGGAGACCATGGTCAGCGCCAGAAGCTTTCGGCTGGCACTGATTCTGGTGATTTTTAATTCCATACTGGCTCTGGTGATTCTGCTGAATATGTATTCAGTCGTTGAACGAGTGAAGCTGACGGCTGAGATCCAGTATTCAACCTTTACCAATTTATACGTATTTGTTGCAGTTGTGGAATTTGTTATGCTGATGTTTATTATGCCTGCACTCACTTCGGGAAGCATAAGCGGTGAAAGAGAGCGGCAAACGCTTGATATTTTGCTGACCACAACCATGAAACCGTCAGAAATTATATGGGGAAAGCTTTTATCTTCTTTCAGCACCATGTTTCTCATGGTCGTATCCAGTTTTCCTTTGCTTGCAGTTTCGTTTGTATACGGTGGAGTGATGATTTATGATGTGCTTCTCCTGCTTCTCTGCTATCTGACAGTGGCACTTCTTTGCGGAAGCATGGGGATCTGCTTTTCCTCTCTTTTTAAACGGTCTACGGTCGCTACTGTGGTGAGCTATGGCGTATTAGTTTTTATCGCAGCAGGGACTTATGCAGTAAATATATTTATGCTTTCCATAGCAAGAATGAATATGGACAGTTCTTATGTCTCCAGTATCAACGGAGTGACGGATCAGGCTAACTCCGGTGCCTGCCTGTATCTGCTTCTTTTAAATCCAGTTGCAACCTTTTATGTTATGATTAACAAGCAGGCAGGGGTTAATCCGGTAATAAACAGCTTAAATACCTGGTTTGGACCTCACCCGGATAACTTTATCATGGATAACTGGGTGCTTTTAAGCATCATAATTCAGCTTCTTCTGGCAGCCATATTTATCTTTATCGCAATAAAAGGTGTTGGTCAGTCAAAAAGAAGAAGAATCAGAAAAAAATAGGAGGGAGATCTTTATGCTTACAATCGGATGTCACCTTTCTTCTTCCAAGGGATTTCTTGCCATGGGAAAAGAGGCCGTAAAGATCGGTGCTGATACATTTCAGTTTTTTTCAAGAAATCCAAGAGGAACGAAAGCCAAAAAGATTGACCCGGAGGATATCGGGCGATTCCTTTCATTTGCAGAGGAACATGGTATTAACCGGATTCTAGCACATGCTCCCTATACACTCAATGCCTGTTCAGCAGACGAGGGGTTAAGAACGCTGGCCAGAGATACCATGAAAGATGATTTAGAGCGGATGGAGTACATTCCAGGCAACTGTTATAATTTTCATCCAGGCAGTCATACCGGTCAGGGAACAGAAATGGGGATTCGTTATATTTCCCATATGCTGAACCAGATTCTAAAACCGGACCAGAATACGACGGTTCTTCTGGAAACCATGTCAGGAAAAGGCAGCGAAGTGGGAAGAACATTCGAAGAGCTGGGAGAAATTTTGAATCAGGTCCAGTTAAAAGAATGTATGGGCGTTTGTCTGGATACCTGCCATGTATGGGATGCGGGTTATGATATCGCCAAAGATTTAGATGGAGTTCTTCAGGAGTTTGACCGGATCATTGGCCTGTCCAGGCTGAAAGCCATTCATTTAAATGACAGCTTAAATCCTCTCTGCTCCCACAAGGACCGACACGCGGCAATCGGACAGGGAATGATTGGATTTGATGCGTTAAAACGAGTTGTAGAACATCCCAGTCTTAAGAAACTGCCTTTTTATCTGGAGACTCCCAATGATTTACCTGGATATGCAAAAGAAATTGCCATGATGCGGGGCAGGGGATAGCAAATGTATCATCTGTGCAGTATAATATGAAGTAAAATTCTAAAGGAGGAATCGGAATGGGAATTGTGAAAGCATTGACTTCAGCGATCGGAGGCTCACTGGCAGATCAGTGGCTGGAAGTAATAGAGGCAGGCAATATGGGAGATCAGACCATATTTACCAGCGGAGTAAAGGTTCGAAAAGGATCCAATACAAAGGGAACGGATAATACGGTATCAGACGGGTCGGTCATTCACGTTTATCCAAATCAGTTTATGCTTTTGGTTGACGGAGGAAAGGTAATTGACTATACCGGAGAGCCAGGTTACTTTACCGTAAAGAATTCATCCATGCCCTCTCTTTTTAACGGTCAGCTGCAGGAAGCAGTCAGCGAATCCTTTGATCGTATCCGCTTTGGAGGACAGACACCTACCGCCCAGAAAGTTTACTTCATTAACCTTCAGGAAATCAAGGGAATTAAATTTGGTACCCCCAATCCCATTAACTATTTCGACCAGTTTTACAATGCAGAGCTGTTTTTAAGAGCTCACGGTACTTATTCCATAAAAGTAGCAGATCCCATCCTTTTTTACGCAGAGGCTGTACCGAAGAATGCAGTTCATGTTGAGGTGGATGATATTAATGAACAGTATTTATCGGAATTCTTAGAAGCTCTCCAGTCCTCCATTAATCAGATGTCTGCCGATGGAATCCGTATCTCCTATGTAGCCTCAAAGGGAAGAGAGCTGGGGCAGTATATGGCAGATGTGTTGGATGACCAGTGGAGATCCGGAAGAGGAATGGAAATACAGTCTGTGGGAATTGCAAGCATCTCCTACGATGAAGAATCTAAAGCATTAATCCAGATGAGGAACCAGGGAGCAATGCTCAGCGACCCGGGCGTGCGGGAAGGTTATGTTCAGGGAGCAGCCGCCAGGGGAATAGAAGCCGCCGGAAGCAATGCAAATGGCTCTTTAGCAGGATTCATGGGCATGGGTATGGGAATGAATACAGCAGGTGGATTTATGGGTGCTGCTTCAGCAGCCAATGCAAACCAGATGCAGATGAATCAGGCAGCAAAGAGCGCGAGCCCACAGGAGACATGGACCTGCAGCTGCGGCAGTGTTAACACAGGGAAATTCTGCTCGGAATGTGGCAGCAAAAAACCGGAAGGTCCATGGACCTGTGGCTGCGGAGCGGTTAATACCGGTAAATTCTGCGCTGAGTGCGGAAAACCAAGGCCATGAGTGGAATTATCTCATATAAGTGTCCCAACTGCGGGGGACCGCTAAAATTTAATCCTCAAAAGCAGAAGTATGCCTGCGAATACTGCTTATCTGAATTTGCTCAGGAAGCATTACTGAATGAGGAAGAGAAGACGCAGGAAGTAAAGAAAGAATCAGCAGCCCATCCAGAGACGTTATTATACACCTGTCCCAGCTGCGGCGCTGAAATTGTAACAGACGATACCACTGCGGCATCTTTTTGCTATTACTGCCATAATCCGGTTATTCTATCCGGACGGCTGAGCGGAGAATTTCATCCGGATTACGTCATTCCCTTTTCTTATGATAAGAAAGAAGCTATGGGTATGTTCCGGGACTGGATGAAGAAGAAACGGTATGTTCCTAAGGCATTTTACAGCGAAGATCAGATTGAAACAATCACTGGCGTATATTTCCCGTATCTTCTCTATAGCTGTTCAACAAAAGGAAGCATTGAAGCGAGAGCAGAGCGGATCCGGGTATGGGAAAGCGGTGACAGAAGATATACGGAGACTGAGACATATGACGTTTATCGATCCGGTAGCATGCCTATAAAATTTGTACCCCGCAATGCATTAAAGAAAGCAAACCGTAAACTTGTGGAAGGTGTTCTTCCCTTTGAGACTGACAAATTAAAACCCTTTACAATGGGGTATCTCTCTGGTTTTGTAGCAGAGCGTCGGGATATGGAGAATCAGGAATTTACAGAAGAGGTAAAGTCTGAAATCACAAACTTTGTAGAAGATACACTGCGTAACAGCGTCTCGTCCTATGATTCTGTAAGAGTTCAAGATCAGGATATACAGTTAGAAGATGAGACATGGGAATATGCACTTCTTCCTGTGTGGACGCTTACTTATAATGATGAGAGCAAAAACCAGATTTATTATTTTACGATTAACGGACAAACCGGAAAAGTATGCGGTGAACTTCCGGTAGACAAAGGGAAACTGATGTTTCTCTTTGCAAAAGTATTCGTTCCTGTGTGCCTTCTTCTGCTGCTTGTGGGGTATTTTATATGAGGATAATAAAACTATTTTCTGGAATTTTAGTATTTCTATTTTGTACATTCCTGTTATTTGGAGGAATGCCGGTGGCATACGCGATTCAGTATCAGGAGCATAATGGTAACGAAGCCAGGGTTTATGATGATGCAGGTCTTTTCACGGCAGATCAAAAGGATGAATTTGAAACCACAATCCAGTCTATGAAAAAAGAAATGAATATGGATGTGGTCATAGTAACAACTGGCGATACCGGGGGGGAGACTGCGAAAGATTATGCGGAAAACTTCTATATTGAAAGAAGCTTCGGAATGGGAAGTGACGACCGGGGCGCTTTGTTTTTAATCGACATGGACAATCGGGAGATGTATATTTTACCTGTAGGAAAGATGAACCGGTTTTTGACTGATCAAAGATGGAATCGGATTCTTGATGATGCATATAATGAGATCAGCCAGGGTGATTATGCGGCATGTGCCAGAACATATCTGACCGGAGTGAGGAAGTATTACCGGGAAGGGATACCAGGAGGTCAGTATAATTACGATGCCGATACTGGTGAGATAAGTGTTTATCACAGCATAGAGTGGTTTGAAGCTGCGTTGGCAATATTAGTGGCAGCTGCAGCAGGTGCAGCCGTGTGCGGTGGCGTGACCAGTCAATATTCCATGAAAAAAGTGAAGAGACGAGCAGCTAATTCCCTGCTTTCCTACCGGGCGGCCAGTGAGTTTCATTATTCACGTCAAGATGACAGTTTAGTCAACACCAGTGTAACCCATGTGATCATACCCCGTAACACCGGAGGAAACGGGTCGAATGGAGGCATGTCTTCTTCAGGGCGAAGCACCACTCATTCAAATTCCGGCCGCACCATGGGGGGCGGGGGAAGAAAATTTTAACAAAAAACAGGATAGAAGCCAGGAAAGTCTGTATATACCGCAGCTTTCTCAGCTTCTATCCTATTTTGGTTTTTAACCGAGTTTATCAGAAACGGGAGATTTGTTCATAAAAAGCAAAGAAAGTCGTTCTCCTGCCATGGTGATTCCTACACCTGCGGCGACCAGAAGGCCACCGGAGAAGGTTGCCATTGTAAATCCCTTTTGTGTAATCAGATCCAGTAAAATGCCGGTAAAGATTTGTCCGGTAAAGGAAAGGAGCGTAAGTCTGAAAGAGGGTATTTTTGGAACTGTCAAATTAAAAAGCAAAACAGTAATAACTCCTAAAACTCCTCCAAAATAGATCCAGACGTGGGA
>JAQSYE010000264.1 GCA_029256305.1 Lacrimispora sp. | reverse complement strand
GTCAGAGGACGTTTCGCTGAATATTACTTTTGTTGATGAGGATAAAAAAGAAATACCCATTTTTAAGGGTAGAATCGAAAGAAGATACGAGGTTGAGACAGAGGGCGCTGTTTATTGGAATATTTTCGCAGTGTCCCTGACCATGGATCTGGACAGACAAAAGTACATAAGGACTTTTCAGGGAGAAGGACAGAAATACCTTCAGATTATAGGGTCAGTACTTACCGGATATGAGAATACAACCGTGTTTTTAAGTAAGGAAATGCGGGAAACGGCTGATGGGCTGGCTGTGCAGTATATGGAGACAGACTGGCAGTTTTTAAAGCGTCTGGCAGCAAAGAAAAACCAGGTCCTGGTAGCAGACAATTTTCACCATCATATCTGCTTCCATTTTGGAAGGGTGAAAAGAAAAGGCAGGAAGAGTTTTAACTCCGATCAATACCGGATTAAATGTTATCATGACTGTGAGAAGGGTGAGACTGTTGAATATCGGATAAAAAGCAGAAAGTGCCTGCACTTATGTGATTGCGTAATGATTGAAGGCAGTGCTTATTACATATACTCCATGAGCATGAATTTCAGCGGAGGGAAGGTGGAATTTGATTATGTACTCCGCACTCGATCCGGTTTTATGGTACCGGCTGGGGAATTTTTAAATCTTGCAGGGATCATGATCATGGGAAATGTCCAAAACACAGAAGAGAATACAGTTCAAATAAAGCTGTTGAGTGAAAAAGATGAAACTTATGGAAAGCCGATCTGGTTTCCGCTTTCCACTATATATACATCGCCGGAAGGAACAGGCTTGTTCGTCCCACCTAAACCAGGGGATCCCATTCGATTGTATTTGCCGGATGGCTGGGAAGAACATGCATATGCAATTGGCTGTGTTCCGGTAGGGGATGCTTTCAGTACTTATGGAAGAAAAGAGGCCTGTAATAATTCGGCCAGGGGAAGGAGTTTGACTATATGATAAAAGAGCAGTCTTTTCAGGATTTATACGGTTATTTTTTTGGAATGATAAATAGAGGAGATTTGGATGAATTATATGTAAGGGCATTGGAGGCAATCCCTTCCATTGTATCCTTGCAGGAAATCAATGATCTAAAAACTCCGCGGGAGCCGGCAGTATGAGAACAGAAACAACGCCCCCGCTGTACCTCAAAATCCCCGTACTCACGCACGGGGAAGATGAAATCTTTGTTATTATGTTTATTTCCGCCTATTTTGACTGAAACCGGTTGATCATGGTTAAGATCAGTAGCAAATCACTCTCCGGCAAAGTTTTAAGTTTGTCTATGGTATCCCTGACTAAGGGCGGGTTGGGATTATCATTATCAAAAAAATCTTTCGGCGTCACGCTTAAGTACTCACAGATTGTCAGAAACTCCGCCATAGAAGGGAGACTTCTGCCGCTGGAGATACTTTGTACGTAACTTCTGCTATGTCCGAGCTCCAGGCTCATCTTATGTTCTGCCACCCCCTTTTTAAGACGTAATTCTGTTATTCGTTTGTTGATATAGTCTTGATCCATTATAGTCACCTCTTGTACTATATTTTATGATATTAAAATCCGTAAAATACACGATAAAAATATGTAAAATTCTTATATTGCATAATTTGAATAGCAATAGTATAATTAAAAACTGTTAATATTATGTAAAAAGTGCTGGTAGGGAAGGAGTTTTAATAGATATAAAAGTTCTGATATCCAGTTTATATGTACATAAGCGAAAATGCAATAGGAAAAGCGGAATCAGGCATACAGAATATTAGCAAATGTTATTAGTAAATATTACTTTGGTATGTTATGATATTTTTAATTGAAATGTCAATGCATACAGTATGAGGCCGAAGTCCGAACTACAGGAGATAAAATTATGAAGAAAACAATAGGAATCAGAAGCATAGGGATAAAGATGCTCCTTGGCATTTTGCCCGTGGTTGTGGTGGCGTTGGCGATGTTAGCCAAACTAAGTGAATCTACAAGCAGCGTATTGATTGATCAACAGAGTAATTCCACTATGGAGTCAGAACTGAAAGCGAATGTAAACGGCATTGATAATTATTTGAATGCAGTAGAGACCACAGCGTTAAATATTTCTCATATAGTAGGAGCCTCTTATCAGTCTACGGATCTTGATACATACGGCAAGGCGATTGCAGATATTATATCCGATAACGATTTAATACTTGGCAGTGGTATCTGGTTTGAACCGAATGTATATGATCCGCAGCAGAAGTATGTAGGACCTTACTGGTATAAAGATGGGGATAAAGTGACTCTAACTAACGAATACAGTAATGAAAGCTACGACTATTTTAATCAGGCGTACTATAAATCTGTATCAGGAGGCTCTAAAACTGCGATTATTACAGATCCTTATTTTGATCCCACTCTCAATATGATGATGGCAAGCTGTACTGCTCCTATTTATGACAGCAGCAACCGTTTTATTGGAGCGGTTACGGTTGATATGCAGCTGAGTGATATCGACGAGCTGATAAAATCAATTAAGGTCGGAAAGAATGGAACTGCAGTACTTATTTCAAGTGAAGGTGTTTATCTTTGCGGCGCAGATGCAGAGAAAGTTAGCAAAGGTGTCAATATGACACAGGATGAGAACGCATCACTGTCAGCTGCAGCAGCGCAGATGGTAGCAAACGATAGAGGAAAGACGGTCTACACAGACGGTGGGGAAACTTATAACCTCTATTATGATACTGTTCCAGGGGTCGGCTGGATTATCATGATTAAGATGCCTCAATCTGAGCTTTCAGAACCCATTGTTGCCTTAAATGAAAAGTTGGCAAAACTGAGCGCAGTTGCCTTGATTCTATGCATAATTGCAGTTCTGCTGCAGGTTGGAAGTATTACATCAGGTCTTAAGAAAGTCCGTAAGTTTGCAGGTTCCCTTGCAGATGGAGATTTTACGGTACAGCCATTAAAGTCCAGACGTAAAGATGAACTGGGTCAGATGAGCAGCTCATTAAATAATATGTTCCGAAGCAACAAAGGCGTGATCGAGCAGATCTCTGATCAGGCAGGGGATATTACGGATGCAAGTATTCATTTAAATAAAGTATCAGGCGATCTGCTTGTTCAATTCAGCGATGTAAAAATATATATGAGCGATGTAGATAAAGCAATGATGTCTTCCAGCGCAGCTTCAGAAGAGCTGAACGCATCTCTTGCAGAGGTTAATTCATCAGTAGGTGTGCTTGCCAGTGAGACGGATAAGAGCAGCAAAATAGCCGGCGAGATAATGGAACGGGCCAAAGATATTGAGAAAAAAAGCAGGGAAGCTTATGACAATGCCATTGTTATTTCTCAG
Organism: Lacrimispora sp.; assembly: GCA_029256305.1. GTDB lineage: Bacteria > Bacillota > Clostridia > Lachnospirales > Lachnospiraceae > Lacrimispora. The sequence goes on along the minus strand of JAQSYE010000264.1, from coordinate 1,462 downwards.
GAAAGAGAGCAGGATCTTCAGATGGCAGTCCAGCACGCAAAGGTAGTGGAACGGATTGGCGATATGGCACGTCTCATTTCCAATACGGCTTCTCAGATTAACCTTTTGTCACTCAATGCATCGATTGAAGCGGTGAGAGCTGGAGAACAGGGCAGAGGTTTTGCCGTGGTTGCCAGAGAGATCGGAAAACTTGCGAAAGATACTTCTGACATTGTAAAGGAAATTGAGGGGACCATTGCAGATGTCCAGAATGCATTTTCCATGATGTTAGGCGGATCACAGTCTATGCTGTTGTTCTTAAGAGATACGGTAACTCCCGATTATAACAGTTTTGTTAATGTGGGTCAGCAGTATGGCAGAGATGCAGTTACTGTTGAGGAGATCTCCAATGAAGTGGCGGAGATGGCGACCAACATCAGCCAGGTGATGCAAGAGGTACGTGACGCCATCCAGAATGTTTCCGAATCCGTTCAGACTACGGCAGGCAACAGCAGCATGGTTCTTAGTACAATCGAAAATGCATATAAAGTTGTGCAGGACATGTCTAAGATGTCAGAGAAGCAGGAGCGGATTGCAGAGGAGCTTAAGACGGTCGTTTCCGGCTTTAAGCTGAAATAAGTTTTCTATTATTATTTTAATTGTGGTGGAGACCTGTTCATACCGCTTTATAAGAAATAAAGGGTTTAAAAATATCTTGACAATTTGATTTTATCTTATTATAATAGTGACAATATTACATTAAAATGTGAAATGCTATGAAAGTGCAAGTAGAATCTTAATTTCTATCAGAGAGAAGGGGTCACCGGCTGAAAGCCCTTTTAAGTTCAATTAAGAGATCGAATTTCCCACTGAAGCAGCATGGCTGAAACCTGTGAACTTATTTGTTTGGCAGGCGGGTAGGTTATGACGTCCATACACGTTACGTATACCGAGTGCCTGCTTTTTAATGCAGGAATCAGGGTGGTACCGCGAGCATAGCTTCGTCCCTTTACTGGGATGAAGCTTTTTTTTGTATCAGGGAAGAATCAAAGAAGGAGAGCATGATGAAAGATCAATTAGAGAAAATCAAACAAGAAGCGTTAAAGCAAATTGAAGCTTCCGATGCGTTGGAAAAACTGAGCGATATTAAAGTTGCTTATCTTGGAAAAAAGGGAGAGCTGACCAGTGTATTAAAGAGCATGAAGGACGTTACTCCAGAAGACAGACCTAAGATTGGACAGATGGTGAATGAAGCCAGAGAAGCAATTGAGGGTAAGTTAGATGCAGCCATGAATTCGCTGATGAAAAAAGCAAGAGAAGAGCAGTTGAAGAAGGAAGTAATTGACGTTACTCTGCCGGCTAAGAGAAACAGAGTTGGGCACACCCACCCCAATACCATCGCATTAGAAGAGGTGGAGAGAATCTTTGTGGGCATGGGTTATGAAGTAATTGAAGGCCCGGAAGTAGAGTATGACCATTATAA
>JAQSYE010000032.1 GCA_029256305.1 Lacrimispora sp. | reverse complement strand
TTCTCCGTTTTCACACGACATACGCTTCATAAGCTCCCGCCTCTCCTGCAATATATCTTCTTTGCAGTAACTAAATTAAGGTATATTATAGTATGAAAACGTAGTTTTCGTCAACACGTTAACAATATACTGCAGCAGAATTTTTATTCACAGTAAATCATAATTATACATATTTAATCAAAAATTCATCCATTCTCTCTGTTGTGATCAACGAATATTATGGTATCTTTTTCCTGTTTCCATGATAAACAGGGAATTTCAAGTTCTCGTAAATAAGCCCGGCGATTGGTTAGGAAACAAAATAATTTTAATTTCAGGGTTTAATATGCAAGGAAATTTTCTAATATAATAAATAAATATTTTTAGCCAGACAAACAAAAAAGCATGACAGCTGCCGCAACTGCCGGAATTTCTCTAACGGCTACCTGCGACGGCTGTCATACCCATACGATTCTTCTTACTGAAGTGCCTTCACCTGTTCTGCAAATTCATGAGACAGAGTAAATCTGCCCACATATCCTACTTCACCTGTCATCAGAACACTGTAATCTTCTTTAATTTCCACTTCCAGGATTCCGCCTGGCATGTGCACATACATCTTGGGATCTGTCAGGCCCATGCGGTATGCAGCTCCAGCCGCTGCGCAGCCGCTGGTTCCGGAGGCCAGGGTATAGCCGGCTCCTCTTTCGTAGATTTCAATCTCAATATTAGTCCGGTCCAGTACCTTTAAAAGCTGGGTGTTGATTCGGTCAGGAAAATATTCGGCATTTTCAGAATGTTTTCCAATCCGGCATACCAGATCCTTTGATATATCATTTAACCAGATTACGCAATGGGGATTTCCAATATTTACGCAGGTGACGCGGTAAGGGATGCTGCCAAACAGCATGGTTTCATTTAAAACCTCTCTTCTCGGTCCTGTAACAGGAATTTCATCGCTGAAAAAGCTAAGCCTTCCCATGGAAACCTTAATTTTTGTTCCCTCCTCGTTTAAGTACTGAATGGTCTGTTCTCCGCTTAATGTGTTTATTACAAACTTATTCTTCTGAACATAACCAGCATCTTTTAAATATTTTCCGAATATCCTCACTCCGTTGCCGCTTAATTCCGCTTCACTTCCGTCCGGATTTAATATTTTTACTTCCAGCTTATCCTGCCCCAGTATGGGGCCCACTAAAAGCCCGTCTGATCCCACTCCAAAGTTCCGGTCGCAGATCAGCCGGATATTTTCCTTTGTCAGTTTGCATTCATTTTTGTTGGGATCAAAAATAAGATAATCATTTCCAAGACCATGGTATTTTTCCAAAGTAATATTCATTCTAATGCCCCTTTCCCATTCCTGACAATTAAGTCACACAATTCCTGATAAGATATTCCTGCAGCTTTCGCTTCCTGGGGAAGCAAGCTGTAAGGTGTCATTCCCGGTAATGTATTTGCCTCGAGACAGTAGATACTGCCGTCTTCTTCCATCATAAAATCCACTCTGGAGTAATAGCCAAGTGAAAGAACCTTATGTACTTTTAAAGACAAATCAGACATATGTTCCGCTTCCTCTTTTGAAAGGCTGGCAGGACAGATTTCCTCTGTCTTTCCCGGTTGGTATTTATTCTCATAATCATAAAAGCCATTCATCGGCTTAATCTCAATAGCCGGAAGTGCAGTTCCTCCAAGTATTCCCACAGAAAATTCTCTGCCGGATATCTTCGCCTCAGCAAGTACCGTGTTTTCACAGGAAAATGCAGTGTCAAGTGCTTTCTTCCACTGACCTTCGTCTTCGACCATGGTAACTCCCACACTAGATCCGCAACCGCACGGTTTTACAACACAGGGAAATACAAACGGCTCAGTCTGGGATCCTTTTTCATAAAGTCTCCATTCAGGAGTGAGAATATTCTCCTCCCGCATGATAAGCTTCGCTAAATGCTTATCCATGGCTTTTAGACACCCTTCAAACCCAGTTCCTGTATAAGGAATCCCAAATCCATCAAGAATTGCCTGAATCTGACCGTTTTCCCCTGCCCCTCCGTGAAGTGCAAGAAAAACCATCTCCGACTGCATGCATGCTTCCATTACCCTGCTTCCCATAATTCCCTGAAAGCCGCCCCTCTGTTTTACGTCTTCTAAATCAGGGGCACTGCTGCCAATGTGGCTGGAAAACTCCATGCCATCTCCTAAACGATAAAACCGGATCTCTTCTCCGTCCGGAATTCCCAGATAAGAATCTACAAGACACACTTCATGCCCCTGTTCCATCAGTGCATTGGTAATCATGGCTCCTGATGATAAGGACACTTCCCGTTCCGGGCTGTATCCGCCCGCCAGTACTGCTATTTTCATCGTTTTTCCCTTTTCATTCCATTGTATGGTTCATACTATCTATTATAAACAGCACTTTCTATCATTTCAATTAATATAATGCTTTATATATTGCAAATTGTGTTGTATTATAGTACGGAAGGGAGGTGTTACCCGCCCAATGAACAGCTACGAAAAACGGGGATATCTAAACAGCAATTTTAAGCTGTTTCACCTTCTTGATGAAGGAAAGCAGAACTACGATTACCACTATCACGATTTTGATAAAATAATAATTTTTATCCAGGGATCTGTGACCTACCGGATTGAGGGCTGTGCCTATAGTCTTGAGCCTTATGACATCATTCTGGTTAGTCATAACGATATACACCGGCCGGATATTGCAGCTCATATTCCCTACGAAAGAATCATTGTCTATCTTTCTCCCGGATTTTTAGACGCATACCAGTCAGAAACCTATGATTTAAGCGCCTGTTTTCAAAAATCCAAAGAGCTTCATTCCCATGTGCTTAGAATCCATTCCATGGAAAAGAGTAGCTTATACCGGACATTAACCAATCTGGAATATGCCTGCACCCATGACGGTTATGCAAAAGATTTATATTGTCAGGTAGTCTTTCTTGAATTCATGATACAGCTCAACCGCGCTTCTCTGACTAACAGAGTCCAGTATCTGCCTCCGTCCACCGGAGATGCCAGGATCCTAAGTATCGTGGACCACATAAACAGTCGCCTGACTGAGGATTTGACGGTTGATTCCATTGCAGAATCATTTTTTATCAGCCGTTACCATCTGATGCATCTTTTTAAAGAAGAAACGGGCTATACACTCTTTGATTATATTACGGAAAAACGTCTTTTGCTGGCAAGAGAGCGTTTAAGAACGGGCAATTCCGTTACAGAAGTATGTTTTTTCTGCGGATTTAAAAATTATTCCACCTTCTCAAGAGCCTACAAGAATAAGTTTCATATCTCTCCTTCCGAGACCATGAAAGCGGATATCATTTTATTCTAATATAACTGCAAGACATAAAACATGCGCATGAATCCGGCCTACTTGCCAGATCCATGCGCATTTGTTAAAAGAGTTTAAAATTATTCATGCCTTCCGCTATTCTTCCAGGAACAGAAAACATATAATGCACCGGTCAGTGCGAAATAAAACCAGGTTGCAGGGTTACTGAACCAGGTTGTAAAAAATGACAGAATTAAGTACATGGCAAACTGAGCATAGAACAGATATCCGATGGGATTTCTCACCCGCTTTACCGACCGCATTAGAAGAAATGCCACTGCTCCCAAGATACAGCTAAACAAAATAACTCCCACGATACCGAAATCATAAAAGGAATCGTAAAAAAGAGTCACGGTAGTCAGTTCTTCTTTTGTCACGTAAATAGGAAAATCCACCAAAGCAGGTACCAGAAATTTTAATCCGGAAAGCGCCCATAAAGGAAACAGCATTCTAAGCCCAAAAGTATGAGAGGGAAGCCATTCCACCAGACAGTTAAAATTATCATAGTTATTGGCAATATACATATAGGGCTGTGTGATGAAAATAGGCATCTGACTATATTTCATCTGGAAAATGCCATTTAAATAGGTGACATCATGGCCTCTGGCTATGGTAAGAATCACATAGATGGGAATCATTCCAAGCAATAGTCCTACCCCGTATATGATCTTCAGCCTGTGTTCCATAGCAATATAAGTTAGAATCGCCAGGCCAACGGCCAGAATCAGCTGAAAGCGGGAAACACATAAAACTGGAATCGCACAGGCGATTATGTCCATGATCACAGTGAGAACCAGCCTGAATCCGTTTCTTCCCTGCTCTATGCTGAAATAAACCACAGAAAGAGCTGGTATCAGAACGCAGGATACCGTAAAATAATGGATTCCTGTGATGTGGAACGAGGAATAGGCATGAGGCACTCCCTTAATAAAAAACGGGATAAAACCCAGTATAGCCGCCTCAGTCAGAAATGCGCCAAGGGACAGTACCGTAGTCAGCAGCATAGCCAGAAAAAGTGGTTTTTCGTATCCTTTAAAGCTAAACCAGCTGGAACGCTGCCCTCCTGCAGACCCCTGTGTTCTGATCATAAATTCAAAGGTCATATAGAAACCTAAGTACGCCACCAAAAAACAAAGCCAGGTAATAATACTCCAGTCAGAAGACAGTTCTGACAGCTTCAAGCAGGCAACGCCCTCTCCACCTACCCAGAATAAGGAAAACAACCCCCGTAAATGAATGATGTTCTCCGTTCTCCTGTAATCACACCAGTAGAGAAAGAGTGCTGCAAGCATGAGGATCAAACCGGAAAGCCAATAATATCCGGCTCTTGCAAATAGATAAGATGCTGCATAACTGATCAGATAAACGCTCATCGTAACATATCCCCTTTAGTGAATAATCGCCCTTTTTTGACCTTTTTTCGGAAAAAATGCAGCCGCCTTAACGGCAACAGCTGCATTCTTTCCGATTCATTCTATTATGAACGGCTAATAAAATCTTTCATATAATCTTCTACTTCTTTTACAGTAACAAAGGACATGGCCTGTTCAGCAACTTCCTTAAGTTCCTGTGTGCTGTATCCGGTAATCAGCTTTCTTGCATTTAAAATTGCAGAAGCACTCATACTGAATTCATTTAAACCAAAGGCAAGAAGAAGAGGGATCAGCATGGGATCGCTTGCAGCTTCTCCGCACATGCCTACCATAATTCCTTCTTTTCTTCCACACTCAATCACGTGGCGGATACTTCTTAAAACGGCCGGATTAAGTGGTGAGTAAAGGTAGGATACCTTGTCATTGCCCCGGTCTACAGACATGGTGTACTGTGTCAGATCGTTGGTTCCGATACTGAAGAAGTCAACCTCTTTTGCAAATACATCTGCCATCAGGGAAGCTGCCGCAGTTTCCACCATAATACCAACCTGAATATCTTTTTTATATGCCATGGATTTTTCATCCAGTTCTTTCTTCGTCTCTTCTACCAAAGCCTTGGCTTCCCGATACTCCTCAAGACAGGTTACCATAGGCACCATAATACGGATATTGCCAAATGCGCTGGCTCTTAAAAGTGCTCGAAGCTGGGGACGGTATACATCATCCTTCCGATCCAGACAGAAACGGATGGCACGATATCCAAGGAATGGATTCTCATCCTTTTCCAGTCCCATGTATGGGATCTCCTTGTCTCCGCCGATATCCAGAGTACGTATGATAACAGGCTTGCCGTTCATGGCCGATGCTACCTTGCGGTATGCCTCAAACTGCTCCTCTTCGGTAGGCATGCTTGTCCGATCCATAAAAAGGAATTCCGTCCGAAACAGACCAACGCCCTCTCCGTCATACTGAAGAACCTTCTCCACATCTTCCGGCTTTCCGATATTGGCAACCAGTTCAATGGTTACTCCGTCTTTTGTCACAGTTGGCTTTCCAATGTACTGTTCCAGTTCCTTCTTTTCCTTTAAGAAAACTTCTCTTTTTGCTGTATATTCTTCTCTTGCTGACTGATCCGGGTTCGCAAATATCACTCCCTCTGATCCATCTAAAATAAGCTCTGTTCCATCTGTAATCTGGCTCATAAATCCATCTACTGCAACAACCGCAGGAATCTCCAGGGCTCTGGCAAGAATCGCACTGTGTGATGTTTTTCCACCCAGTTCTGTTACAATACCAGTTACATTCAGGGGATTAATTCCAGCCGTCATGGACGGAGTTAAATCTCTTGCGACAATAATACTACCTGCTGGAAGCGCTCCGATATCTACGGAACTGACTCCTAGTAATATCTTCTGCATACGGGTTTTAATATCCCGCATATCGGTGGCACGCTGCTGCATCAGTTCATCTCCCATGGAGGTAAACATATCCGCATACATGTTGCAAACAGTCTCAATGGCAAACTCACCGTTAACCATCTCACTGGAAATGGAATTTTCGATTTCACCTACCAGCATCGGATCAGAAAGCAGCAACAGATGTCCCTTAAGAATCTCTGCTTCCTTTTCTCCTACTCTTGTGGCAAGATCATTAGCCAGAGCGTCAGTTTCTTCCATCGCCTGGTTTACAGCCCTCTGAAAGCGGGCTTTTTCCGCATCCACATCTGTAATTGTGTCTTTCTTAATCTTCAGTTCTGTTTCTTCTACGATAACGGCTTTCCCAATTCCGATTCCCGCAGATGCGCTTGTTCCTTTAAACATAAAATCCTCCTTATTAATTAAAAAATGAAAAAATCTATTCGCCAAGGCCCCCCTCAACAGCCTTGATCATGGTAGCCAGAGCTTCCTCTTCATCCGCTCCCTCACAGACAAAGGTAATTTCATCGCCGCTTTTTACGCAGGCTCCCAACACGCTGAGTACACTCTTTGCGTTGGCAGTGGTATTCTTAAAACGAAAACTCACTACTGAATTAAAGTTCATGGCTTCCCTACAAAGAATCCCCGCCGGTCTTAAGTGCAGACCGGTAGGATTCTTTATAACAACTTTAGCACTGACCATACTGAATTCCTCCAATGTTTTCTACATACTGCCTCTAAAAGGCATTCTTACTGTGACGCACTTTCTGATGTACTTGATACAGTGGTGTCCTGCATCGTCTGTGCAGGCCCCTTGTTTTCCTCGGCTACCGTTACATTAAAAGGCGTATAAACGGTAACTTCAAACCCTTCCACAATTTCAAAATGAAGCTGTCCGGGGTATGTGCCGGGATTCAAATCGGAGACCTCAAGAATTGCATTTAAATTTTCTTCTTTCAATGCATCTAAATCTTCTTTGAGGCCCTTTACGGTAACATCACAAGTCTGTTTATCAAAACTATAGTTGTAATCCGCAGACATACCCTTTTTATCAAGGGTATTCAGCTGAAGGGTAAATACTCGGGTGGTCAGCGGCTCCACCTTCAGCTTAACGGATACATCTTTATATTTATCACCTGCAATGGTGGTATTCGGCGGAAGATACTGGCTTAAATCCAACTGTACTACTTTATCCTTTGTGGCACCATCAATATTAAGCTTATCAGAAGCTACTGCAATGGTTGTAAGAGAAGCAAGCACCGATTTGGTACCTACCACGGAAACAGACTTTACCTCTGTTTCAAGTCCTGTATAACGGTATCCCTTGGCAACCTGGCCCGTAACCTCATAATTAAGCGAGAGCTCCTTCGCCTTTAGCATCTGTACATAATAATCAATTTCGGGCTTATTGACTGTCACCTTGTTTCCAAGGTCCAGCGTATTGCCGTTTGCATCATAAAAAACAGGTGGTGAAGACGAACTGAAATCCGAACTCACATTATTGTTAATCTGGATCACCACTCCCATGTGATTAATCAGTCCAATTACAGATTCTGGCCCTTCCACCGTTACATTGTCCGGTACCAGATTAATGGTTCCAGGCCGATAGCCCTCTTTTCCTGACCCCCTGGTATCCACCTGCAAATCAAACTTTTTGGTCTGCAGCTGTTCCGCCTTAATCCGGATTACCATAGGCTTTGCCGTAATGGTATCACTTCTAACCAGACTTTCCTTATCCTTATTGATCTCCACTGTAATTGGAATTGCACCAGTTACATTATAATCCTTTAAATCAACGTATGCATGAAAGTCTGATGCTTTTACCAGAGAACGATCTCTGGTCCTCACCTGATAGCTGACTGTCACGACATCCTTGCCATCAATTTCATAGGTTAAGTTTGCCGCCTTTAAAGCTTCCTCATTACGGACTTCAACCGTAACAAGCTGTGAGTCATTAATGACAGGGTTTGATATATTCACCACCGCCATCCAAACTCCAAGTGCAAGCGCAAGCGACGCAACTTTCAGTCCAAGGTTATTTAACAGCTTTTCCTTCATTCTTACGCCTTCCCTTCAAAATCCTGAATCTGCTTCCTTCCTCTCCCGCCTGCTTGACTCCGGCCAGAATGGTCCTCAGCATATCTCCATCTGCAATCCGCTTTAATCCTCCCTCTAAAGCAACCGTCACACGTCCGGTTTCCTCAGAAACCACAATGGTCAGGCTGTCACTGACTTCACTCACGCCCACTGCTGCCCTGTGTCTGGTTCCCAGGTCTTTACTGATGGTCATATTGTCAGACAGGGGCAGATAACAGGTCGCTGCCGCCACCCGGTTTCCCCGAATTACTACAGCTCCGTCATGAAGAGGGGTATTATGCTCGAAAATGTTAATGAGAAGCTGGCTGCTGACAATTGCGCCCACTTCGATTCCAGTCCGCTCAATCTCCTTTAAGGAATCGTTCCGCTCGACCACAATCAGCGCTCCAGTCTTTACTTTTGCCATCTCAAAGGTGGCTTTTACCAGTTCATTAATGGTCTTATCGGTAAAGCCTGAATTGTCTCTTCCATCATCAAACGTAAGGATTCCGGTAAATGGGTTTTTGCTTCCCAGTTGTTCCAGTGCCTTGCGCAGTTCCGGCTGAAAGATCACAATTACCATGGTCACTGCCGGAGCAGCAATCTTATTGAGTATCCAGAAAATATTATCCAAGCGAAAAACGTAAGCAAAGACATAGAAAGCAAAGATTACAATGATACCTTTTAACAGTGTCCAGGCTCTCGTATTCATAATCCAGGTCAGAAGTTCATACAGCAAAACAGCTATGATAATAATCTCAACCAGATTCGTCTTTGAAATTCTGGGAAGGAACGATACCCAGGAATACATCTTATCTAAAAAATTTGCCATGTGATCCACCTCCCTTTTTGTTCTTCTTACCTTTGCGGTCTCTGGAGCTTTCTGGCGTTTATTTTTTGAACTTTTACATCAGGTGTGCTGACCGTCAGCTTTGGAACCGCCTTGACGTAATAATAATAGTCATCATCTTCAAACTGTACGTATTCCGTACGCGTATAATCCACTGTAAATATGAAGAACGTATAAATCCCTGCAAGTATGAGGGAAATAAGAACTCCTCCAAAGAGCCCAATTACAGATACCGACACATCCGCTGTAATATCTCCAATGAAAATAATACTAAGCTGGGCAATTGTACCGGCAATAATCGCCACTATCCAGGAATAATCCATAGACAGTCCTTTGATAATTACCACAATTAAAAGCGCCAGAGTAAAAGCAAGCACCATAATTAACATCAGCTTATTGGCCAGCAGACTCTTCATCAACTGCATGAACTTCTGCATCTCATCCGTCGACAAATCATTGGTCAGAACTCCCGCATTCTGCTTCACATACAGAAGCGTAAAATAGATAAAAACACCGCAGCCCACCGGGATTACGGAAACAATTCCTCCGGAAAGTCCCACAATTAAAGGAATCGCATAAGGGATCTTCAAAAGGAAAAAGACCGGTGTCAATACCAGAAGATAGCTGTCTCCCGGCTGGAAGCCATAATACAACAGGCCAACCACCAGTATGAACACAGCCATAACAAGGGTAACTTCCAGTGAAATTCCCGACAAATGAGCGAGCATAAAACTGGCTGCCACAAACGAAATGGCTCCATAAGGCAGAAATGAGCAGACCAAAGCCAGAACCAAAGGAATAAAAGGTTCTGTCAGCTTCGTCATGAATCCAATATTCTTGTTCATCAAAGAAAATGCCATGAAACTGAAAATAAACTTGATAACAGGAGTAATATAGATTCCATACCTTGAAAAAAATTCTTTCAGTCGTTCTCTTAATACAAGAAGGCCCATCATGATGTACGCCCTCCTTTTATTCTTTTTATTGATCTGGTGCTTCCATCATAGCGCTTGTCCAGTCTCTTTAATTTTGCCAGATAAACTTTCATACCCCGGCTTGCATATTCGTAACGCTTCATATATATATAGATGCTGATCACCATATAAACCGCCAGCCCGGCTGCATATATGATGCCAACTCTTATTCCCGTCCCTGTCAGGCTCTTTAAATCCATGGTATTAAGCCATCGCTCCATGTAATAAAGTCCCCATAAAAGAAGGCAGGACAAGAAACTAAAGGTGTAGCTGAAAAAGGAGCGGAACAGCTTGCTGCTGACATAGTCACTTTTGAAGTACCGGTTAATCGGAAATATTCTCTTACCTTCATGTTTCTCAAACATCGCGAGATTAGTCATGATTTTAATTTTCTCTTCACTCAGCATATAGTCTCCTCACTATACCATAAGATATCGCTCTATTATAGCATAGAACATAATACTTTGCGAGCCTTTAAGGAATTTTATTTTTATTGTTTTTTAATTTTTATATAAGCCGCACAAGAAACTCTGTTGTCAGTTGACACAAACATAGACAACAAATATATATGAAAAAGGAACTGCGCACAAATGATTTTAATCATCTAGTGTGGCAGCTCCATTATAGATCTCATCAGTACTACATTTAATTTCATTACTGCGGAAGTCACGTCAGATCTGATAAATAATTTTAATTGCTCAGATAAACAGATATATTTCCATTTATATCTACTCCTTTAATTTCATAATTAAATGTCTGTAAATCTGCCATAAGGTTGGCTTCGTAACCTTGATTCATCCATTTTATTTCCAATTTGGGTCCGGCCGCCTGTACATTCATTTCTGAATCAAAGCCAAATGCTATAAAACTATTACGAAATTGAAGCATGGATAACTGCTTTTTAACTACATCCAGTTTCATTCTCTCTTCGATCTGTTCCACAGACAGATTGGTACGGTTAATTTCTTTATGACCGCCAGCTCCTGCCCGTTTTACTGCTTCATAATCGTTGGTACCGGCAAAGAGATCCAGATACCATACCTGGGGCTTTCCAGGCATAAATATCTGTATTGCCCTTGCCATCAACATTTTTTTGATATCTTCCCCAAGTGCACTATAATAAGCGGCATTTACCTGATAATAAACATGTTTCTGTCCGTGCAGATTTTTAACATAACCGCCCCTGCTAACAACAACATTAATTAGCTTTTCAATTTGTTCATTGGAAATCAGTCCCTTTAAGTCCAAAAGAGGAATTCCATCATGGCTGCCCAGCATATTTACTACTCGAATCTTCTTTGTCTTTAATTCTTCCGCCCAGCTTGCCAGATTATCACCGCTGCCATTTTCCAGCGCATCGATTATTAGACCCGGAAGAAAAAAGTCATAGGTCATATATCCTTTTTCTGCCAACCGCTCATAGGTCTTTTCTTCATAGCTGGAATGAATTTCAGGTAACAATTCCAGATTGTATTTATCCGCTAGTTCCTGTACATCTTTCAGCAAATCCCATGTTCCGGGATCATTTAAGAAATTCCTGGCCCCCGGAGTCTTTGGTGCGTAAGCAAATGCATCTAACCGTACAATCTTTGCACCGTATTCCGAAAGTGTTTTTAACGTATGATCATAATATTCCCAAACCAGAGGCGACTCAATGTTTAAATCCATCTGACCAAGGTACTTCCGCCTTGACTCTAATATATTCACCACATGATCTTTATATTTTTTATACCTTCCAAGCTCAATTTCAACCGGTTTCTTACCCGCTTTCAGTGCCTGATTCACAATATCAGACAATTGTTCTGCAGACCCATACTGAAGTTCGGTCTCCTGCATCATATCCAGTGCATCAATCTCAGGGTACTGAATTTCCTGGTAAAAGGTGTTCCAGTATGGTATGCTTTTTCCATCTGTCAAACGAACCATTAAAATAGGCAAACCCGGTTTTCGGAAAAACATATCTTTAATAAGTTCTTCATTTGGCTGTATAAAGCCCTCTAAAGTCATGGTTCCATGTCCTTCCCAGAACTTGTTCCAGTCAATAAAAAAATCGCGATATCTGGAAGTTTCACCATTCTTTAGAATATCTTGAAATTCTTTTGCCAACACAGAGCAATGATTTAAAATAAAATCCAGTTTTAAATCAATCCCTAATTTCTTCAAATTTTCAACATCTTTTTTGTCTGCAACGAGTTCATTTAAACCATAATCAATCACAGAAAAGCCCCGGTCCAAATCCGTATTAAATATACTTGGAAGAATGTAAAAGGAGCTGAATGCTCCTTTTAATTCCGGTTTTTTCAAAATGTCTGCGATTTGAGATAAAGTGCCTCCCATGCTGTCGGGATAAGCATTTAACATGACTCCATTATCTGGGCGAATATGCCTACTGCTCATTGATACCTCCTTTATTACCTTCCATCTGCTTCCAATACTGATCATAAGATATCAACTCCCCGCTTTTGGAAAGAATAATTTGAGCTTTACGTGCCTGCGATACTAACATTTCCTGTTCCAGTTCAAGCACCAGAACTGTAAATGGACTGTCCGTAGCACCATCCCTGTTTCTAGTTCTTCGATGAGCCAATGTTTCCTGAGGCATACTGTTTAATAGAATGGGAATATCAACTCCCTGATAATTGTCACTGTTTCCATGGGTCCATTCAACAATTAATACGTCTATGCCGGAGAAATCAAATTTGTTATACCATAATTCTGTATCTTTCCTTCCCATCCGCTTTAACCAGATTTCTTTTTTTCCGCTCTTAAATTGGGATAATATCTCTTCTATTTCTTCATAAGCTATCTCATGTCTGGTTCCAAGATACTCCATTAGCCCTTCTCGTCCACTTAAAAGATAGGATTCATACCATGGGTAATCTTTTAGATGTTCCGCATTTGCGTCATCATTCTCCTGCTGAAACTGGTGAATAATATTAAATCTCTCTTCCTTGTATGTGCCAGCCTTAATCATACCTTTGATTGCTGAGTGGCGGAACACACGCATCCGTTCTGCATCATTATACAGGGGGATTCTGTGAGGATAGTTATCTCCTGACAGTGTATAGCTGCCGATTCCCATCTGATTCAAATAGTAAGACAGCAAAGAAGCAATTTCTGATTTACCCACACCGGAACCGCCACATACGGTCAGAACTAATTTCTGGCATTCCCTTTTTTCGAGGAGTGTCATCATGCGCACCAACAATTCGGGGAAAATTACATTCGCCTTTTTTATATGTACTTCACTAATTTGAATTTTATCTCCAGGCATATCGCCATGAGGAATATCCCCTATTATATCGGGCGCCTCCCATTGATTGCTTTTTATCATTTTTTCAATTATGCTCTTTAATTCCATATTTTCCCAGTCTCACTTTCATTATTATGTCCATCCAGTATCTTTCTCCAGTCAATCCCTGTATGAACAACTTAATCCCCCAGTATGTCAATCCATTTTTTTCACTTTTTAGCTGTCTCTTTAAAATCATAAGGAATTACAAACTTTTTATTCAATCTGAGTAGTTCTTCCTGAGTGATTCCGCACTCAAGTAAAAAGTCTTCTACAGATCCCCATTTCTTAACAATTTCATCATACATTTTTTGCATATTGCTTCCATGTGATCCGGAAATATCCTGAGTGAATGTTCTGATATAATGATGACTCACCTCGTAATCTGCAATAATATCTTCCCTGCTTACACCCACAGCACCCAAAAGCAGCATGGCTATAATTCCTGTTCTGTCTTTTCCTGCTGCGCAGTGAAACAACGCAGGTCCATCCGCCTCAATTATTGCTTTGACTGAATCACGTATTTCCACTCTTGCACCATTAATAATCTGTCTATACATGCGAATCAATGTTCTGGTATCCTCTACCTGATCATTTACCCTGATTTCCTCAACTGCTACCGGTCCCATCAGGGAAATTCCCAGCCAGTCAGCTCCTTTTACCAGCAAATCCGGCATTTTTTCTCTTTCATGGGGATAGCGTAAATCCAGTATCCGTGATATACCTATGTGTTCCAGTAATTGGATATCTTCATTCATCGCCTTATGAAGGCTTGTGCTCCGAAAAAACACTCCCCAGCCTGTTATTCCATCTTTACACGCATATCCACCCAAATCCCTGAAATTGGAAATCCCCTTCATCGGATAATGTCGGCATATTACCATATTGTTTTCCTCATTTCCTGTGTTTTTATTTTTTAACATCTATAAGAAGCGGCTCTCTGGACGTCTTTGCATCACCGAAAAAGAAGAAGAAATCCTGAATTTCCGTGTTCATCATGCCATGAATCCGGTTTAATTTCTTGGCTTCCTCTAATAAATAGCCTCTGTCGTAAGGAACACGGCATAAGTTTATTTTTCCATTTTCTATTACTGCATAATGAGCCGTTTTATCCGGATCATCCGGTCTTCGATAAGAAACACTCCCGGGATTAAGCCATAACATCTCCCTATCCAGTATATGAATACATTGCCGGTGGGAATGTCCAAATATCATTCGTCTCTTTGGGGCATCCCCATACTCCGGTGCTGCATGTCTCTTCCAATAATCTTCGAACTGCTGCCGGCTTTCAATCACACCGTACATTTCATCATACTGATGCTGTATTAAGTAGACATATCCGTCGGCTTCAAACGTCAAATGAAGAGGAAGCTGTTCCAGATAATGAATTCTGTCTTCATCAAGTTTACGGCAGTTGTGATGCACCCATTTATATTCCAGGGGCGGTACATGAAAATATTGATTCTGCTTCCAGGTATTCACCGTGTGAATGTCATGATTCCCCTGTATCAGCATTTTGGGAGAACACTGCCTTAATAAATCCACTACTTCCGCGGGTGCAGTTCCATAGTCCACCAAATCTCCAGCACAGCACAGCAAATCAAAATTCCTTTCGGTAGCCAGTATTTTTTTCAATGCCCAGATATTACTGTGAATATCAGATATCACCAGTAGTTTCATACTATATCACCATCATCTTTCTGTTAATTTTAAAACAGAAGGCCTTTCAATTAAGCAATATTTTATTATAGACCCCGCTATAATGAGAAAGGAGGAGGTATTTCACCATCCTCCTTTCTCATTAAATATTAACAATCATGCCATCATAAGCAACCGTAAATCCGTGGTCTCCCATGATCGTTTGGAGATCATCATGAATGATTCCACTCATATGGGATAAATGATTTAAATAGTACCTGGTTTCCATCCCTGTACATTTCATCTGTTCCAGACGTTTCTTAAGCTCAAGATTTTCCCTGATTCCCATATGTCCGTCTCCCTGTAATATTCCTCTCGCGCAGTCCATACTGACTGCATGGAACACCAGTCCCAGGCTTTCTATCATCTTTAAGGTTTCTTCTGAAAGAGTCCCTGTATCATTGGCATAAAGCAGATTGGAAACACCATCTGTCACAGCATAAATATAACAGAGCTCATTTTTTTTATGATTTGCTTTCAATGGGCAAAACGATGACTCTCCCACTTGAAACCACTTACCAGCTTCCACTGGTAAGTATCTGATTCTGGAGGCTTTCGCACCAGGTTCTTCATTCAATGCCTTTTGAATTATTGCCTGTACAAAACTGCTTCCATATACAGAAAGCTGGTTTTCCCGTTCTTCCTCATAGTTCTGTTTGACGGCCCCTTCCTTTGCTCTCAGTTCAAGAGAGAAGGAATCTAAATGATCTTTATGGGTATGAGTTACCACAAGATCCCTGACCTTCCCCAGTTCCAGCCCCAAAGACAAGGACTGGGCATATAGATCAGGAGATAAATCGATCAATATTTTATCATTCACGATGGCGCAGCTTCTTGTCTTTAAGTTATGTCCGCCAGTCTTTCTGGCTCGTTCACACGCCTTGCACCGACAAAACATTCCTGGAAACCCTTCCGCCGCTCCGGTACCAATATATTGCAGCCTCATAAGATTCTCCTATCCTTTAATTCCTGACATTGTCAAAGACTGAATGAACTGTTTCTGGAACAGTAGGAAAATGATGAATACGGGAATTGTCATCAGCGTAGCAAATGCAAATATTTGTCCCCAGAAGATATATACATCCGATGATAACGCACGTAATGCTAAGGGCAGCGTTCGATAGGTTTCGTCTCTGGTAACCAGGGTAGGCCATAGTAAATCTCCCCATGTACGGATAAATGACATAATAATCACAGTTGCACAAATGGGCTTTGACAGCGGAAGCATTATTCTCCAGAAAATCCCGCCATAAGACTCCCCATCCACAATTGCTGCCTCCATCAATTCCTTTGGCATCCCTTTAAAATGGTTGTAATATAAAAAGATATACATAGGATATCCCATGGTTGGTAATGCCAGACCTACATAGCTGTTAAGCATATGGAGCTGATTAGCAACCATAAAACGATTAATAATAACTGCCTCCGTAGGAATAATGGATAATGCAATAATCAGGGAAATCAGGAGATTTTTTCCCTTAAAGTCCAGCATCCCCAATGCATATCCGATCATGGCATTGACAATAGTTACTAATGGCACATTAATAATTGCCACCACGACCGAATTTTTAAAGAATTTCATAAAATGGACCTTGCTGATAACCTGAAGAAAATTATCCAGGGTAAGCGTTCCCACCGGAAGAAACGCCTTATAAGTAGACATGTCGGACACTATCTGAGCATCTGTTTTCATTGAAGAGACGACCATATATATTATAGGTGCTATAAATAGAAACGCTACGAATATATATACTATATACATAAGCATCAAATACAACGCTTTCTTTCTCTTTGACATTGCTGTTTTCATCCGTTATCCCTCCCCAATACTTTATTCTGAAACAGGGATATCATCAGTACAACCAGGAAAAATGCAACAGCAATTGCAGAAGAATATCCAAGCTGATTATTTATGAAGCCAGATTTATACAACAAATAGATTACAGAGGTTGTAGCTCCTTTGGGTCCCCCGTTTGTCAGTACATATACCTGTGTAAATAATTTTAATGTATTGATAGTGGTAGAAATCAGCACATACACCAATGTATTTTTCAGCATGGGCACTGTGATATACAAAAACCGCTGAACAGCATTACAGCCGTCCATTCGGCCTGCTTCATATAAATCTTCCGAGATAAACTGAAGACCTCCAAGAATAATTAACATCTGCATGCCAAGAGACTGCCAGATATACATAATTGCAATACAAAACATTGCCCATTTGGGATCCTGCAGCCACCCCTGTGGCTGCAGACCAAATAGTTTTAATGCCGAGTTCATAAGGCCGTCCGGCCCTGGTGAAAAAATAAATGACCATACCACAGCCACAACCGTCATAGTAACGATCTGTGGGCTGAAATAAATTGTACGAAGTATTTTTACGCCCTTCATAGAATTGTTCACCAGAACCGCCAGCAAAGTTCCCAAAATGATAATAATAGGAACCACCAGCAACGCATAAATTGCTGTATTGAGAAATGCCTGCTGAGCGATTTCGCTGGTGGCCAACTTGATGAAATTTTTCAAGCCGACAAACTCAACAACCTTTCCCGCCTTCTGCACCAGCATTTTATTCGTAAAGGAATAAACGATAGACATGCAGAAAGGCAGTATGATAAACATTGTAATTGGAACCAATGCCGGTGCACAAAACAACCAGCCTGTGCGGGTCTGTGCATTTATAAATCTAAATCTAGCTCCCGCTTTTAACTTACCTTTCATCTATTGCTCCTCCTTATTTAAGGCTCCATCCGTTTTCCACAATAATATCGTCAATGGATTTTGATGTGTCTTTCAATACCTCTGCCGCATCAGCACCGCCAATAATGTCTGAAGCTGCTGCTTCCATTGCACTGTAAATAGTCATATGAGCAGGGGTTAATGGTCTAAGTACTGAGATTCCTGCTTCAAGCTGTTCGCGATATAAATACAGACGTTCGCCTTTTTTTAATTCTTCCTTGCTGTCAAGAACTGACTTTCTAGAAGGAATTGCTCCATTAAAGTCTGTAATCTGATTGATATATTCTGGCTTAAGCCCTTCATCCATCACAGACCAGACTGCATCTGCTGTTCCATTCTTCGTGGCTGCTGTTGTCATGGCCCAGACTACAGAACCGGAGCAGGTATATACACCATGTCCAAAATCAGGAATCGGGACAAGAATGGCATCGTCGCCAAGGTTCGTCACATGATCCTTATATTTCCAGTGGCCTAATAACGCAAGTGCACTTTCTTTTCTTCCATAAAAGGCATCTTCATAATCAGCAGCACCATTGATATAGCCCTGTTCCTCAAGCCAGGTGATGTAGGAGTAAGCAGCAATTGTTTCCTCACTGTCAAGCACACCTTCAGTCAGCATAGTATCGCGATTTATGTAGTCCCCGCCAAAGCTCGCTACTATCGGCATATAAGTAAAGTATAACGATGACGGCTTATTTTGACGGATATAAAGTGGATACTTTACTCCATTGGCTTTTAACTTTGCAAGCGCATCTTCAAATTCGGCCTTATCCCATGCTTCTTTATAGCTGGTAGGAATACGAATATCAGCAGCTTCCAGCATAGATTTGTTTGCCCAAAGAGCCATTCCTGAATCAAACTGCGCTGTGGTGATTAAATGTCCGTCATAAGTGGATTCATCAACGATTGACTGAAGCAGATCGCTTTTCATATCAGTCGTCATACGATCATCCAGAAGTTCTATCATACCTGCCTCATAATAAGACGGAATCTGGAGATAGTCGGCAATGATCATATCAGGTGCATCTCCAACAACCGGAGCTACCTGCATTTTACTGTCTAGCTCATCTTTGGGATAATATTCATCATTAATTACAATATTCATCTCCGTTTCCATCTTCTTAAACATTTCACGATATGTATCATCCTCTGCACCTGAACTTACCCATACCTTTATACTGCCAGCCTCTTTAACTGATGTTTCTTTCCCCCCAATTTCATTACTTCCTGTCTCTTTACTTTCAGCTTCACTCTGAGCTGTAGTTGTTACAGGATCCGTTACTTTTTTCCCACAGCCAGTCATGGCAGTTGCAAATACAAATACAGACACGCACACCATTACTTTTTTCCATAATTGTCTCATCGCCTTTTTCGCATAACAGTTCTGTAAGCTGTCATGCACTCCTCCTTTTTTTGATAGGCTCATTATATATCCTTCCGGATTATATGTCAATCGGTTGATATAAGTTTTATATAAAAAAATGACTTATCAAATTAATTTTTAATGATATTTGTACACATTAATAACATGATACTTATATATCGCTTACATATATGCTTGTTATATTGTCGTTATTTACTATTTTCATTCAGAGTTTGCATGTTTTTGGTATTTGTGATATTATATATTTAGGTCAATCGATTAACATTTTATTAAATTGATATAAATATTCAGGAGGAAGTTATGCCAACATTAAAAGATGTGGCTGAGAAAGCCGGGGTTACTGTAACTACGGTTTCCCGTGTGATCAATAATAGAGGCTATCTCAGTGAGGAAACCAAACACAAAGTGAGAATGGCAATGGACGAGCTTCACTACCGCCCTAACGAATTAGCCCGCTCCCTTTCCAAACAAATTAGCAGTACCATCGGTGTAATAACGCCACATATTTCCCATCCTTATTTTGCCCAGCTAATAAGTCGGTTGGAGAATGCTGCAACAAAACGCGGTTTCAAAATTCTTCTGTGTAATTCCAAGGAAGACCATTCACTGGAAGCAGAATACATCGATTTATGCAAAAGCAACCGAGTTGCCGGGATTATTTTCTGTGGGATGATTCTGGCCTCTGAACAATATACACAAAAGGGATTTCCTTTTGTGGCAATTGAATGCAACAGCCCTCTATGTGTTTCAACTATTTTATGCGACAATTATGCTGGTGGACGTTTGGCTGCAGAACATCTGATCAGATGCGGATGCAAAAACCTGATTCATTTCAGTGGAATTATTGATCAGGAAATGCCCGGCGACAGCCGGGCACAGGCTTTTACAGATATCTGTCAGAAAAGCAACGTTACTTTTAACAATATCTGGACTGGTGACAGCACCTATTACACCATGGATTACCATGAATTTATTACACATACTCTTTTGAAATATCCGCTGACCGACGGCATATTTGCTAGCAGTGATCTGATTGCAGCTCAGGTTATTCAAGTCTGTGCAGAAATTGAGAGAAAAATTCCAAAAGATATACAATTAATCGGTTTTGATGATGTTGCTCTTTCTACTTTGACAACTCCTCAAATTACAACCATACACCAGCCTATAAAGGAAATGGCTGAAATGGCTGTGGAATCTATTATCAAAAGCAGCGGACTTGAGACAGTACCTAACAAAATCGTATTACCCGTTTCTCTGATCAAGAGGCAATCAACCAAAAATTAATTTATTTCGCCGTTGGTTGAATGCTGATGCAGTGGGAGTCTCTAAATCAAAACTAAAAAACTCCAAAATTCTTTTTTGTAAACTGCCACTTTCCATGGATAGAATACACCTTTGTCAAGTGCTTTTTTTAAACATAAAAAGAGCAGGGTATATATTTCTATATACTCTGCTCCGCTGGGGCCAGCCCACTTATATCTTAACTAAATGACATGGCTGCTGCGCTTTTTATTCATACCTTAAGGCTTCTATGGGATCTTTCCCCGCCGCTTTCGAAGCCGGATAAATTCCAAAAAACAGGCCAACCAGCGCAGAGAATCCAACCGCTACTAAAATCACCAGCGGCTTGATTACGACAGTCATTCCAAGAAGGGTTCCTCCAAGAAAAACCAGCCCTGCTCCCGATATGACACCAATAATTCCCCCCATTGCAGAAAGAATTGCTGATTCCGTAAGAAACTGGACCATTACATCCCAGGTTTTCGCTCCAAGGGCTTTGCGGATGCCAATTTCCCGGGTTCGTTCTGTTACAGAAACCAACATAATATTCATGATTCCGATGCCGCCTACAAGAAGGGAAATTGCCGCAATTCCGCCTACTGCTGCAGAGAGGCCGCCCATAGCCTGATCGGCGCTCCCCATTTCACTGGATACGGAATAAAAGGTAACATCCTCTTTATTTCTGTTTTTGCTATTTGCTATATATTTGGAAAAACGGTCAGAAAAGGAGGTCATATCGGTCCCTTCTTTTGCATAAAGCCTGATATTGTAAATCCAGTCATTGGGGAATATCAGAATAGTCTCAGGCATATAACCTTCTTTCTTATCATCGGTTCCGCCTAACATCGCCTCAAATGGATTCTCCTCCTTGCGGTACACTCCTACTACGTCGTAATCAGCCGTATTTCCGTAAATAGTCGTCCGAAAGGACTTTCCTACGGCATTTTCCGTACCGAAAAGCTCTTTTGCGCCTTTGGCCTCAAGTACAACATGATTTTTTCTGCCCTTTATATCCCCCTCATTTAAATTCCTGCCGTATATGATATTAATCTTATGAACGTCGGGATAATTGGCTTGAATCCCCTCAAACCCGAATTTTACCTTATTTCTACCGAAAACAGCTTCTGCATTCTGCCGCGCATCGCTGTCTATATAACTGATCTCATCTCCGTAAACTTCTTTGATCCGGTCTATTTCATCCACGCTGAAATAATCGCTTTCTCTCATATCACTGCCGTCAGAGGGCCAGACATATACAGAAGCCAGGGTTGTTCCCGCATCCTTATAGATATCAGAAATCATAAAGCGCATGGTATCACCGATGGATACAATGGCAATGACCGATCCGATACCAATGATAATCCCAAGCATGGTAAGAAGAGACCTCATTTTGTTCGCTTTTATGGCATGAACTGCCATAGTCATATTTTCAAACAGCATGCTTCCTCCTATTCATACCTCAAAGCTTCTATCGGATCTGCCTTTGCCGCCTTCGAAGCCGGATAAATTCCGAAAAATATTCCGACCAGCCCGGAAAATCCAACTGCCAGAACTACCACGGAGGGTCTTACGATTACGGTCGTTTTTAAAACCGCTCCTCCAATCATTACAATTGCCACTCCAAGAATGATTCCAATGATACCGCCGCATGCAGACATCAGTGCCGATTCCGTTAAAAACTGAATCATAATATCCCCGGTTCTGGCACCAAGCGCTTTTCGGATTCCGATTTCTCTTGTGCGCTCTGTTACAGACACCATCATGATGTTCATGATTCCGATTCCGCCTACCAAAAGAGAGATGGCAGCGATTCCTCCCACCGCTGCAGACATGGCAGAAAGCTTGGAGTCCACGCTTCCCATCTGATCTGCTACAGACATTACCTTTATGTCTGTTTCTTTGCGGCCTTTTGCCTTTGCAATATATCTGGTTATCTCCGGCAGAAATTCTTTCATATTCACTCCGTCACGAACATAAAAGTTCAGCACCTGAAACTTATCGCC
>JAQSYE010000031.1 GCA_029256305.1 Lacrimispora sp. | reverse complement strand
CCACCCCAATACCATCGCATTAGAAGAGGTGGAGAGAATCTTTGTGGGCATGGGTTATGAAGTAATTGAAGGCCCGGAAGTAGAGTATGACCATTATAATTTTGAAAAACTGAACATTCCAAAGAACCATCCAGCAAGAGATGAGCAGGATACCTTTTATATCAGTGACAACATTGTATTAAGAAGTCAGACTTCTCCTGTTCAGGTTCGAACCATGGAGCAGGGAAAACTTCCGATCCGTATGCTTGCGCCAGGAAGGGTATTCCGTTCAGATGAGGTAGATGCGACACATTCTCCTTCCTTCCATCAGATTGAGGGACTGGTAATCGATAAGAATATAACATTTGCAGACTTAAAAGGAACCCTGGCTGAGTTTGCCAGAGAATTATTCGGTCCGGAGACAAAGGTGAAATTCCGCCCCCATCATTTCCCATTTACTGAACCAAGTGCAGAGATGGATGTTACCTGCTTTAAGTGCGGAGGAAAGGGTTGCCGTTTCTGTAAAGGATCTGGCTGGATTGAGATTTTAGGCTGCGGAATGGTACACCCCAATGTACTCGCTATGAGCGGAATTGATTCCAATGAATATTCCGGATTTGCATTTGGAGTAGGTTTGGAGAGAATTGCTTTGTTAAAATACGAGATCGATGACATGAGATTATTATATGAAAACGACATCAGATTTTTAAAGCAGTTCTAAAAACAGGAAGGGAGATAGATTGATGAATACACCATTATCATGGGTTAAAGCATATGTACCGGAATTGGATGTGACACCGCAGGAATATACAGATGCCATGACACTGACCGGAACGAAGGTTGAGGGCTATGAATGCCTGGATAAAAATTTGGAGAAGATCGTGGTCGGTCATATCTTATCCATAGAACGCCATCCTGATGCGGATAAACTGATTGTCTGCCAGGTAAACGTAGGTGCTGAGACCGTTCAGATCGTAACAGGTGCATCAAACGTTAAAACAGGAGATAAGGTGCCGGTTGTTTTAGACGGAGGAAAAGTTGCTGGAGGACATGACGGCGGACCCCTTCCGGAAGACGGAATTAAGATCAAAAAAGGAAAGTTAAGAGGAATTGAATCCAGTGGAATGATGTGCTCCATCGAAGAGCTGGGATTTACAAACGAGATGTATCCAGATGCACCTGAGAGCGGGATCTATATTCTTCCGGAAGATTCATTACCGGGAGCCGATGCAGTAGAACTTCTGGGACTTCGTGATTGTGTTTTTGAATATGAAGTGACTTCAAACCGTGTGGACTGTTATAGCGTAATTGGTATTGCCAGAGAGGCAGCTGCCACATTTAACAATAATTTTGTACCGCCGGTAGTAACTGCTACAGGCAGCAATGAAGATGTTCATGATTATTTAAAAGTAACAGTGGAAGACAGCCATCTTTGCTCCCGTTATTGCGCGAGAATGGTAAAGAATATAAATCTTGCGCCTTCTCCTGTCTGGATGCAGAGAAGACTTGCCGCCTGCGGAATCAGACCAATCAATAATATTGTAGACATCACCAATTATGTAATGGAAGAATTCGGTCAGCCAATGCATGCCTTTGATTATGAACAGCTGGCAGGTCATGAGATCGTTGTCAGATGTGCAGAGGATGGAGAGATGTTCCAGACTTTAGACGGTCAGGAACGAAAACTGGACAGCACAATACTCATGATTCGTGACGGAGAGAAGGCTGTGGGGATTGCCGGTATCATGGGAGGAGAGAATTCTAAAATTACGGATGAAATCCAGACCATGATATTTGAAAGTGCCTGTTTTGACGGAACGAATATCCGCCTTTCCTCAAAAAAGGTGGGTCTAAGAACCGATGCCTCCGGTAAATTTGAAAAAGGCCTTGATCCCAACAATGCTAAGGCTGCAATTGACCGCGCTTGTCAGTTAATTGAGGAGCTTGGTGCAGGAGAGGTAGTTGGGGGTATGATCGATGTTTATCCGGAAAAAAGAGAAAGCAAACGGGTTGCATTTGAACCGGAAAGAATGAACCGGCTTCTTGGAACGGATATCGCAGCGGAGACAATGCTTGAGTATTATGAGCGTCTGGAACTGGAATATGATGAAAAAACCGGAGAGATCATTGTTCCCACGTTCCGTCAGGATCTGGAATGTATGGCGGATTTGGCAGAGGAGACAGCGAGATTTTACGGTTATGATAAGATTCCGGTTTCTCTTCCAACTGGTGAAGCCACTACTGGAAAACTTTCCTATAAGTTAAGAGTGGAGCAGCTGGCAAGGGAGGTTGCTGAATTCTGTGGATTTTCCCAGGGAATGACGTATTCCTTTGAAAGCCCCAGAGTTTTCGATCGTCTGCTGCTTCCCCAGGACAGTCCTCTTCGGGTAACTGTGAATATTTTAAATCCACTTGGTGAGGACTTCAGTGTAATGAGAACCACTCCTCTTCATGGAATGTTAAATTCACTGTCTACCAACTACAACAGACGTAATAAAAATGTGCGTCTTTATGAGCTGGCCAACATCTATCTGCCAAAGAGCCTTCCTCTCACAGAGCTTCCTGATGAAAGAATGCAGTTTACTCTGGGCTTTTACGGAGACGGTAGTTTCTTCGATATGAAGGGTGTCGTTGAGGAATTCTTTGAGAAAACAGGCATGAATTTAAAGCCTCATTATGATCCTAAGGCAGGAAAGACATTCCTTCATCCGGGAAGACAGGCAGACATTATTTACGATGGAGTAAGTATTGGATATCTGGGAGAGATTCATCCGGAGGTTGCGGATAACTACAAGATTGGAGACAGGGCTTATGTTGCAGTGATCGATATGCCGTCTATGATCCCATTTACAAGCTTCGACCGTAAATACACCGGAATTGCCAAGTATCCGGCGGTTACCAGAGATATCAGTATGGTGGTACCGAAAAACATTCTCGTAGGTCAGATCGAGGAAGCAATTGAACAGCGTGGTGGAAAGATTTTAGAAAACTACGAGTTGTTTGATATTTATGAGGGCGCACAGATTCTGGCTGGTTTTAAATCAGTTGCTTATTCCATTACATTCCGGGCGGCAGATCACACCCTGGAAGAACAGGAAGTTTCAGGAGTTATGAAAAAAATACTCAACGGTTTACAGGCACTTGGTATTGAGTTAAGAGCATAAAAAAGATCTGAATAAAAAGATGTCAGGAAGAAGCAAAACCCTTCCGGCATCTTTTTTTATTTGCCTGCATGGAACCGAAAAAACCCGTCAATCCTTACGGTAAAGGAATGATGGAAAGCAGGGAGGCAGAAGAGATGCTTGAGGATCTTGATATTAAACTGATAAATGGGAGAATGCTTTTTGATTCCGGAGGAAATCCGGCAGTAGAAGCAGAAGTAATCCTGGAAAACGGCGCACAGGGAAAGGCGACGGTTTCTGTCTTTGACGAAATAAATGGAGAAGAAGAGGCAGATTATATAAGAGCGTGGTTATCGGAAGCCATTTTATTTGAAGATGCCGCAGAACAAAAAAATATCGATCGCCTGCTGATAAAACAAAGAGAGGATGACGACGCTGACCATAAGGAAAATGGTAGGGGAAAGGCCGGAGTGTTAGCGCTTTCCATGGCAGCAGCGAGAGCGGCCGGGGCAGGTCTTGGGCTTCCACTTTACCGCTATTTAGGCGGATCGACGGCACCAGTCATGCCGATTCCTGTGATGAGTATGATTGATGGAGGCGACTGGGTAAACGGAATCGATTTTAGAGAAATTATGATTGTCCCTTTAAACAGAGGTTCATTCGCAGAGGGACTGCGTATGGGGGCAGAAGTGTACCAGACATTAAAACGGCTTTTATCCTTAAACGGATTCCTTACGTCAGTTGGAGAAAGCGGAGGTTTTGCAGCAGACGTAAAAAACTCAGAGGAAGCGCTTCATTATATAATAGATGCTGTCAGGCTTTCCGGATATGATCCGGAGTTGGATGTAGCCGTGGCAATTAGCGGAAATGCCGATCATCTCTACGTAAAAGAAGAAGGCATTTATCGATTCAATAAAGAAAGTTTAAAAAATGGGATTTTGGTTCACAGAAATCAAAAAGATATGATATCCTATTATTTAAGGCTGGCAGACGGATTTCCTATTGGTTTTGTGACAGATGGTCTTTGGAAGAAAGATCTTGAGGGCAGAAACCGAATGTATCAAATGTTTAGACACCGTTTCATGATTGCTTCCGATGATTTGTTTGCTTCCAATGGTGTGGAGATTCAGTTAAAGAAAGCAGGCACTGTAACAGCTGCACTGGAAATGGTTCAGGAAGCAAGAAAGCTTGGGAGTAGAGTGATATTTTCAAGCAGCTATAAGGAAACAGAGGAAGCTTTTCTTGGAGATATGGCAGCCGCAGTTGGCGCTGACTATGTAAAATGCGGGGCGCCCTGCAGAGGAGAGAGTACGGCCAAATACAATGAGCTTTTAAGAATTGCAGAATTCTATGGGAAATTATGGTATGATAAGCGTTGTTTGACTTAAGGAGGTGGGAAAATGATCCGGATTATATTATCAATTGTGTTTGTTATTATATGCGTTGCTTTATCAGCGATCATCCTGTTACAGGAAGGAAAGAGTCAGGGTCTTGGTTCTATCGGTGGTATGGCGGATACTTACTGGGGCAGGAACAAAGGACGTTCCATGGAAGGAAAACTGGAAAAGTTTACTAAGTACTGTGCTATCCTGTTTTTTATCCTGTCATTGGTATTGAATCTGAATATACTGTAGCGATTAAACACTCTTGTGGTATAGCAGCAAGGGTGTTTTTTTCGCATTAAGGAAAATATCTGTCATATCATTGGGTGAAGTGCAGATAATAAAAACATAAATTAAATCGTTAGAAAAAACGTGAAAAGAGAGGGAAATAATGACAGAAGAACAGTTAATGCAGCGGAAAACCATGTTTATGGAACTGTTTTCGGATCCGTCTTATAAACCGATGAAATTAAAGGAAATTTCCATATTATTTGGGGTTCCAAAACATCAGAGAGACGAGTTAAAGCAGGTGCTTGATGCCCTGTTGGCAGAAGGGAAAATTGGAGTGTCCCAGAAAGGAAAATATGGAAAACCCGATGTGGGTTCCATTGCAGGAGTGTTTTTCGGACACCAGAAGGGCTTTGGTTTCGTATCGGTAGAAGGATTTGAGCGGGACATCTTTATACCGGAGGATAAGACAGGTGGCGCCCTCCATGGGGATACCGTTCTTATATCGGCAGACACAGAAGCCTCTGGAAGCAAGAGAGCAGAAGGCCGGGTTATAAAGGTACTTCAGCATGCCAATGAAGAAATCATTGGGTTTTATCAGAAAAATAAAAATTTTGGTTTTGTCATACCGGATAACCAAAAGATAGCAAAGGATGTTTTCATACCCCAGGGTAAGGATATGGGAGCAGTAAACGGACATAAGGTAGTGGTGAAAGTCACTGATTTTGGCGGTGAGGGAAAAAAGCCGGAGGGTGTTATTAAGGAGATCCTTGGACATGTTAACGACCCCGGAACCGATATTTTATCCATCGTACGTGCTTACGGACTTCCAGAAGAATTCCCTGACGGCGTGATGAAACAGGTGGAGTCTGTACCTGATTCTATTAACGGGAAAGATATGCAGGGACGGCTGGATTTAAGGCAGCTGCAGACCGTTACAATAGATGGAGAAGATGCAAAGGATCTGGATGATGCCATTACCATTTCAAAGAAAGATGGTATTTATACTCTGGGGGTACACATTGCTGACGTAACCAATTATGTGACAGAACACAGTCCTCTTGATGAAGAGGCCTTAAAGAGGGGAACCAGCGTCTATCTGGTTGACCGGGTGATCCCTATGCTTCCCCACAAACTGTCAAACGGCATTTGCTCCTTAAATCAGGGTCAGGACCGTCTGGCATTGAGCTGCATCATGGAGATTGATCATGACGGGACGGTAACTGGTCACAGGATCGCAGAAACGATTATCAATGTGGACCGCAGAATGACCTATACGGCAGTAAATGCAATTATCACCAACCATGACGAAGCAGTAATGAAAGAGTATGAAGCCTTTATTCCCATGTTTGAACAGATGAAGGAACTGGCTGATATATTAAGAGAAAAAAGGAAAAAAAGAGGTTCCATTGATTTTGATTTTCCTGAAACAAAGGTGATTCTTGATGAACAGGGCAAACCTCTGGAAATAAAGCCTTATGACCGGAATTCTGCCACTAAAATTATTGAGGATTTTATGCTTATGGCAAATGAGACGGTGGCAGAGGATTATTTCTGGCAGGAAATCCCGTTCCTTTACCGTACCCATGATAACCCGGACCCGGAGAAGATGAAGAGCCTGGCAACATTGATTAACAATTTCGGATATTCCATCCGGTTTCACAACGGAGAGGTATATCCCAAAGAAGTTCAGAGGTTACTGGCCAATGCAGAGGACACTCCGGAAGAATCTTTAATCAGCCGGCTGGCTCTTCGCTCTATGAAGCAGGCAAAGTATACAGTAGCAAACACCGGGCATTTTGGTCTTGCTGCCAAGTATTATACTCACTTTACCTCCCCGATTCGAAGATATCCGGATTTACAGATCCACCGCATCATAAAAGAAAATTTAAGAGCGGGTCTAAATGATAAGCGGGTAAGCCATTACGACAAGCTTCTTATGCAGGTAGCGGTTCAGTCATCTTCTCTGGAGAGAAGGGCAGATGAAGCAGAGCGGGAAACCATCAAGCTGAAAAAATGTGAATATATGTCCCGGTATATTGGTCAGGAATTTGAAGGAGTCGTCTCAGGCGTCACAAACTGGGGGCTTTATGTAGAACTTCCAAATACGGTGGAAGGTTTGATTCATGTCAATGAACTTAAGGATGATTATTATCATTTTGATGAGGAACATTATGAACTGGTGGGAGAAATGACCAGGAAAACCTTTAAACTTGGTCAGCCCATTCGGGTAATCGTATCAGGTACGGATAAACTGGTTCGTACCATCGACTTTATTCCGGGCAGTAATTTGGAATAGGAATAAGAGGAGGAATGAAAAATGGGGAAAGAGAGCTTTAAGCTGATTGCCAATAATAAAAAGGCGTATCATGATTATTTTATCGACGAAAAGTATGAAGCCGGCATTGAGCTTTTTGGCACTGAGGTAAAGTCCATACGAATGGGTAAATGCAGTGTAAAGGAGTCCTTTATAAAAGTCGACAGAGGCCAGATATATGTATTCGGCATGAACGTCAGCCCTTATGAAAAAGGAAATATTTTTAACAAAGATCCACTGCGTGTAAGAAAACTACTCCTTCACAAAACTGAAATTCAAAAGCTGGATGAAAGTGTTGCCCAGAAAGGGTATACACTGGTACCTCTTTCTGTTTATTTTAAAGGCAGTCTGGTTAAGGTGGAGATTGGTCTGGCAAGAGGTAAAAAACTTTATGACAAACGGGATGATATTGCTAAGAAGGACCAGAAACGTGAATTGGAACGAGATTTCAAAGTGCGCAATTTAAAGGTGTAAGATTGGTAGGACAGGATATTTGCCTGTCTGTACAGATCGCTGATCGGATGGTAAAATAGGGGTATAAAATAATGGGAGGAAACTGCGGATGGCACTATATGATTATGTAGGGGCATTAAGAAAAGGGCGAAGGCAGTACCAGGCATCCGTATCAAGGGGAGAGTATCCGTATCTTCCGGTGCTTGATGATATCTTATCTTATTCTGATATCGTTTCTGAAGTCAATTTAGGAATTATGGATATTCCACTTGAGAAGGTAATCGGTACCAAGACGGAAGGGCGTACCAATGCTTTTGCCAGTAATTTCATGCCCCTTTTGTCGGAAAAATCCGAATTTGGAGCGAAATGGGCCTATCTGTATGATCATCAGATTCAGGAAGGAATTCATGACCCGATTGTGGTTTATGAGTTTATGAATCAGTATTATGTTCAGGAAGGAAATAAAAGGGTCAGTGTTTTAAAATATGTGGGGGCTTTCAGCATAGCTGCCTCGGTGATCCGGATGATTCCAAAACGTACGGATGATTTAAATAACCGGCTTTATTATGAATTCCTTGATTTTTATCAGGTTTCCTTTAACTGTGATGTGTGGTTCAGCAAGGAAGGAAGTTATGATAAGCTTTTAAAGGTAATGAATAAAATCCCGGATGAACAGTGGAGTGAAGAGGACAGACTGATATTTAAGTCTTCCTATGACCGTTTTTCCAAAGCATTCCACACATTCGGCGGTGACGATTATGATATGACCTGTTCCGACGCATTTTTAATCTATGTGGAGCTGTTTGGCTACAAAACGGTCAAAGACCGGGTGGAAAAGCAGATTAAGAAGGATCTGGTTAAGATTAAGGATGAACTTCTTCTCGCTTCCCGAGGTAATAAGATTGCGCTGTTAGAGCAGCCAGTGGAGTCCAGTGAAGGATCGGATACCGCTACAATGAAGCTGATCAACTGGCTGCTTCCGAATTCTGCCATTGACCCTTCTATGTTAAAAATAGCATTTATTCATGCAAAGACAGCGGAAACATCTAGTTGGACTTATGGTCATGAGCTGGGCAGAATGTATCTGGAACAGGCGTTTGACGGAAAGACCGAGACAATGGTCTTCTTCCATGCGGACACGGAAGCGGAGACGGCTAAGGCAATCGATGCCGCGATTGCAGGCGGATGCAACATGATATTTACAACTGCTTCTCAGATGATCAATTTAAGTGTGAAGGCTGCAATTGATCATCCGGAAATTAAAGTCTTCAACTGCTCGGTCAATATGTCATATTCTTCTGTCTGTACCTATTATGGAAGAATGTATGAATCGAAATTTTTAATGGGAGCGCTGGCTGCTTCCATGTCCCGGGATAATAAACTGGGTTATATTGCAGATTACCCCATATACGGCACCATTGCTAATATCAATGCATTTGCTTTAGGGGCCAGGATGATCAATCCATATGCCAAGGTTTATTTGGAGTGGTCCAGGATTGTGGGGCGAGACGCGCAGGCGGAACTTGAGAAAGAAGGCATTCGCTTCATTTCCGGCGATGATATGATCACGCCTCAGGCACCGACCAGAGAATATGGACTTTATCAGAAAGCTGAGGATGGAAGCCTTAAAAATCTGGCGACTCCAATCTGGCATTGGGGAAAGTTTTATGAAAGAATCGTAAATCTCACCTGTCATGGTTCTGTTGAACGGAGGGAGATGAAAGGGAAGCAGGCAATTAACTACTGGTGGGGAATGTCCGCCGATGTCATTGATGTGATCTGCTCCCAAAATCTGCCCCACGGTACGAACCGACTGATTATATTTTTGAAAAATTCCATTCGTTCAGGAAGCTTCCAGCCGTTTGTAGGAACAATTTATTCCCAGGATGGAACGATTCAGTGTGAAGAGGATTTAAGTCTGACACCCGAGGATATTACTACAATGAACTGGCTTACGGATAATGTCATAGGGCAGATTCCTGATTTTGAAGAATTAACAGAGGAAACCCGGTCATTGGTTCGTCTACAGGGGCAGACAATATACGAGAACATGGATACGGAGGAACTTCAGCGTGAAAATTCTGGTACTGGCGGATCATGAGTCAAAGTCGCTCTACGAATTCTATACACCGGAGAAGCTAAAAGACATTGATTTAATCATTTCCTGTGGAGATTTGAGAGCAAATTATCTGACGTTTTTTGCCACCTGCTCTCACGCACCAGTCTATTACGTCAGGGGAAACCATGATTGTCAGTATGAGAGATGTCCTCCGGAGGGGTGTATCTGCATTGAGGATGAGATTGTTACCTTCAATGGAGTAAGAATTTTGGGGCTGGGTGGTTCTATGGAATATATTCCGGGTTCCCCCAACCAGTTTACAGAAAAGAAAATGGAGCAGAGAATTAAGCGCATGTGGTGGAAGTTAAGGAGAAATAAGGGGTTCGATATACTTGTAACACATGCGCCTGCTTTTGAACTCAATGATTTGCCTGATCTTCCACATCGCGGATTTTCCTGCTTTAAGGCGCTGATGGACAAGTATTCTCCTAAATATTTTCTCCATGGTCATATTCATGCCAACTATGGAAATGCTTTTAAGAGAGAAGACCAGTATGGAAATACCATTGTAATTAATGCTTATGATTATTGTATTGTCGATTACATGTAATATAGTAACTTTTACGCCGGGACATTCATATCTTATTACAGAAGCCCATTCATCAGAAGTATTTAAAGCAGATTGACTGGATCGCTCTGTATTAGTAATAACGAATAACACTCTTTGCACTGCATTTGACGCTACAGTACAAACTGAGCAGGCATCAGCTTTTATAAGCTGTAAGCCGGGTTGCCTCGTGCAACAACAGATGACTTAAAGGCATCTGTGGGACAGTAGTTTACTCTAATTGTCCCACAGGTGCATTTTTTATCTGCAAATGTATGGGTGTTAGGAAAGATTATAGGAATATGGGGAATCTGACTTGCCAGGGGGTAATTGTTATGAAACGTATAATCAGAACGAAGAAAGAAAAAGATGGAAAAAGCATTGCCATGCATGTGTCAGTGATCAGCATAGTAATAAACTTACTGCTTTCTGCTTTTAAGCTGGTAGCGGGAATATTCGGTCATTCCGGGGCAATGATTTCTGATTCGGTTCACTCTGCTTCTGATGTATTCAGCACATTTATTGTTATGATCGGAGTACATCTGGCGGATAAGAAATCAGATAAGGAGCATCCATACGGGCACGAGCGAATGGAATGCGTCGCTTCTGCCATACTTGCATCTTTGTTAATGGCAACTGGAGTTGCAATCGGCGTAACAGGTGTAAAAGTCATTATAGGTCAGAATGGAAAGGCGGCAGTAATGCCGGGTATGGTGGCTTTGTGTGCAGCAGTTCTATCTATTGTGGTAAAAGAATGGATGTACTGGTATACCAGAGCGGCAGCGAAAAAGATAAATTCAGGTGCTGTTATGGCAGATGCCTGGCACCATCGCTCTGATGCTATGTCGTCCGTGGGAGCTATGGTCGGGATTGCAGGTGCAAGAATGGGATTACCGGTCTTGGATCCTCTGGCCAGTATCGTAATCTGCATTTTTATTGGAAAGGCAGCAATTGATATATTCCGTGATTCCATGGATAAAATGATTGACAAATCCTGTGATGAGGATACGGTCCAAAAGATGAGAGAATTTGCAATGTCAGTTATGGGAGTGAAACGGATTGATGAAATAAGAACAAGGATGTTTGGCGCAAAAGTATATGTGGATATTGAAATTGCAGCAGAAGGAAAACTGGAACTGGTAAGGTCACATGAAATTGCAGAAAAGGTGCATCTGTGCATAGAAGAACACTTTCCTGATGTAAAGCATTGCATGGTTCATGTGAATCCGGTTATTGATATGGAAGAAAATGATCAAATATGTCTATAGGTATAACCCCAGATTATAATACACATTCCTTTTATTTAGTTGACAAATAACGGTTACATTGTTATCATTTAAATATTATACAAAAAGGCAGGGATATGGATGGAAAGAATCGTATTATCATTGTTGGTTGATAACACTGCCGGCGTTTTAAGCCGTGTAGCCGGACTATTCAGCCGCCGTGGCTATAACATTGAGAGCCTTACGGTAGGAGTAACTGCGGATGAGAGATATTCGAGGATGACAGTGGTTTCTGTAGGCGAACAGGAGATCTTGGATCAGATTGAAAAGCAATTGAGAAAGCTGGAAGATGTCAGGGATATTAAAGAATTAAAGCCCGGGCATTCTGTTTACCGTGAACTTATTCTTGTAAAGGTTCGTGCCAATGCCAGTGAGCGTCAGGCGATCAGTGCCATTGCAGATATATTCAGAGCTACCATCGTTGATGTGGGAAGAGAGTCTTTAACCGTCATGCTGACAGGCGACCAGTCAAAACTGGATGCGCTCATTAACCTCATTGGAGATTATGAGATTTTAGAGTTAGCAAGGACCGGTCTGACCGGACTTTCCAGAGGATCCGACGATATTCGCTATCTGCCATAGAGAGTTTTGATTTGTTAGCTAGAGGTGTTGCCAAAGGCGGACAGTGAGTCGTCGGCATAGTTCCTTTAACAAAATATATTATGAGTCAGTATATGAGGAGGAAAGAAAGATGGCAAAGATTTACTACCAGGAAGACTGCAACTTATCTTTATTAGAAGGTAAGACCATTGCAGTAATTGGATACGGAAGCCAGGGCCATGCCCATGCGCTTAATTTAAAGGAGTCCGGATGTGATGTCATCATTGGACTTTACGAAGGAAGTAGTTCCTGGGCAAAAGCAGAGGCTCAGGGGTTATCCGTTTATACTGCAGCTGAGGCAGCAAAAAAAGCAGATGTCATCATGATTCTGATTAATGATGAGAAACAGGCTGCTATGTATAAGGAATCTGTAGAACCCAACTTAAAAGATGGCGACATGCTGATGTTTGCTCACGGTTTTGCAATCCACTTCGGACAGATTGTTCCTCCTAAGAATGTTGATGTTACTATGATTGCTCCAAAAGCTCCTGGACATACGGTTCGTAATGAATATCTGGTTGGAAGAGGAACTCCTTGTCTTGTGGCAGTTCATCAGGATTATACTGGTAAGGCGATGGACAAGGCTTTGGCTTATGCATCTGCTATAGGCGGCGCAAGAGCAGGCGTTTTGGAAACAACCTTTAGAGTTGAAACAGAAACTGATCTTTTTGGTGAGCAGGCTGTATTATGCGGTGGTGTATGCGCATTGATGAAAGCTGGATTTGAGACATTGGTTGAAGCAGGATATGCACCAGAAAATGCTTATTTTGAGTGTGTACACGAGATGAAGCTGATCGTTGATCTGATCTTTGAAAGCGGTTTTGCAGGAATGAGATATTCTATCTCTAATACAGCTGAATACGGAGATTATATTACAGGACCAAAGATCATTACCGATGAAACAAAGAAGGCAATGAAGAAGGTACTGACAGATATTCAGGATGGCACCTTTGCAAAGGACTGGCTGCTTGAGAACCAGGTAGGCGGTGCTCATTTCAAAGCCATGAGAAATGCAGAAGCATCCCATGAATTAGAGAAAGTTGGAGCAGATCTGCGTAAGCTTTACAGCTGGAACAACGGCGGAAAGCTGATCGATAACTAAATATATTGATTGAGTGTATCATATAAAGGCTGATGTAAAAGAGAAGGAAGGTAATACGCTTTTCTTTTACATCAGCCTCTTTTTGAAAAGCATTTAACCTCTGATACCCGCCTTTTGCATTGCTTCAAAGAAAATTTCCATTGCTGTCGATACAGAGCCAGGGTTATAGGCGAAACCTACAGTACGTTTCTTTATACCAGATATCATAGGAACTTCAATCAGTTCTTTTTTGTCCAGCTCTTCCTGAACGAATTCTTTAATCACACAGCCAATCCCAAGTCCGATTTTAGCGAATTCAATTAATAGATCCATAGTGGTAATCTCTAAAAGTTGATTGGGAATTATCTGATTCTCATTCAAATATTCGTCAATATACTTCCTTGTCATATTATTCTTATCCAATAAAAGAATGTTTCCGGTTTGAAACAAATCAGCATTCTTACCTTCTCTTAAATATAAATTTTCCAGGTAGGAGCTTGTAGATACAAAGATGTCCTGAATCTCCATGATAGGATTAAATAAAAGGGGACGGCGGTTGGACGGCTCAGCAATCAAACCAAAGTCGATCTGCTGTTGTTCTAACATAGCAACCGTGTGAGTGGTTGACTGGCTTTCAATTGTGATTTTAATATGAGGATACTTTTCAATAAAGCCCTTTAAATAAGGAAGAAGAATATATTTGCACAGCGTATTGCTGACACCGATTCTTAAGTGTCCAATATTAAATTCCTTTACTCTTTTAAGCTCCAGCTCCCCTCTGTTTAACGCTTCAAAGGCGGCTTTTGTGTGATGGAACAGGAGTTTTCCCTCCTCCGTAAGCTGGACGCCTCTGGAATTACGGGTAAATAATGCCACACCTAAATTGTCTTCCAGCTTGCTAATGGATTTGCTTATGGCCGGCTGACTAATAAAAAGTTCTTTTGCTGCCCTGGAAATATTACCAGCTTTTGCTACCTCATAAAAGATCTTATATTGGGAAAGATTCTGATCCATGTTAAAAATCCTTTCATTTTATAACTATTTATTATAATAATACGCAATACTATATACTGGTATTATAGCAGGTGGAATATAGGAATGTAAAGCAGGAAAAAATATGGAGGTAAGAGATTGGTATTACAGAAACGTTCAAGGTAGCTTTTACTGGACAAAGGTAGTTTTTCTTATTATGATGTAAGAGAATAAAAACAGAAGGGGCAGAACAAAAGTCTGCCCCTGCTATTATGCAATGGGAAGGTATTTTTTTAGAAAAGACAAAAGGAGACAGGAGTGATCAGATATGATTAAAACGAATGCTATGAGAATGCTTGACAAAGCAGGAATTGCCTATGATATCAGGGAATATACCGTTGACGAACAGGATTTATCAGGTAGTCATGCAGCCGATATGCTGGGCGTTGACCATGGAAGTGTATTTAAAACTCTTGTATTAAAAGGAGAAAAAACCGGGTATTTTGTCTGCTGCATTCCTGTAGACGGCGAACTGGATTTAAAAAAGACAGCAAAGCTTACAGGAGATAAAAAGGTAGAAATGATATCCGTGAAGGATTTACTGTCTGTTACCGGATATATCAGAGGGGGATGTTCTCCTGTGGGAATGAAAAAGCACTTTCCTACATGGATTGATATAACCGCGGAGAATTATCCTGAAATTGTAGTCAGCGCAGGTGTAAGAGGTCAGCAAATTGTCATTGAACCCAAGAGACTGGCTGACTTTACAAAAGGCAAATTTGCTTCATTCATGCCGAATTAGTTTACATAAAACAAAATACTTGTTATACAAGCCAAAGCATGAGGGGTAAATAATTAACATAAATGTAACACTATTGTAAAAAGTTAACACATATTTAACACAAAAAAAGCGCACAAGTACAAGGAAAAATAGTATATAACTAACAAAGGAATGAAAACAGTAAAAAATTAAGAAGTTAAATTATCACAAAAATGTTAAATTGCCATTGACTTTTTTAACAGGATTCTTCTATAATTACGGACGACACAAAGAAACGGGTACGGATTTATATGAAGCCCAGGCAAATGAGATTAGAGAAAGAGGAGTATTTATGCTTACACTACGCTCTATCCTTCAGCAGATTAGTCAGTTCTTTAGAGGAATGTCCGTAAAGGTTACGAAGCGAATGTATCGTTCATCAGCAGTTTTTATGGCAGGTGCCGCAGTAATAACAGTGATTGCTTTTACTTCCACAGGTTTTGGAAGCAACGGAAAAAATGCATTAACGGCATTTGCAGAAACACGGGCTTTAGAAGACGCTACAGATGATGAAAACGCTGAAGAAGAGGAAACAGCCTCACAAGCAAAAGTACAAATTAACCTTACCGATCCCAAGATGCAAGCTCAGCTACTGGCTGGAAATCTGTTGGAAAAAGAAGTCATACAAAAGCAGGAACTGGAAGAAGAATCCTTTACCAGAATCCAGCGCATAAATGAACAGATTGCACTGGAGGAGGAAGCAAAAAG
This sequence comes from Lacrimispora sp., assembly GCA_029256305.1. Classification (GTDB taxonomy): domain Bacteria; phylum Bacillota; class Clostridia; order Lachnospirales; family Lachnospiraceae; genus Lacrimispora. The sequence continues at coordinate 11,385 of JAQSYE010000031.1, read as the reverse complement.
GCAGGCACAAAAAGCCGCGGAGGAAGCACAACAGGCAGAAAAAGCGGAAGAAGAAGCGGCTAAAAAAGCAGAAGAGGAAAAAGCAGTTCATGCCACGTCTCTATCGGATGAAGACTATAATGTCTTATTAAAGATTGTGCAGGCAGAAGCTGGAATCTGCGATAATGAAGGGAAGATTCTTGTAGCAAATGTGATTTTAAACCGTGTAAAAAGCGGAAAATTTCCAAGTACGGTGAAAGGAGTTGTTTATTCACCCACCCAGTTTTCTCCGGTATCCAATGGAAGCATTAATTCCGTAAAAGTTACCAACACTACCATTGAGTGTGTGAACAGGGCACTGGAAGGTGAAGATTATTCAAACGGAGCTTTGTATTTTATGAATCGAAGGGGCTCAAGGAGCGGAGCGATAAGCTGGTTCGATTCCCATTTGACCTATCTGTTTCAGCACGGGAACCATGAATTTTTTAAATAAAAACATTGTTAAATATTCTGCTTTTGGTGTATACTATAGTTTAATAACAGGAGTTTCCATCCGCTGTTATAACTATACTGATACATAAAAGGAGAGTAGTCATATGATTTTTGACACAGCAAAAAACCTTGATTTTTACAGAAACCTTGGTGTGGAAGGCCGATATGCTAAGGCAGTGGATTTTCTTAAGAATACTGATCTGGAGAAATTGGAGCCAGGTAAATATGAGATTGACGGCAAGAATGTATTTGCCAATGTAGTAGAATATACAACAATTCCATGGGAAGAAGCGAAATATGAAGTTCACCATAATTATACAGATATTCAGTATGTAATTTCCGGTTCTGAAACCATGACTTATGCAAGGATTGATGAACTGAATGAAAAAGTACCATATAACGATGAAAAAGATGTTGTATTTTACGACAATGAAAATCCAGGTTTAAGAGCGGTAGTAAAGTCTGGAGAATATATGATATTTAATCCCTGGGATGGCCACAAGCCTAAGGCTGCAGCCGGGGAACTGGCTCCCATTAAGAAAGTAATTGTTAAAATCAAAGAAAATTAAAAAACGGGATTCTGTTCTTGCATAAGGAACAGAATCCCGTTTTTTACAGTTTCCAACCGTCAGATCCGGATAGTATGGCTTCCTTTGAGTATTTTAAAAGATCAGCTTCCTTCAGTCTGTAAATCCAGTCAGGTCTGTTCTCCATATCCCCTTTGGGACCGAAGCTTCCGTATTCGGCATAAAAGGAATTCTTGTGAGCACCCTCTTTATTCCAGTCATGCCAGCCTTCCTTACAGATGTGATCGCCGATATAGCAGTTGATTAAAACAGTTTTTGCATATTCTCTCCATGGTCGCCCTAAATAAGCATTATCCGTCGGGCAGTTGCCTTCAAAACGGCAGTTTTTCATTACGTAGCCGTATTCCTGACCTTCTGGAGTTGATGCGGCTGTTACATAGCTGCTAATTTCCTTTCCTGTATATTTGGAGAAGAAAGTGCAGTTCTCAAAGTAGGCAGTAGCGCTTCCGAAAATGAAATCAATATCTCCCTCCAGATAACAGTCTTTATAATAATGCCTTCCATTGATCCGAGGAGCATTCTGTTTTGGTCCGATAAATCCGTTTGGCTCAATTTCCTTTGGTGGCAGGGGCCCTGTAAAAAGGGTATCCTGATTGCCAAGAAAACGGCAGTTTTCAAAGGAGAGACGATCGCCATCGGCATACACAGCCAGGGCCTGTCCCATATCAATCCCTTTTCCAGCGCTGTTTTCAAAAGTAATATTCTTTGCTGCAAAATCATAAGTATCGATTAAGCAGGAATAGGTTCGGAACGTTCCGCGCTTCATGCCGTCTTCCATAAGCATATGGGCATATAAGCCATAGGATAGAATGGTATTGTCTTTATCCTCGCCAAGAAAGGTTACGTGAGGGGTTGTGATGGTGATTTGCTCCTCATAAATGCCATTGTGGATGTAAAGAATCTGTTGGGCAGTGCTATTCTTTGGCAATGAATCAAGAGCTTTTTGTATGCTTTCAAAATCTCCGGTGCCATCTTTGGAAATGTGTATCATATTTGACCTTCTTTCTAGTTATTGTATACATGATGCATAATGCACATTAAATATAAACAATTTTTGTGGAAAATGCAATAGAAAATATTGACTTTTTCTTAACGAAATGAGATAATAATAGCAAATTTGAATTTTATAAGGAGGATTTTTATATGTCAACAAAAGCTTATTACCCAATTAATGAGATTGGAAAAGGAAAACCTGGCTTTGCAACGACACGTTCAATTATCGAGGCACCGTTCTATGGGAATAATGTTATTAAAGTGAATACGCTTCGTGAAGCATATGAATTGGCAAAAAACTCACCAGGAACGATCGTCACAGATATGCCAGTTTATAGAGGAGAAGAATTCGGTCTGGATAAGGATGCGAAAGTACTTTTGTTTAATGATGGTGCAATTACTGGACGTTATGCAACCGCCAGAAGAATTGCTGGTGAACCCGGAGTAAACTGTCCAGCTCTTGACAAAGTTGTTATGGATGCAGTTTATGAAACACGGTGGAAGACCATGTATCATGCAGAGGTTTACGCTGGCCTTGATCCAGAGTATATGGTGAAAGCACACCTTCTCATTCCCGAAGGAGAGGAGAACATCTTATATAACTGGATGCTGAATTTCCAGTATATGTCTGATCAGTATGTCAATATGTATAAGGCTTCTAAACCGGTAGGGGATGGAAAAGAGCCTGATATCTATATATTCTCTGATCCGCAGTGGAACGGTTCCGATCGTCCTGGTGTAGATCTGTCCTGCTTAAGCGATCCTAAATGTTTATGTTATTTTAACACAGAACAAAACTGCGCTGCAATTCTCGGTATGAGATATTTTGGAGAGCATAAGAAAGGTACGCTTACTATGGTATGGGCACTTGCCAACCGTAACGGCTACGCTTCCTGCCACGGCGGACAGAAGGAATATACCCTTTCTGATGGCTCCAAATATGTTGCATCAGTATTCGGTTTGTCCGGATCCGGCAAGTCCACCATTACTCATGCAAAACACGGCGGCAAATACGGTGTTACCGTACTTCACGATGATGCATTTATCATTAACACCGATACCTGCTCATCTGTGGCAATAGAACCTACATACTTTGATAAGACACAGGATTATCCTACCGGCTGTGAGGACAACAAATATTTACTGACTGCCCAGAACTGCTCCTGTACCTTAGATGAAGACGGAAAGATTCAGCTGGTTACAGAAGATATCAGAAACGGTAATGGCCGTGCAATCAAATCAAAATTATGGTCACCAAACCGAGTGGATAAGATCGAATCTCCAGTCAATGCAATTTACTGGATTATGAAGGATCCTACCATTCCTCCAATTGTAAGATTAAAAGGAGCTTCTCTTGCATCTGTTATGGGAGCCACTCTTGCGACAAAGAGATCCTCTGCAGAGAGACTCGCTCCGGGAGCAGATCCGAATGCGCTGGTAGTTGTTCCTTATGCAAATCCATTCAGAACCTATCCTCTTGTTAATGATTATGAAAAATTCAAAAAATTAGTGGAAGAGAAGAATGTAGACTGTTATATTATTAATACAGGCGATTTTATGGGCAAGAAAGTTCAGCCTAAGGATACACTTGGAATTCTGGAAGCAATTGTAGATAAGAAGGCCGAATTTAAACAGTGGGGACCATTTACAGATATTGAAATCTTTGAATGGGAAGGATTTGTTCCTGACCTGAATGATCCGGAATATGCAGAGCAGTTAAAGGCCCGCATGGAAGATCGAGTTAAATTTGTTGCCAATATGGCAGTTGTGAAAGAAGGCTATGACAAGCTTCCGGATGATGCGTTAGAGGCGATTCAGAAGATTGTTAATCAATTGAAGTAATTTTACAGAGACGGAGAGGGTAACCTTTTCGTCTCTGTTTTTAAAGTCAGTAAAGGAGATGTTATGAAAAAAGATTATTTGCTGTTTGATTTAGATGGAACGCTGACCGATCCAAAAGAGGGGATTACAAAATCTGTCCGGCATGCTCTTAATGCTTTTGGAATTAATACAGAAAATCTTGATGAATTATGCTGCTTTATCGGACCGCCGTTAAAGGAAAGCTTTATGGAATACTATGGATTTTCAGAAGACGATGCACAAAAAGCCGTGGGGATCTTTCGGGAGTATTTTTCTGCCAGGGGAATATTCGAGAATAAAGTATACGAGGGAACTGCAGAAGTTTTAAAGGCGCTTGTGAAATCAGGTAAGAAACTTTATGTTGCCTCTTCAAAACCTGAAGTTTTTGTAAGAAAAATACTAGAGCATTTTGAACTGGATTCTTATTTTGAGTTTATGGGAGGAGCGGATTTTGAAGAGATCCGTGTAAGAAAAGCGGATGTCATCCACTATGTGCTTGATACATGCGCAATCAGTGATCTATCAAGGACAGTGATGATCGGTGACAGAAAACATGACATTTTGGGAGCAAAAGAGTTTGGAATGGACTCGGTCGGGGTATTGTATGGTTATGGGAACAGACAGGAGCTTTTAGAGGCAGGAGCAGATTTTTTGGCAGAATCAATTTTTGATTTGCAGAATCTTTTCTAGTGTGCTATACTATGGCTTTAACAGGAAATAGTCCTTTTGATATCGGAATTTGGCAGACGAAGCACGAGCGGAAGGAGAATTATTGTGATTGAATTAGAAAGAGATGAGAGACAGATTGTCAGAGAACTATGCAGCATGAGCGGAGATGTGATACCCTCTGTTACTGCAGAAGGGCGAATGGGTAAAGTCTGGGTCCCGCAGCGGGATAATCCGTCCTTTTGTTTGATTCATTCGGGTAATTTTGTATATCTGACTGGGATTTGCCCCAAGGGAGAGTTGGCTCTTGAACTCAGGGAGCTTCTGATCAACAACTGCAGCCAGGGTTTTATTACCCCCTGCGACGAACGTTGGTCTGAATGGCTGGAAGAAACGTTCGGGGGCAATTGCCGGATTATGTCCCGTTATGCTATGAAAACAGACGAAAACTATTTCTCCAAAGAGGCACTGAACAATTATTTGAACTCTATTCCTGATGGAATTCAAATTAGAAAAATTGATCAGGGGCTTTACGAGAAAGCGATGAATTCAGAGTGGAGCAGGGAGATTTGTTCTAATTTTGAGACACAGGAAGATTTTATTCATTGTGGATTTGGATTTGCGGCGCTGGATGGTGAAAGACTGATTTCCGGTTGTTCCGCATATAAGATCAGTGAAGAGAAGATTGTGGTAAAAGTTGCGACACACAAGGAATATAAGCGACGGGGACTTGCTTTGGCATGCAGTGCAGAATTAATCTTATCCTGTTTAAAGCAGGAGATTTTTCCAACCTGGGATGCGGACAACATTCCTGCCGCCGGACTGGCGGAAAAGCTTGGTTATATTTTTGAGAAAGAATATCAGGTATACAGACTGGGAAATCTGGATAACGGATTGTATTAGACGCAAGAAGAATCAGGAGGATTACAGCAGATGAAAAAGGTTAGGATCGGTTTCTGGGGCATGGACTCCATATTGGAATTTGTGACCATAGCCGGTAAGCGTAAAGAAAAGATGGAATTGGTGGAGGGAGACTGTATCGTGAATGCAAAATCACTTTTATCTGTTCTTTCCCTGGTAACTGCTGAAGCGGTTGAACTGATTATTCAGGAAGAATCCTGTGATTCCCTGTTAAATCTACTGGATTTATATGTGGAACACGGAAGACTCCTTTGCGGTAAGAATATTGTTTTCTGATCAGAAATAAAACTGACAAGAAAAGGAACTTGAAAATTTTCTGGAATTGTTGTATACTGAAGCCATAGAAAATAGAGACTGTAATTCCTGAGATGTACGATAATCTTACCTTTTTTGAACCTACATTATGACATTAGGGATTCCAATATTTTTAGGCGGATGTCAAGCCTCCATCGTAGTGGAAGGCAGATGCTTAAGTGAGGTTGCCCACCTAGCTTAGCTAGGCGTCAATAAGTAAGAACCGGCATTTTGGGGTTACAAAAGAAAAAAAGCAGCGAGAAATCGCTGCTTTAACTTTATGGTAAAATATGGTAAAGTATGGTAAGACATTTATTAATTGCAACCACATAGGAGATGAACATGAAGGATTTTAAGTATCGCAGTTACGTTTGCTGGGGAGTAACTGCCCTTGCAGTAATCGCACTAAGCATCGCATTTGCCTTTTTTCTTTCCCGATTTGAATCAGTAAAGGGTACGATAGGTTTGATTGCAGAAATATTAATGCCTGTCATTTATGGAGCAGTGCTGGCATATCTTTTATTGCCGGTTTATAACAAAACAAGAGATATTGCAGCCCGCTTTCTAAGTGGGATGTTTCGCAACAAAAAAACAGTTCGGTCCATTTCAAGGGCATTGGCTACCCTGGTCAGCCTGAGCTTTTTGTTTGTAATTGTCATAGGGCTTTTCTCAATGATTATACCCGAAATTTATACAAGCATTATGGGAATACAGGATAATTTCGGAGAGAACATCAACAATATTGCACAGGGGCTTCAAAAGCTATTTCAGGCTAACCCGTCTTTTGAAAAGGCCATAATCCCTATCTATGATCAGGTTGCCGGTCGGCTCCAGAACTGGATGACTACGGATCTGGTTCCGAATATGTCTTCCTTAATTGGCAGTTTATCCAGCGGTCTTTTAAGTGTGGTACTGGTTTTTAAGAATATTTTAATCGGTGTGATTGTAATGGTATATATTCTTAATATCAAAGAGACTCTTTCTGCTCAGGGGAAAAAGATTATTTACAGTATTTTTTCTTTAAAAGCAGCAAATCAGGCAATTGAGGAGGTCCGTTTTGTACACCGGATTTTTGGAGGGTTTATAACCGGAAAGCTTTTGGATTCCTTGATTATCGGAATTATGTGTTTTGTGTTGCTGAATGCCATGAAGATGCCCTATGTACTGTTAGTAAGCGTAATTGTGGGAGTAACCAATATAATACCGTTTTTCGGTCCCTTCATTGGGGCGGTTCCCAGTGCATTCTTAATACTGCTAGTCAGCCCTGTAAAGTGTCTTTACTTCCTGATTTTTATTTTACTGCTTCAGCAGTTTGATGGGAATATTCTTGGACCTAAGATTCTTGGAGAATCGACTGGACTGCCTAGCTTCTGGGTGCTGTTTTCGATTCTTTTGTTTGGGGGATTATTCGGATTTGTGGGAATGATTATTGCAGTACCTACGTTTGCCGTGATTTACAGTGTGATTACCAGACTGGTGAACCGGTCGCTGTCAAAGAAAGACCTCTCTTTAAAGACGACAGATTATTTAAATTTAGATCGGATTGAAGAAGAGAAGAAAACATATATGAGATAAGAGGAGCGCATGAATAAAAAGTCATTGATCGGGTTTGTCGTCGGTATTCCTCTTCTGGTTATATTACTCATTCTCATTATTCTGATGAATGAGCCGGAACCGGAGGGGATCTCAAGGGGGCTGGCATTTAAGTCAGCAGCTCTCCTTCTTACAGACAGAGAAAGCTTGGAAAAAATGCCGGAGAATCAAAAACAGCAATATTTTTCCAAACAGGATCAGAGTCTCTGGTATGCGAAATATATGGATTATTTATATGCCAATAATTATCTTGATACCGGGCTTATGCCTGCTAACAAGGAAACTGCACAAGGTCTTTTGACTTATCAGGAAGCAGAAAGCCTGGCAGAAGCGCTGGCCCCTGGTGCAGGAAAGAGCATTCATACAGGAAGAAAAAATAAGAATAAACATATAACTGCTGATGAATGGTGGTATCTGTTTGAAGATTTGAAAAAAGCGCTTGATAAAGAAGATCAGATAAAAACAATGGATGTACTTCTTTATGGAACGCCTTCTAACATAAGCCCTTCTTCCTCCTGGACTGCATATACCAGTGAAGGTACGTTTGGGTTTGAAGGAATCAGTCTGGATTCTTATATTGACTGGGAGATAAAGATTCTTGTGAAGGGCAGCGAGATTATTGCATTAAAAGAAGTGATAAGTGATTCTGTTACATACAAGAATGTCTGGCTGACTGCTGGAGAGAATCAGACATTCCAGGTGCACTTTGGTTCTATCATCAGAACGTTTCCTTTGGATACATCTTTGGGACAGACAGAGGATCTTGTTAATAATCTGGCAGATTTAAGTCTTAAACGGGGGGAATTAGAAAAGGTAACGCTGAAGAAAAAGAGAATATCAGGAAAGGTACTTGCTATTACCGATTCTTATATAGAGATTGAGAACTATGGAAAACTAAAGTTTGACAAGGATTTTAAAGTCTACCGTTTATATGGACAATTTGAAGAACGGGCGATTTCCGATATTTTAGTGGGATATGATATACAGGATTTTGTGGTGGCCCATGGAAAGATCTGCGCAGCCTTGCTCGTCCGTGAATTTGATGCAAAGACGATCCGGGTACTTTTGATGAACACGAATTTTCAGTCAATTTTTCATCCTTCTGTAACACTGTCTTCCGAGACAGGCATGACCCTGACCTATGACAAAGCGACCGTTCAGGTACCGGCAAAAGCGGAAGTGATCATTGAACCGTCAGATGAAAGGCTGAAAAGTGGAAGAATTGTGGCGGCTCCACTTGAAAAAGGTGGATCCATAGAGGTGAATTCCATAAGTCGTTCCTATGGGACGCCTTCTTATAACGGAACGATTGAGATCAGAAAGGATTCGGACGGATTACTGCTGATTAATGAACTGTATCTGGAGGAGTACTTAACGAAAGTCGTGCCAAGTGAGATGCCTGACAGCTATGAAAAGGAAGCGCTGAAAGCACAGGCGGTGTGTGCTAGAACTTATGCATACCGTCAGATCCAGAGCAATACCTATAGCAAATATGGAGCCCATGTGGACGACAGCACTCGTTTTCAGGTATATAATAACCTTCCTACTGCTGCAAAAACAGAGGATGCAGTTCGGGAGACTTACGGCAAGCTGCTGTTCTATGGAGATACGCCCATTGCCGCTTTCTATTTTTCTACTTCCTGCGGTCATACCACAGATGGAAGCGTATGGGGAGGAGATCCGTCCCAGTATCCTTATTTAGATGGAAGTCTGCTTCAGGATGGAGGAGCTGTGCTTAATCTGTCCACTAATTCTGATTTTGAAGAATTTATAAAGAATAAGGATTATCCGGCTTATGACTCTACATTTCCCCTGTATCGGTGGGAGACGACCGTGACCAACCGGCAGCTGGAAGAAGAAATTACAGAGGTAGGTTCAATCCTTAATATTACAGTGGTTGAACGAGGCGTGGGCGGTATCGTAAAAAAGTTAAGAGTCGAGGGTTCAGAAGGCGTCATGACAATAAGCGGCGAGGGACAGGTCAGAGCCAAGCTTGGCAATAAATATATGTCTATAACCAAAAAAGATGGAACTCAGATGAAGAATTTTGATTCTCTTCCCAGCGCTTATCTGGCCATAGAAAATCAGGGAGTCGATGATAAAAATATTACTACGTTTCATATTTATGGCGGCGGCTTCGGTCATGGAGTGGGAATGAGCCAGAATGGAGCTCAGGCAATGGCAAAGGAAGGAAAATCCTATGAGGACATCCTGCAGTTCTTTTATCATGGGGTCCGGGTTTGTGAAGCAGACAGTGTAAAGGAATGAGAGTGACTTTTCCTGCGTACAATGTAAAAAAAACATAGGATGTCATATGCAGGATCAAAAATTGGAAAATCTACTGAATCTTGCCCTTAGTGCCACTCCTGAGGAGCGGGAAAAGTCAGGTAATTTAAATGTAGGATATAATCCGTTGGAAAAGACGTGGGATGTAATTGTAAAGCATTCCGGGGATATTAGCGGTCTTACCCAGGTTGGAATAAAGGTGGAGCAGATGATAAATGAGTATGCCATCTTAAACGTACCGGAATCCATGATTGACCAGTTAAGTGATCTCCCTCAGATCGAATATGTGGAGAAACCAAAGAGGCTGTTTTTTGCCATAAATCAGGCAAAGGCGGCCTCTTGTGTCAATTTGGTCCAGCAAGGGACCAATAATCTGACGGGAAAAGGTGTTCTTGTAGCTATTATTGATTCAGGAATTGATTATTATCATGATGATTTCCGTAACGCAGATGGAACCACCCGGATTGTAAAGTTATGGGATCAGACCATTGACAGAGTATTCACAAAGGAGGAAATTGATGCGGCCCTGGCAACAGGAAGCAGAGCGGAGGCGAATAAATTGGTTCCGTCTGTTGATATCACCGGACACGGAACTGCAGTGGCCTCCATTGCGGCAGGAAACGGCAGGGAAAATCGGGGCCAGTACAGAGGTGTTGCATATGAAAGCCCTCTTTTGGTGGTGAAACTGGGAGTGCCCCAGGCGGACGGGTTTCCAAGGACAACGGAACTGATGCGGGCAGTTAATTTTGCAGTAAAGGAAGCCGTGGATTTGCAGATGCCGGTTGCTGTTAATTTGAGTTTTGGCAATACCTATGGATCCCATGACGGGACCAGTCTGCTGGAAACATTTCTTGATGACATCTCCAATTATGGAAAGACTGTAATTGTGGTTGGTACGGGCAATGAAGGGGTTGGTGCCGGACATATATCAGGGACACTAACCATGGCAAGCCCTCAGGAAATAGAACTTAGTGTGGGAAATTTTCAGCAGAGCTTCAGCGTTCAGCTGTGGAAATCTTATGCGGATTTGTTTGATATCAGCATTATTACCCCTTCTGGGGAAGTAATTGGCCCAATTAGCAGCAGACTGGGACCACAGACCATCAGATATGGAAACACCCAGATTCTTTTGTATTATGGAAAACCGGGACCATACAGTGTGGCACAGGAGATTTATTTAGACTTTCTTCCTGCGGATACGTATATTGACAGTGGAATCTGGAAATTCAGGCTGACTCCCAGACAGATTGTGGAGGGGAAATATGATCTGTGGCTTCCCTCTTCTGGTGTGTTAAACCAGTCCACCCGCTTTTTAAGGGCTACACCGGAAACGACACTGACAATCCCTTCAACAGCTTCAAAAGTTATTTCGGTAGGAGCTTATGATGATACGTATCAGTCTTACGCCGATTTTTCGGGAAGAGGTTACACAAGAAGAACAAATCAGGTAAAGCCTGATCTGGCTGCACCAGGAGTAGGCATCGTTGCTGCGCGTGCAGGAGGCGGATATGATACGGTTACAGGAACCTCGTTTGCGACACCTTTTGTCACTGGCAGCTCAGCTCTTCTCATGGAATGGGGAATTGTGGATGGAAGAGATCCGTTTCTTTTCGGGGAAAAAATAAAAGCTTATCTGATTCGTGGGGCGAGAAAGCTTCCTGGAATTACCCAGTATCCAAATCCCGAACTGGGATATGGCGTTTTATGTGTAAGT
>JAQSYE010000263.1 GCA_029256305.1 Lacrimispora sp. | reverse complement strand
TCCGATAGCGGCACACCTGTAATGAATGAGAACATTCTTTGAAAATGATATGTCGAACAACATGCAATCTGCGCCAGTTTGTCATAGGAAATATCATTCGTTAGATTTAATTCAATATAGTCTAAAGCATTGTTCATTCTGTCAAGCCATTCCATCAGTCCACCTCCTTGGTATTCATATTATCATATTAAATTGTCAGGCACCTAGCATTTGGTGTACGAAATAATCAGGTGTCCTCAATATTTATTGTGAGAACACCTGATTTATATATGTGACACCTTTGTCCATAAACAGCTGTCTTACTGCTCTTTCGTCTTATCCGATAATGAAGCCACCACAGATTCCAGATTTTGCTGATACTCCTTAAGTTTCGATAATTGTTCCTTGATTATCCCAAGTACAAACTCCTGCGTCTGTTCCTGGTTTTCGGGATGATTTTTCATAACCGCTTCTGCCTGGGCAATCAGTTCCCTTTTTGCCTCAATTTCCTTTATAATCTTTTCAGCTAAAGAATCCATACATGTGCCCCCCTTTCCTGATATTGTTACAATAACGCCAGTTTAGTACACGTAATGTTTGTAAGAGGAGTAACATCAAACACTGCCATATTACCCCGCCTCCTTTAATCATAATTAGGCGTATAATTATTATATGCAGGGGCTTATCTAACGGTGAAATGCAAGTCCCTCCTTTTATTACAGCCTGCCATTCCGATACTAAGTAAAAGCCGCATCATCAATCAGCACTCATACACTTCTTGCAAAAAAATATGGGTTTTAACCTGCTTTTTATTATTTCACAGGCTAAACCCATATTTTTCATTTCATACACACATGGTGTTGCCCTTGTTTCATTATTGCTTCAACAAGTGTTCTGCATGTTTGGCATTGTCCCACTCACCAACAAGGGGACTATTGATAATTCTATACTTACACCTCCAAATCAAGAATACACATAATCGAAATCATGTTCCTGTCATTCTTTGCTTTGAGGTGACTCATGGCTGATTTGACTGAAGCGCCTTTGTTCCTTCATAATTCTATGATGTGCAAAAGCATATACAACATAGCTGATTAATAACGGAAAATAAAAATTAATAATTCTGCTTAAAATCATAGCGGAGGGAAGCTGTTCACTGGGATAAAACTGACCGAACACATTTAAATATGCTTTTTCTGCAATTCCTACCGAACCCGGGAGGGGGACTGCTGCGACTGCAATATTGATAAATGACTGACCTGCCATCAGATCAAGGAAATCATTCTTTCTGTAACCGAAACTTAAATAAACAAGAAATGATACAAGGCAGTATGCAAACCATTGAAATACAGTGACCACAAATACCCTTATAAACAAATCCGGGTTTTTTATAATCAGTCTTGACTTTTCACGGTAAGAGATTATTAAAAGGTCAAACTTTTCTTTTATTTCTCCCGGCTTTTTAAACAAGTGAAATTTTTTGCCAAATTTTAATACCAGGTCTAACAGAAAAGGTATGATTACTCTTGAAAACATCAATACTGATAAAGCAACCGTCAGTAAAAGCATAACACAGGCTCCTGCAATTAACAGCCAGATAAACCAGTGTGCGGACTTAGCTAATATATTAAATCGTAACACCGTAAATACTCCGCCCATTAAGACAACCACAATCTGGCTGACAAAAACCATAAGAAATATTGTGATGGCAGAGATATCAACATAGATTTTATCTTTATTCATGTAATACATCTGTGCAGGCTGCCCTCCACACGCTCCCGGTGTTATGGCACTAAAATAATTTCCAATGTACGTATAATCAATACAATTTTTATATGAAACATCCTGACTTAATCGATGCATAATCATATAAAAATTCATGGCCTGACACGCGGCAGAATAAAACATAAATGCAATTCCGGTAATAAGGTATAAAAAATGCACACTCCCGGCTGCTTTCATTAATTCCCCAATGGAATACTCTTTTAATAGAACTGAAATGGTTACTGCCATTAAGCAGGTCATGAATAAGATACTTCTTATCTGGTTTTTTTTACTGACTATTTTATCTCGCATTATAAATTCCTTTTGTCGAAGTTGATGCTTTTTATTATTACCAGAGCTTACAGATCCTATTAACAAAATCTGCTATCTATGTTATGTTATAATCAAAAACACGCTTGTGGTGAATAATTCAGGATTAATATTCTGGAAACTATGAGTATAATCCCAAAGCAGGGATAAAAGGAGGAGGCTTATGAATTGGGAACCGTGGACAGGTTGTTATAAAGCAAGTGATGGTTGCATAAATTGTTATTTTTACGGACCGCATGCGAAGCATTATGGCCAAAATACGATACAAAAAACAGATAAATTCGATTGGCCCATAAGAAAAAATGCGAAAGGAGAATATAACATAAAAGGGAATAAAATTCTTGCAACCTGCTTTGCAACTGATTTTTTTCTTCCCGAAGCAGATGAATGGCGTAAGACTGCGTGGGCCATCATCAAAGAAAGAACCGACATTGATTTTTTGATTTTGACAAAACGGATAGACCGTTTCCTTGTATCACTGCCAGCTGATTGGGGCACGGGCTATGACAATGTAAATATCGGATGTACTGTAGAAAATCAGGAACTAGCGGATTACCGGCTTCCGTTGTTTCTATCCTATCCGATAAAGCGGCGCTTTATCGCCTGTGCACCGCTTTTAGAAAAGATAGATTTAACACCGTACCTTTATGGAATGGAACATGTTACAGTTGGTGGTGAAAGTGGACGGGATGCCCGTGAATGTGACTATGAATGGGTTCTTAATATTCGTGAACAATGCGTGAAAGCAAATATAACATTTTGGTTCAAAAATACCGGCTCACTTTTTAAGCGTGAGGGAATAGTAGAAAAAATAAATCCATTTAAGCAAACAGGTATAGCAAAAGAGCTTGGTATTAATATTTTAGACGGACATAAATTATTTTAATGGAAATATCCGGTAATTTGTGGGAAATACTTTTCTATTAAGTACTTACTACGATATTCAAGGCTTTAATTTTCTCGTTATTAAGTGTGAAGTGGAAATCCAGCGAAATCGGACTGCCGCCGAAATTACCGGAAATAATGGCAGTGACAACCGTTTCGCCGTTTTTCTCCGCACAGTCAGTAATTTCAGTCATAACTTTAGCGCCCCTGTTTTCCTTAAGAATATGCCCACTGATTGCTTCGGGGCCATAATGTTCTTTTCCCTCGTCAGCCAATATGGCATCCTCCGCGAAACAACCGGCAAGCAGGTCGGCATCATAGATATCTGAGGCATGATAATAGGATGCAATAATCTGTGGCAATGGAATTGCCCTGCTATTAGAAGAAAGAACATTGTAAAGGCGTATGACTTTATCACCATCCATCATAAAGTGAAAATCAAGATACAGCGGGTCGGGCAGACCAGCCTTGTTGTAGTCACCGTCGCATTTTGCTGTAACCACGATCTCTTCAGCATTTTGAACAGCATTTGTGACCTCCAGTCTCAGATGTACATTAAAATAGTTGAGGTCACTCCACGCCTTAATTGCGTCTTTATCGTGATATTCTTTACCGCCATCAAAGACCACTGCATGCTCGGCAAAAATCGAAAGGAATAACGCGGGATCTTCTGTATTTGTCGCGAGAAAGTGTGTCTCAATGGTTTTCGGCAATTGAAATCTATTGTTCATCATAATTATTCTTCTCCTTTATAAAGTGCGGATAATCCCGCCGTCAATGGTATGTTCAGCACCAACAATGTACGAAGCACGGTCAGATACCAGAAAAGCAACCAGTTCTGCCACTTCCTCCGGGCGTGCCGTACGGCCGATTGGAATGCCGCCCAAGGAGTCCATCAAGGATTGCCTGGCATCATCATAGGTACCTCCGCGTTCCTGTACCATCCGCTCAATAAGTCTTTCTGCCGCTTTGGTTTCCGTAAACCCGGGCGCAATGCTATTAACACGAATGCCCTTAGGCGCAAGCTCCGTTGCAAGCGCTTTGCTATAATTTGCAAGCGCTGCTTTAGCTGCAGAGTATGCCATAGTATTTTCACCAGGAAATCGACGCTGAATGGATGTAATATGAATGATAACACCACTACCTTGTTTCAACATCGGCGGCAGCAATCCACGGTCCAGCCTGACCGCTGCAATTAAATTGGTATCAAAGGTCCGCTGCCAGTCTGCGTCGGTTTGCTTAAGAACGCCGCCGGTGGGAGTTGAAGAGCCTCCAACATTATTGACAAGAATATCGACGCCACCAAAGTGTTCAAGTATATAGTCTACAATCTTTGCCGTGCCATCGGCTGTGCTGATATCGGCCTGTATAAATAATTTTGACTCTTTTAATTCATCCGGGGTGGTTCGTGCTGTCGTGATGACGATAGCCCCAGCCTTTGTAAGGCGTTTTACAATTGCTTCTCCCATTCCGCCCTTCGTGCCTCCCGTTACAAGAACACGCTTTCCGGCAAGTTCCTCGGGATCAATCTTTATATGATTGAAATTCTCCATGAATAGTCCTCCTTCTTATGAATTGGGTAATTAACTTTACATTTCCATAGTATCAAAGATAACCTGACAACATCGTGTCAGGTTATCTTTGATATTTAACGGTTATTTTATTTAATTCACACTTAAGCCTATCGCGTATATACTGTGGGCTTAGCACTTCAGCATCAGCGCCAAAAGACAGAATATAT
The DNA here is from genome assembly GCA_029256305.1 of Lacrimispora sp. Lineage (GTDB taxonomy): Bacteria > Bacillota > Clostridia > Lachnospirales > Lachnospiraceae > Lacrimispora. Next base: position 132 of record JAQSYE010000263.1, on the reverse strand, counting down.
CTGATCAGCCATTCATTTTCAGGTAAGGAGGCTGTAACAGTAAACGATCCGTCTCCATTCCTCAAGACATCCATTTCATCAAACTCATCATATACCCGATATGCACCCTCTTCGGATATTTTTATGCATACT
>JAQSYE010000262.1 GCA_029256305.1 Lacrimispora sp. | reverse complement strand
TTGCATCTTTTTAGAAAGATCGATCCCGTAATTTTTTTTCACAAACTGAACCAGCCGTGTGAAGTCTTGCTGTGAGAGTGTTAACATAGATAGCCGTCCTTTATGAGTTATTAACTAATGTTTCGCAATCCATAAGCAGAACAACCTTGTTGTCCGGCATGGAAATCATACCACTGACCAGTTCTTCCCGATTGCTTGCAGGAACTGAGGATATTCTGGAATAATCAATATCCAGAACCTGCTCCACTGCATCTACAATAATGCCGATAAAAACAGAATCAACATTTAATACAATAACACAGGTAGTGCTTGTATATTCGATTGCAGGTTTTCCCAGTCTCAGCCGTATATCAATTATTGGCACGATCTGACCTCTTAAATTGATAATACCCTTTACATAGCCTGGCATCATGGGCATGGCAGTAATGACATGGTTGGTAATAATTTCTATTATATAGTTTGTGCTTACACCAAAAATTAAATTATCGGTGCGAAAGGTGAGATAACGCTCCATGGCTTCCATTGCGTCAGAAATAAAATCGTCATGTGTAAAATTATTTGCACCGTCCATAGCTGTTTTAGTACTTTCTGCTGACATTTGTATTCCTCCATTTCTAATTAAAATTAATTATGAGCTGCAGCATACAGATTTAAAACGTCTAATATGATGCTGATATTGCCGTCACCAAGTATGGTACATCCGCTGATACCGGAATCTTTGATGTTAAAGCTGTTTAAGTATACCGGAAGAGGCTTTACTACAACCTGCTGTTCACCGAGAAGATCATCTACGAAAAGGCAATAGGATTTATCACCGGATTCAACCCACACCAGAATACCGTCTTCAATATTGGTTACTTCTGTCTCAATATTGTAAAGTCTGTGAATGCGGATAATAGGATAGAACTGATTCATGCATCTGATGATTTCATTTCCTTCTGTATCATAAATAACTTCATCGTTTTTCACCTTGAATGACTGGCGGATATTAGCAATCGGTATAGTAAATACAGATTTGCCTACCGATATCTCCATACCGTCAACAATTGCCATGGTAAGAGGAATCTTTAAGGTTGTGCACATTCCTTTTCCAAGCTCACTTGTAATGGTAATGGTACCGCCGATGGCTTCCACGTTTTTCTTAACAACATCCATTCCTACGCCACGGCCCGAAAACTCAGTGACAGTTTCGTTGGTGGAGAAGCCTGGGGCTAAGAGGAGAGAAAGAATCTCCTTCTGGGTGTATTCACTTTCCGGCTTGGTAAGAATTCCGTTTCTCTTTGCCTTTGCAAGGACACCGGCAGAATTTACACCACGTCCATCATCACGTATTGAGATAATAACTTCATTGGTGGTATGGCTGGCAGAAAGAATAATCTCGCCCTGAGGATTTTTACCGACTCTAATCCGGTCGTCGGCAGTCTCTTCAATTCCATGGTCCATGGAGTTACGCACAATATGCATGATCGGATCACCGATGCTGTCCACGATGGATTTATCAACTTCTGTATTCTCACCAACGATTGTCAACCGAACATCCTTTTTCAGTTTCTGCTTCATATCTCTGACAATACGGTTCATCTTCTGGAACACGCCGGAAACTGGAACCATGCGAAGAGACATAACGATATCCTGCAGATCATCAGTCAGCTTGCGAAGCTGTCTGGTTGCCTTTAAGAAACTATCCAGATTCTTCATATTCTGGATTTCAGGTGAAGAAGTCACCATGGATTCAGTTATAACAATCTCACCTACAATAGCAACCAGATTGTCAAGCTTTGCTAAGTTAACACTGATCAGGTTCTGTTTGCTTGGCATCTGATGTCCGGTGTTTGCGACAGGTGCGCTTGCAGGTGCGGCACTTTCCTGGCTAACAGGTGCAGAGGCTGCTTCTACAGTCTTTTCTGCAACGGCACTCTTTGCCCGTACATTCTGAATCAGCTCATAAGAGCGGAGGTTATTCATGTTGTTGATCAGTGAAATTGCAAGATCTGCAGTCTCGCGGGAGTCAAGAGCGAGATAAAATCCCTTTTCAACAATGAATGTACAGCTCTGACTGTTGGTTTCCACATCACTGGGATAGAAATTGAATTCCAGGCTGGATTCCTTTAATGAACAGATGAGCATAAATGCGCGGAGATTCTCCATTCCGCAGCCTTCATCAAAAAAGATGCGGAGAAAATAAGCGGCATTGTCATCCGGACATTCTGCAAGATCCATGCGGACTTCGTCCAGATCCACTTCTGCAACGGGAGAAGAAGCTGTCGGCGTTGTCTTTTCTTTTCCTGCTGGCTTTTCCCCCTTCTTGTTTTCTGCTGGGGTATCTTTATTATCCTTACTGATTTTTTTCAGGAAACTATTAATTTCCACGGTCAAACTGTCGACATTATCACTAAGTGGCTCATTGTTTTGAACCTTTAAAACTTCGGCACGAAGCAAATCAGTAGAGCGGAACATTAAATCAAAAAGGGTGCTTTTGTGAGAACTCTCAAGTGAATCCAAACCGTTCTCACGGATAAAAAAGAATAAATCTTCAATGTGATGAGCGATTTGCATCAAGGAATTAAACTCCATCATTGCAGAAGAACCCTTAACGGTGTGCATGATACGAAAAATTTCATTCACATCATCAACCGTAAAATCTCCTGCTTTTTCGGCTTCGATCAGGAGTTCATCCAATTGCTCCAGTAGGGAATTGGTTTCAAAGAGATACATATCAAGCATATTATCCATGCCGTTATCCATAATATTTACACCGCCTTGTCTAGTATAGTATATAATTGTTTATCGGTATGGCTGTAAAAAAAATAATAGTAAATCAAACAACCTTTTGAAAAAATATATGAAACACCACTTGTATGGAGGCATAATATGGCAGATATTCTGAAAGTAACAACACCAATGTCCGGCTATGATAATTCTACGATTAAAAACAACCCCCAGGCAGGCCAGGGTCCGCAGATACAAAACCCTGTGGATCCGTCTAAAGTGATGCGCGGGGATAACCGGACTGATTCTGGAGGAAATCAAGAACAGCAGCTGGCATTCCAGTATCGTTCCAATTTTGGCACATTTCTCAATATGATAAAGAATTCTCCGGATATTTCCCGGATTTTTTCCGATCTTTTTTTTCAGGGGGAAGAGATGTTAACTGGAGGTGTGATGGGAGAAGAAGCAGCCAGACAGATCGCTTCTTTTTTTAAGGCCAGCCAGATGCAGGAGGAAGATGTTCTGGGATTTTTAAAAGAGCAGGCAGAATCATCGGTTCGCTTCAGCGGGGGAATCTTTGACCAGTTAAGACAGGTTATGGCTGAGACCGGTTCTGTGGATCTAAAAGCAGATATATTAAATTTTATAAAAAAGTTTAACGATATGTCTTCCGGAAAGCATATTCTTCATGATATATTTAATACAGTGAAAGATATGGAAGGGTATGTATTTAAGCAGACGGCTACCCAGATTGAAGAGATGCTTAAGGAACTGGATCTATCTGCATCGGAAGGAGATACAGACGGAAACAGTACTCTTCTGAAAGAAAAGATCCTTCCTTTTATGGGGCGATATATCGCAGCAAATCATGATATGGGTACCATACGTGATAAGATCTCCCTTTTGACGGTTCTTATGGCCAGATATGAAAACGGCAGCAGCCAGGAAGTCCTGCAGGCGTTCGCCAAACTCACGGGCTACCAGGGCTTTCGGAAGCATTTTGGTTCGTCGACCGCAGAAGAGTTCGGAGAGTTGCTTAGTCAGGTAGATATGGAACAGGCAGCAGGAAAAAATAAGTGGTCAGACAAATTTATTGATTTTATAAGAACTGGAGTCAGCGGTGGGGCAGGACTTGAAAACAGACAGACATTTCTAAATATTATTCAGTCACTAGTAATAAATGAAAGCGTTTATATGCCGCTTCTCCACCTGGCGTTTCCTCTGGATATTAATGGAAGAAAACTATTCTCAGAGATGTGGATTGATCCGGACGAAGAGGGCAGCAGTACACAGGCAGGTGTGGAGCGGGTTGCCAGAATTTTTATTAAATTTGAAATAGCAGAGCTTGGGCAGTTCAAACTGTTAATGCTTTATGGCGAAAATACTTCATCGTTCCAACTCTATTATCCGGAAAAGATGAAGAAATCAGAAGCCAGTATCCAGAGAGGAATTAAGGGTATTCTTGAAAAAAATCACCTCAGGGCGGATCGTATAATCCTGCAGGCGGGAGAAGGACCTTCTTCTCTTGTATCAGTATTTCCTAAAATACAGGAAAGGAAGAATTCAGTCGATGTCAGAATTTAAAAGTACACTCAATAAAAAAGCCGTTGCCATAAAATACGACGATTCAAAAAATACTTCTCCTGTGATCGTTGCATCAGGAATGGGTTATACAGCAGAGAAGATAGTGGAGGTTGCCAATGAAAACGGAATCCCTGTTTATGAGGACAATTCCCTTGCTACCATACTCACACAGCTTGAACTGGGGAGTCAGATCCCGGAAGAACTGTACCAGGCTATTGTAGATATCTACCTCTATTTTCTGGATTATGTACCTGGTAAACAAAAAGACATAATAAAAGAAGATTTGGAAGAGACAGAGGAAGAGGAAACGATAAAAGAAGAAATGGTGGAATAATTTATGCTAAGGGAATGTGATAAGGCTTGTATTTATTCATTTAATGGTGTTTTTCTTGGAAGAAGATATGGATAAGGTCAATACGGAATCGGTTATTGTATTCTACGACGGCATACAGGGACTTGTGACGTGCAAATGCAGTTTGTCTGCGAGAGTTAAAGTTGTAGGAACTGAGACCGGAGACTTAGGAAGAGCCATTTATAAGGTCCCTTGCAGAATTGATGAGCTGATTGGTGTGGAACAAAGAAGAATAGACCTTAAGGTAAGGGTGTCAATTCCAGTTATGCTGGAAACTGCTGATGAACTGGGGAAAGTGATCCATTTACCAGCAAAGTTAAAAGACATCAGTGCTGGTGGACTTGGATTCGAATCGCTGGAAAAGCTAAAGGAAAATCAGATTTTTTCCTTTATGTTTGAGACAGATGCCGGAGATATCAGATTAAAAGCAAGTGTTTTATGGGTCAGAGAAGTCACAGAGAATGGAGAAGAACCATTTTACCGCTATGGAAGCCGCTACTTCGGGTTGTCCGCTTATCAGGAGTCAATGGTTCGTAAATTCACATTTCAGGAACAGCTGAAAAGAAGAAAAATCCAGTAAATGCTTATGACAGGGGGTCATTATGCCGATACGTAACTTATAGGCTTTTGCGTATTAACTTATAGGCTTTTGCGTATTTTGAACTTATAAGTAAAGGAGCGAATGAATGAAACAACAGAGGAAAGCTTTGGCAGTGGGCATTTTAAGCGCACTTTGTCTGTGCATGACAGCTCAGAAGGTAACAGCCACGGAGTCCATAGACAGTGTAAGTATTAAAGTTACAATGAATATTGAAGCCGGTGACCGGCTGCCCAACATACAGATTAATAAGACAGATGGTGACTGTTATGTAAATTCCGGTGATAAGAAGTATACGATCAGAGAAGCGCAATGGGTGACCTCCACCTCCAAGGATATGACGATCGGGGAAGAACCTAAGATGAATGTTACGCTGACTCCTTCCGATGAGTATGATGCGTACTTTAAATCTAACTATGAGGCTTCCAAGATTAAAATAAGCGGAGGATCCTATGTAAGCGCCAAACGAAGCGGCAGTGATCTGGTTGTTACTTTGAGAGCCAAGCCGATTAAGGGGCTGTTCGCGGAACCTGAAGATATTGGCTGGAAGGATACAAGGCTGGGTCAGGCTGTCTGGTCTAAGGGAGATAACACCTCAGGCGCTTATGAAATTTGGCTGTACCGCGGTAAAAAAGTGATTTTTAAGAAAGAACAGGTGAAAGCAACCACCTATAATTTTTACCCATACATGACGGAAGAAGGTACGTATTCCTATAAGATCCGTTCCGTACCATTTAAAGCAGATGAACTCAAGAACGGAAAGAAAAGCGGTTGGGTGGAGTCAGATGAGCTGGTCATCAGGGACCGTGATGTTTCAGATGGAACAGGAAAAGAGTCTGATACAACTACGGGAACAGCAGCCAATACGGAAAAGAAAACCGGTTGGGAAGAACAGTCTGGTGTCTGGTATTACCGGTATGCGGACGGAAGTGCTCAAGCGAATTCCTGGCTCATGCTGGATAACGTCTATTACCGCTTTGACCAGAATGGAAAGATGATAACAGGATGGTTTATTTCTGATTCTGATATTTATTATATGGACTCAAAGGGGGCTATGGTAACGGGCTGGAATAAGATCGACAACAGCTGGTATTATTTCTATCCGGATAATGGCTATGAAGCACCAATGGGAGCAGCGGCAACCGGCTGGCAGGTTGTTGATGGTTATAATCATTATTTTAATAATCAGGGAGCCATGCAGAAAGGCTGGATCAATCAGGCCGGAAGATGGTATTATCTGAATACGGTACAGGGCAACTTAGAGGGGGCTATGTTAAAGGGGCTGTTTACCCGTGATGGCAAGACTTACTACACTGGAGAAGATGGAATAATGCTGACCGGCTGGCAAAAGGTAGACGGAGTATGGCGCTATTTTAATCAGCAGGATGGAGTTATGGCTGTCAGCACGGCAATTGATGGATATCCCATAGATGAGGATGGAGTATGGCAACAATGATAAATGTTAAAAAAAGATATTTCAGCTGTCTGATCTCAGCTGTTCTAACAGCAGTATTGCTTGCTGGAATCATATCGATCAGGATATACGCTGCTGAATCAGTGGTAATCCGAAGTTTGAATTTAAAATTCACCAGTCAGTTTGGAGACCAGGAGATTCTGATGCCGGAGATATCCACAACAACTTCAGATATAAGTGTTCAGGATACCATATGGAAGCGCGACATTGACAAATGGAAAGCAGCCAAACAGGAGAGGGTCAGTGTAATTTTAACCTCTTCCAATACGATATTTGCAGAAACATATAACCGTTCAGAGTGTAAAATTACAGGCGCAAAATTTGTCTCTGCAAAAGCTTTGGACAATCATACTCTGGAAGTAAAAGTGGATTATACTCCAGTTGTAAAACTTGGGAATACTGCACGTGCAGGCTGGACTGACAGTAAGAAGACAAAAGCAGTATGGGATAAGGTGGAATTCGCAACAGGTTATCAGGTTGCCTTGTATGCAGATGATAAGTTGAAAAAGAGAGTATCCGTAGAAAGCAACACTGTGGATCTTTCTGATCTTATGGATAAGAACGCAGTTTATTATTATGAAGTACGTGCAATTGGCTTTACGGCAGATGACCGCAAGTATTTAAAAGAGGGAGATTATATAACCTCTCAGGATATAACTATGGAATATGAGGGAAGTACCTCTGGTACATGGAAGGGCAGCAGCTATGTAGAAGAAGATGGTGGTACTCCGAGAAACAGCTGGAAGCAGATTCTAAATGACTGGTATTATTTTGATGGAAACGGAGTACGTCAGACGGGTTGGGTTCCATCGGGGGTCAGATGGTATTATTTAAATCCTGCTGATGGAAAGCTTCTTACAGGGTGGCAGTTTATTAATGGAAAATGGTATTTCTTAAATCCAGCAGGTGGAGAGATGCTAACAGGCTGGATTCAATCCAAGCCGGGAATCTGGTATTACATGAATTCTGATGGAAGTATGGCCAGCAACACGAACATTGGTGGTTATCAGATTGGTGCTGACGGAAGATGGATACAGTAGAAGTTAAAAGCAGCAGGAGGATGAAAAAGTGGCGACGATAGATCAGTTGCAGATGATGGCGTTAGGAAGAACGCAGTCGTTAGAAAAAGGAAAGACAACGGGAAGCCTGGCAGGAAACTTTAAAAAGGTGCTGAAGTCAGTATTGGATGTGCCCCAAAACATGGAATCTTTTTTTTCAGAGGCTTCCAGGACGTATGGGGTTTCAAAAAAGCT
>JAQSYE010000261.1 GCA_029256305.1 Lacrimispora sp. | reverse complement strand
TATTCCAGATGCCTTGTGCCAATGCGTAACGGATGCCTGTTTGTGATCGGAGCGGGCTGGAATGGCAGCGGATTAAATAAAGTGACTTATGGTAATATGTCAGTTCCCACGACGGCAGATACCTATGTGAAATTTTTAAACCGGGCTACCGGATTGTGTATGGATGGATATGGGTATACCATAAATGGCTCCGACTGCAATCAGAATGCAGGCAATAGCAGTAACAATCAGAAATGGGTGCTTGAGCAATCCGGAAGCTATTATATGATCAGAAACGCTGCAACGGGATTGTACTTAGATGGTATGGCCCGTACGTCTAATGGCTCTGTTTGCGGTCAATGGAGTTACAGCGGAAGTAACAATCAAAAATGGCTACGGGAAATATCAGGGAATTATTATAAATTAAAAAATGCTGCAACGGGACTATATCTGGATGGAGTGGGTTCAACTGCTAATGGATCGAATCTGTGCCAGTGGGCCGTCAGTACAAGCGATAACCAGCAGTGGTCGATTGTACTGAAATGGGGAATAGAACCTTAAGTGATATAAAACAAGGCCCAATAATTAGAAAAAGCTTAAAAAGCATGTTCCGAATTCTAATATCCGGAACATGCTTTTTTATGGTGTGCCCGAAATTTCTATTCACATTTAGAGTATCCACAGCTTTTGCAGGTATTACAACCGCCTTCAAATGTAAGTTCTAAGCCACATATAGGACAGGGATTGACTACGTTTGCTCCATCCGCTTTATCATAGGTTTTATTAATCTTTTTCAGTTGTGCCGTTTCTGAATTAGCCCCATTTTTATTATAACCAGGGTATTTTAATTGCAATTCTGATTGCATTTCTTCATACATCTGAGTCAGTGCTTTTCCGATTGACATTGGGCAGCTGGATCCAGGCGAGGTATCCCGCATTGTAGCTGTCCGCACTGCATAGGAGGAGCAAACCAGTGTACTCTCCAGCTGATCAACGATGTCTTCCAGTTCAATTCCACCTCGTGCAGCCAGTGAAATCATACGGCTTAAACCAACCATAAAACTATTGCATCCGCCCTTGGAACCTTTTGAAAGGAATATTTCCATAAATTTTCCGGTGAAAGGATCAAAGAATGCTTCACAGTGAAGGGTTCCACAACCAGTCCGAAGGGTTCTTCTTTTCCCAATACAGGCATCTGAAACCTTTACGATTTGACCGCGTTCCAGGTTCCCGGAAGCTTTTTCTTCATTGGTTGTTAATATTCCCAGACGCTTACAGCCATCTCTGAATATTGTAATTCCTTTCAGACCATATTGCCATGCCATAAAATACAAAGCCTGTACATCTTCTTTGGTAAATTCTTTCGGAACATTTACAGTGGAACTGATCGATGCATCGATATGATTCTGCCAGACTGCCTGCATTTTGATTCGATCCGTGTAGGGAAGTGACTGGGCAGTTACAAAAAAATCAGGCAGATCATTTTCGCCTGTAATGCCATTTTCGTTCATATATTCCTGAACAATGGGAGTGTATATTTTATAATATACATCTTCACCATGAAGACTTTCCGTTTTTCTTGTATATGAATTGGAATAGATTGGCTCTATCCCACCGGATATGCCAAGCATGGTTGACAGTGTCCCCGTTGGTGCAATTGTCAGAAGCTGGGAATTGGATAAACCGCCTGCTTCTTTCACAAATGCAGCTACTTCTTCCTCAATATTTGCTTTAAAAAATGCGGTTTCCATAATTTCTTCTATTTTGCACTTTGGAAACGGTCCGTTTTCCTTTGCAAGTTTTGCAGATTGATAAACAGCATTATTAATCATTTCTTTTGCAATTCTGTTGCATAGCTCAATACTTTCATCACTTCCGTATCGAATCCCTAATTTGATGAGCAAGTCTGCGATGCCCAATACACCAAGACCGATCTGCCTCCAGTCCCGGACAGAATCCCGCTGCTCTTTCAGTGGGTGTAAGGGAAGACCTTCATCCAGTACTTCATTTAGAGCAGTTACACAGGTACGTACATCTTTTATAAAATTTTCATGATCAAAGACTTTCTTATTCTCTTTTATCGCAACGTAAGCGGAGAGATTAATTGCTCCAAGCAGGCAGGACCCTCCAGCTGGTAATGGCTCTTCCGCACATGGATTTGTTCCGGCATATTGGAATTCACTGGTATTGGACAGCAGATTCCAACTCTCTATACGGTCCCAGAACAGCATTCCGGGTTCTGCATAATCCCAGTTCATCTCACAGATACGGCAAAAAATTTCATAAGCATTTACTTCTTTTTCAATTACCTCACAGGTGTCTTCCACCTTAAAAGTCAGCATAAAAGGGGCATGTTCCTTCACTGCTTCCATAAATGCATTTGTTATCCGGATTGAGATATTTGCTTTTGTAACCTTGGTTAAATCGGATTTTATTTCAATAAATGAGTCCAAATCCGGATGGGTACATGGGATGCTGATCATTAACGCGCCCCTTCTTCCGTTTTGCCCGATTAATTCTGTTACTGCAGAGTATAAATCCATAAATGAAACAGACCCGCTTGTATTCTCAGCAGCATTATGAACCAGGGCTCCTTTTGGCCTAAGCTTACCAATATCAACACCACAACCGCCTCCGTAGCTGTAGGTTCTTGCCAGTGATTTAGCGGTATCAAAGATACTTTCAATATTATCTTCGGGGGGAGTTACTACATAACAATTGGAGTAGGTAATTTTCTTGCCAAATTTAGATAATCCTCTATTGGTTAAAATTCTTCCCGCAAATAAAAATTTCTTATTGATAATAAGATCTGCTACCTGCCTGTTTCCGCCGGAGACACGTTCAACCCATTCGTCAAACTCTTCATTGGTATACCGGTATTTATTGTTCCAAATATCCTGCCCTAAAATATTGCTGCTGCCCAAGTATTCCGTTATATCCATTTTGAATTTTCCCTCTCTTTCCAAATCAGTTTATATCTGTATTATGGCCATATATATAATGGAACAAAACACCATATATTGAGAAACAATATATATTGTATACCATATGTAGGACAAGATCAATCGCTTTGTAATATTATCTGGATCAGACTCTTATCTGGGAAGATATCCGTATATCAATCAGGGCTGTGCACAAAATATCAGTGCACAGCCCCAAAAGGATCATGTTATTCAGTTAAGAGGTTCAACAGTTTTAAAGGACTGCTTTTTCACCGGTCTTATATATTTCCAGAACCGTTCCGGATTATGATAAAAATAAAGAATTCTGCCGGGAGATGTATCAAAGCAGTAGCCGGTATCTGTAAAATCAAAGTCTGCCATTGCCTTTTCAATCTTTTCTTCCACACTTCGGTTTTCCTGTTCATAATCAAATGGTCCGTGTTCAAAAGCAATATACTCTGCTTCGGGAACATCAACCAGAAGCATCTGAGGCGGCACTTCGCCTTTGTAGTCAGAAGGAAGACGTACACCATAACACTCTGTGCGGGGAATGCCCCAATCGCAGAGACGTCCGTCAGGGTCATTCATATAAGCCATAATCTGACCGCTGCCGCTGCCTGGAATCAGACTTTGTTTCTGCCAAAAATCCCAATATCCATTACTTTCATAGTTTTTAATGTGCAGAAATTTGTGTGCTGGAATGGTAACAAAATAAATCTTTACATCATTTTCAGATTTCATCATGCCAATTTCTCCAAATCCTAAAAAGTAGCGGTCGAAGGGGGTTATTTTAGTACGGAGGATAACAGGTTTAGGCTTTTTCCTGTAGTCACTTGGAGTTACACCATAGGAAATCTTAAAAGCTCTGGTAAAAGCTTCATGGGATGAAAAACCAAAATCAAAAGCAATGTCTAGAAAACTTTTCTCACTGTCACGAACCTCTTTTAACGCAAAAGCTAACCTTCTAAGCCGCAAATATTCCCGAAACTGCATACCCGATATTTCTTTGAATTTTCTGGTAGTATGAAACTCAGAATAACCAAGTTTGCGGGAAAGAAATTTAAGAGTCAGCGATTCATCATGATGTTGTCTGATTGATTCATCAATTTCATCAACAATTAGCTGAATTTGCTTATGCCATTCGTACATGTATCTGTTCACCTCGTTTCAATCGCTCTAAATGAATTATAACGGATTGGAAATCAGAATTCTTGATTTAACTTGCTGAAAAGCTCATATCCACTTTTAGGCCAATACATCAATTGATCCCCCCTTTGGATTTCCAACTTTATTATAAGCATAGTTTAACGATACTTCAATTTTTTTGGAGTTGTTTATTTAATAAAAATCTGTTATTATAGTCGACATCTCAGTAAAAGAAAAGGAGGACTAACTGCTAAATGAAATTTCCAGATGGATTCCTATGGGGAGGAGCAGTGGCTGCGAACCAGTGTGAAGGAGCATATAACGAAGATGGAAAGGGGTTAAGTACTCAGGATGTGACCCCCCGTGGTATTAAAGGACCGATAACAAAAGAACCAACTCCAGATAATATGAAGCTGGTAGGAATTGACTTCTACCATCGGTATAAAGATGATATTAAGCTTTTTGCGGAAATGGGTTTTAAAGTGTTTCGTACCTCAATTGCCTGGAGCCGGATATTCCCCAATGGGGATGAGAAAGAACCCAATGAAAAGGGACTTCAGTTTTACGATGATTTATTTGATGAGTTACTGAAACATGGGATTGAACCTCTGGTAACGATTTCTCATTATGAGACACCTTTAAATTTGTCCGTTCAGTACGATGGCTGGATAAACCGGGATATGATCAGCTTTTATGAGCGATATGTCAGAACTATTTTTAAGCGTTTCGGTGGAAAAGTAAAATACTGGCTGACATTTAACGAGATAAACTCCGTGCTTCATGAACCGTTTTTAAGCGGGGGAATCTATACGGATAAGAGCAGATTAAAGAAACAGGATCTCTATCAGGCTATTCACCATGAGCTGGTGGCCAGTGCACTGGCTACGAAAATCGGCCATGAGATAATGCCCGGCTGCAAAATCGGCTGTATGATTTTAAGCATGCCAATCTATGCCCTGACCTCAAATCCGGATGATGTAATTGCATCCATGAAATCAGATCATATGAATACATTTTTTGGCGATATACATGTCAGAGGCCAGTATCCTGGTTATATGAAACGGTATTTTAGGGAAAATAATATTCAGATCCAGATGGAAGATGGCGATGAAGAGCTGTTAAGGAATCATACTGTGGATTTCGTATCATTCAGCTACTACATGAGTATTTGTGAAGCCGCCGATCATTCCATTGCACAGGCTGGTGAAGGAAATCTCATGGGCGGTGTGACAAATCCCTATTTAAAACAAAGTGAATGGGGCTGGGCGATCGATCCCCAGGGACTTCGTTATGTACTCAATCAGTTTTATGACCGGTGGCAGAAACCTCTGTTTATTGTGGAAAACGGACTGGGAGCAATTGATGAGCTGGTTACAGGGGAAGATGGAACAATGACCGTGGCTGATGATTACCGGATTAACTATTTAAGGGACCATTTGATTCAGGTAAGGGAAGCCATAGAAGACGGAGTCCCGGTTATAGGCTATACCAACTGGGGCTGCATCGATTTAGTCAGTGCTTCAACTGCTGAATTAAAGAAACGGTATGGTTTTATCTACGTTGACCGAAATGATGATGGGACTGGTACGTTAAACAGATATAAGAAGAAATCCTTTGACTGGTACAAAAATATTATCGCATCCAACGGGGAAAACCTGTAAAAGTGTACAAACTTTTCTGAATCAGATTAGTTGATATTATAGTTGATTTACTCCACGCTCCTGTGATAAGATTTATATAATTCACAGGAGTGTTACTATTAAATTAGGCAAGTCTGCATCTGTTTCTGGTGCATGCTTGTTTTTTTGTTATTGATCGGGAGAGAGTGAAAGGAGGGTTTATTTATGAAACTATCAGCGAGTCAGGAATTATGGGTGGATGAAACTCTGGAAAAAATAAAATTAAAAATGTTGTTTGTAGCAGAACGCAATCAGAACAAGATACCTTACACAGCGGAAAACGGAGTTTTCAATGATTACTCCGATGAGAAGATTTACTGGTGGACCAATGGTTTCTGGGCTGGAATTATGTGGCAGATGTATCATGTTACCGGAAATAATCTGTATAAAGATATAGCAGTAAAAACAGAGCAGAAGATGGATAAGAATTTTCTGATGCCGGCAAAACTGGATCACGATAATGGGTTTAAATGGCTTCCCTCGGCAGTGGCAAATTACCGTATCACAGGAAGTGAGGAGTCTCAAAACAGAGGACTTCTGGCGGCAGAATTACTGGCTGGGCGTTACAATCCCGCCGGACATTTCCTTCGTGCATGGAATGAATGGGGAGGAGAAAAACATATTGGCTGGGCAATTATAGACTGCATGATGAATCTGCCCCTGTTATACTGGGCATGGGAAGAAACCGAAGATCCCAGATTCCGGCACATAGCGATGAAACACGCGGATATGGCACAGACCTGTTTTGTAAGACCGGATGGTTCGGTCAACCATATTGTTGAATTTAATCCGGAAACCGGAGAAATGATAAAATCACACGGAGGTCAGGGATACGAAGAAGGATCTTCCTGGACAAGAGGACAGGCCTGGGGGATTTATGGGTTTGTTCTAAGTTACAGGCATACACAAAAGGAATCTTATTTGAATACTGCTAAGATTATTGCAAACTATTTTATAGCCAATATTCCGGAAAGCAGTCTGATCCCTGTGGATTTCGCCCAGCCACAGACCTGCAGCTGGGAAGATTCTACGGCGGCGGCCTGTTCCGCGTGCGCAATGATTGAGCTGTCTAAATACGTCAAAGAATCTGAAAAGCATGTTTATCTGGATGCAGCCATTCGTCTTTTAAAGGTACTGGATGAAAAACGTTGCAGCTGGAGTCCGGATATTGATAATCTCCTGGAAAACTGTTCTGCAGCTTATCATGATACGAGACACAATTTCCCAATGATTTATGCTGATTATTATTTTATAGAGGCGATTTTTAAATTAGCCGATAAAGATTTATTTATCTGGTAAAGGAAAGGAACTATGATATGCCGATGAAGACCGAAGTAAGATCATACTGGCTTAATACAATGCTTAAAATCGCTTTGCCTGTGCTTGAAAATCTGGCAAATGACACTTTAAGGGATCACTTGCCAAATACAAATCCAAGTTGCCACAAGAATGCATTGCTGGAGGCATTTGGGCGTACTGCCTATGGGATCAGCCCATGGTTGGAACTGGAAAACTTGACCGGAGAAGAAAAAAAGATGCAGGAATCCTGCAGGAATCTTTTTCATAAGGCACTGGCCAATGCAACCGATCCGAAAGCAAAAGATTATATGATTTTTGGCGGGGAAGAAGATGAAAGACAACCTCTGGTGGATGCGGCGTTTTTATGCAGTGCCCTGGTAAGAGCACCCAAAAGTCTTGTCCGCAATATGGAAGTAAAAACAAAGGAGCAGCTGATCCGGTGCCTGATGATTACCAGAAAGATCCAGCCGCTAAACAATAACTGGGTCTTGTTCAGCGCTATGGTGGAAACAGGTCTTTCTCTTCTGGGAGGAGATTATGATGAGAGCCGGATCCATAATTATGTCAGCAGGATGCTTGGCTGGTATAAAGGAGATGGAATTTACGGAGACGGAGAATTATTTCATTTTGACTATTATAACAGCTTTGTCATACAGCCCATGCTGCTGGATATTATGAATTGCTTTAAAGATATGGAACAAGAGATGCTGCCTGTTGTCTGGCAGCGTTCCAAGCGGTATGCGGCAATTCTGGAGAGAATGATTTCTCCGGAAGGGACTTACCCAATCGTAGGACGCTCCGTCTGCTACCGGTTTGGCGCATTTCAGACGTTGTCACAGATGGCCCTGTATCACAGTCTTCCAGAGGAACTGACTCCTGCACAGGTACGCTGTGCCATAACTGCAGTGATCAAACGGATCATGGAGGGTCCTTGTATTTTTGATGAAAACGGCTGGTTGAAAACCGGTGTCTGCGGCTATCAGCCGGATTTAGGAGAGCGGTATATCAATACTGGCAGCCTGTATTTATGTACGACGGTATTTCTGGCGTTAGGTCTTTTACAGGAAGATCCGTTCTGGACAGATGAGGACCAGCCATGGACCTCGCAAAAATTATATTCGGGTCAAAATATGGCTGCAGATAAGGCAATTAAAATATAAAAAATTTAATAGCAATGAATGGATAAAATCTGTAAAAGTGTACAAAATGTACTGAATAATATTGGTTAAAATACCGATTGCCTTTGTAACACTCCTGTGATAAGCTTTACGTAGTTTACAGGAGTGTTACTATTAAATTAGGCAAGTCTGCATCTGTTTTATTTGGTGCATGCTTGTTTTTTT
>JAQSYE010000260.1 GCA_029256305.1 Lacrimispora sp. | reverse complement strand
CTCAGTCGTTCGGATTGCTTTGGAACTTGTATATACGTCAATTCCTTTGTTCTCAATCAGTGATAAAAGCATGCTGATATTGGCAAAACACAGGGGACCATTTAATTTTAGCAGGCCATCCTGGGCTTCCACAATGGAAACATCTTTTCCATTATTTTTTAGCCACAAAGCCAGCTCACACCCAACCAGACCTCCGCCTAAAACCACCACACGGCTGCCCGGATCCTTGCTTCCAAGAAGCACATCTTCGGCAGTAAATACCTTGCTGCCATCTCCAAGACCAAAAACCTTAGGTCTTGAACCGGTTGCAGCAATGACAGTGTCAGGATTGGCTGTTCGGATTGTTTCAAGAGTCACCTCTGTATTATAATAAACTGGTACGGAAAGATCTTTCAGTGTGTTTTCATACCAGTTTGCCAGTGCATGATCATCTTCTTTAAAATCCGGTGTCCCTCCGGGAATTAAATTTCCGCCCAGACGGTCCGTCTTTTCATACACCACAGGCTGATGACCTCTCATACTGAGCACTCTGGCGGCTTCACATCCGGCCACTCCTCCGCCAATAATCATTACCTTTTTCTTTTTCAGAACAGGCTTCAATTCTGTAATCCGTTCTCTTGCACAGGAAGGGTTGACTGCACAGTTAAGCCAGCCATAATGAACCATCCGGCCAAGACAGCCCTCATGACAGGAAAGGCATGGGCGGATGAGATCCGTCTGGCCGAAACGCAGTTTGTTTACATAATCAGGATCTGCAAGCAGCGGGCGGCCAAGTCCGATTAAATCACAGCTTCCATCTTCAATGGCCGAAAGAGCCAGATCTGGATTGTCCATACGGCCAGCACAGATAACAGGCCCATTTACCGCCTCCTTAATTGCTTTTGCATAAGGAATGTAAAGACCTTTCTTTTGATACATCGGCGGATGATTCCAAAACCACGCATCGTAACAGCCTACATCCACGTCGAGAGAATCATATCCGTACTGCTCCAGCAGCTGTGCGGCTTCAATCCCCTCCGGCAGATCACGGCCTTTTTCTTCAAATACCTCACCGGGAAGAGCGCCGACACGCCAATCTTTAATAAATGATTTAGGGCTGTAACGGAGCGTAACTGTGAAATCATCTCCGCAGGTTCTTTTTATTTCCTCCACGATTTCTCTTGCAAAGCGAAGGCGGTTTTCCAGGCTCCCACCGTACTCATCCGTTCTATTGTTGAAAAATGAGATTGCAAACTGGTCAAGGAGATACCCCTCATGAACTGCGTGAATCTGAATTCCATCAAACCCGGCATTTTGGGCAGTTGCTGCTCCTTCCCCAAACCGTTTTACAATCCGGTGGATCTCTTCCTTAGTCAAAGCCCTGCAGGGAACATCAACCCAGCGGTTCATAATTTCCGAGGCAGATACCGGCTGTATATTCAAGTCAACAGGTGGCGCCACTCGGCCAAAACCTGCACTTAACTGGAGAAATACTTTGGCATCATAAGCATGAATCCGTTCTGTCATCTCTCTTGCAGTCCGGGTAAAATGCACCGGATTTATGGTAGGACATGGAGTGCTTGGCATGGAATGATGTTCTGCCTCATTATCAACAAAACAAACTCCTGTGATAATAAGCCCGGTTCCGCCCTTAGCACGCTCCACATAATAATCAATCCCTCTCTGATTAAACCCTCCCACGGAGTCTCCCAGACCCTGGGGACCCATAGGTGCCATAACAAAGCGGTTTTTCAATGTGACATTGCCGATCTTAACCGGTTCAAAAAGCTTTTCATATTTGTTCTGCATATTTGTCCTCTCCTTTTATTGATACTATGAAAAAATAGTATC
The DNA here is from genome assembly GCA_029256305.1 of Lacrimispora sp. GTDB lineage: Bacteria > Bacillota > Clostridia > Lachnospirales > Lachnospiraceae > Lacrimispora. The sequence continues at coordinate 6,474 of JAQSYE010000260.1, read as the reverse complement.
AAATACAGAGGGAAAAGGGTATGTCTAAATTTATAAACTTTTATCTGTTTCTTATCGCATTTACTAAGATTTCTATTGTTTAAAAAAACAATTTCAGTTACATTTTTTATTTAATTGTAACAATTCATTCTGGAGCATACCTAAAAACGGTGTTATAATATCTCTCATAATGATTTATAATTACAGACGAAAAGAGGACGCTTATGGCAAAGCACATGAAAAATCTGGCGGATTTTTTAAAGAATTACAGCTATCATTGTCATATCAGTAATGATTTCATCATCAGATCATGTCGTTGTCTGGACGGTTCTCCTGAGGTATTCTGCTCAGATATCATTTACATCGCCCATGTCTCAGACTTACCTGACTCTCTCCCGGTTTCAGAAGCTGTCAATCTTTTGCTCATTGGGGACAAGGAACTCCCCCGCTCCTTTGGCGCCGAAAATAAAAACAACTGGATTCTTTGTGATCCCAGTCTGGTAACATTGCCAAAGTTAATGAATCTGACAGAGGAATTTTTTTCAGAAGAACTGACCCTGTATCAGTACAAGGATGAGATGGTCGGTGCTTTAAACGATCCGGATGCTATGAAGAAAATGCTGGAAGTGACTTACAAGTATGTTGGAAACCCGTTGAGGGTAATTGATTCCGCCCATAATCCGGTGGTTTCCTGCTGGAATGAAGAACAACTAGATGAACCACAGTGGCTGGAATACAAAGAGAATCAGATCTTCTCCCAGAAATACAACGATATATGCAACGCTGATTACGCATTTCAACGTCATATGCTCAATTCCCCGACGCCGTATATTATGAATTATCCGGAGATTTATAAACACCGCCAGCGCATTGTGCGCATCAGACAAAGCCATATGAATATTGCATTTGTCAGCGAACTGGAATATAACCGGCCCTTCACAGAGTTTGCCAGTGAAGTATTACAGGTCTTTGCACATTTTGCAGGAATCCGGTTATGCAATGATGTACGTTTTTACTGCTCCTATGATTCTCCATTATCAGAGATACTTCTTTATGTTTTAAAAACACAGCTGCCTAATCCGGAAAAGACCAGACAGCTAATGAAAAAATTCAATCTTCATTTTAAAAAATATTTGTACATCATCTATATTACAGACGACGACCTCTTTGACTCCAGGGAGAAAATGGTTTATATTTGCACACTTCTGGATAAATTCTTTATTGGGGGCCTGACTCAGATGATAGAAGGTAAAATAGTGATCCTCCTTGATTCTGAACAATGCATAAAGTCTCCCCTTGATGATGACCGCCTGCAGAACTTTCTTCAGATCCTAAATGCAAATCATATTTTTGCAGGAATAAGCCGCGCTTTTTTGAACCTTTCACAGGCATGCTATGCCTTAGAGCAGGCAAAAAAAGCCTTTGATTTTTCGAAGCAAAAGGAAGGCCTGGGTCCTTTGTTTTTTTATGAAGATTATATTTTGGAGGATCTGGCAGAAACCTATCTGCTCCATAACCCGCCTGTACATATAGTTGAGCCAGGTCTTAATGAACTGATGGAATATGACAGGCTTCATGGTGCGGCATTAATGGAAACGCTCACCTGTTACCTGGATCATCAGCTGGATCTGCACGCTGCGAATCCATGCATATCCACTTTAATACACTGAAATACCGCATACAGAAGATGAAAGACATCACCGGCCTTGATTTAAACAAAATTGATATTATTATGAGAGTCAGGCTCTCCCTGATTGTCCACAAAGCCATCGAATAGTGCAAAAAGATTTTCACTGCTTGCAGCGCCCATGGTTATACCTCTGTTTTGTGCCCCTCTTCATCTAGAAATAACAACTCGTAGTATTTTTTTGGCCGCCCTTTGCTGTTATCCCGTTTTTCAAAAACCGTTTGTACATACTTTTTTTCTTCTATTTTATTAAGGATACGGTTTGCACCTCTGACGGTGATGGACAGGCATTGGGCAACATCCTCAGAGGATAATTTATTTGTTCTCATAATTTCTGCATAGGACATAATTTTCTGTAAATTAATGTTGTTTATTCCCATACGTTTGGCCAATGCGATGATTTCTGGCTCCCCCTGTTGGGAGAACTGCATGACATTCATGCTACGCATTGGGCCGATAACTTTCTGATTCTCATTTATAAAAAAGCTGCAGCTGCCCGTAAAGGCTTTTGCTTGTCTGAGCGCTCTGGTGGCATTTTCGTTAGCCTGATAATATTCATACCCCGAACCCCATCCGATTTTCACCTTATCATTCAAGTATTCTTCCAGATATTCCAACAAGGAGCAGTTTTGCTCATCGGAGGTGATCTTCAAAAAACTTCCATAAGTCGTGTATAGTCTGACAAAGCCTTCCGAAATCTGTGCCGTGTCTGCAAGATTCACGCTGCGCATAAACCTGCCGACAAGGGCTTTTAGCTCATGTAGCTGCTCTTCGGTTGGCGGGTGCTCCGTTTCCACCGATAAACATGCTACAACCGCCCTCTGGCTCTTGAGTTTGAGGATGGTAATTTCGTTAATGGTCTCTCTTATGGTCTCTTTCGCGTTTTCCAAAGTGGGCCGTATTAAGATATACCTCACCCCGTGCTTTTTGAGTTCAGGAACAAAGTGGCCGAACGCCGTGATGGATAAGTCTATTTTCTTCTCTTCCCACAAAGTTATATGGTTTTCCAGCATTGTTTCTACCCTTTTGATCAGGTCCCCGCTGTCAACGGCCTTCCCCTCATGAGTCAGATACTTTTGAAACTCACTGAAAGAATCGATAACATATGCATAATCCACATAGATCCTGGATATGTCAAGCCCAGGTTCTGTGATTAATAGTCGAAAAAGTTCTCGATAAAGAAGGTTTTCATTATCCTGCAAAATGTGAACAGGTACTTTTTCATCCAGACATTCCTTCTCAATTGACTCGTAAAGAAACCTGCCACTGATAACAAATCCGTCCACCAAACCTAAGTTTTTCAAATATACGTCTGTTGTCTCCTGGAAGTTACTAATCGTAAGGAATCGAAACTGACATACTGACCGCAATTCTTCTTCAATGGCGCGAAAATAGTCCATATGAGTCTCAGGTGTGATGATACCCAGCTTTATTTTCATGGTAAATTCCTTTCATAAACTATTCAATGAAAAAAATTATATCATAATAGATGTGATTATTCAATCTTCCTTGCAGTTCAGAAAAGTGTTCTTAAAATGTCTTAAATTGTTCTTGACATCTTTCTGTTTTGAATTTATAATAAAAGTGTTCTTAAAATGTCTTAAAATAGTTAAGCAGAAATTTTTAATCTGCTGTTACGCGAATTCATTCTGTGTTTTGGAGGTGTTAATTGTGGTTGAAAAAACTGGAGATTTTTTGAGTATGGCTAATCAACTTCAGGAAAAAATGGTCATGTACAGGCATCATCTTCATGCGATTCCGGAACTTGATTTAAGTTTGCCTCGGACATCCGCTTACGTAAAAGAGGTGTTGGAGTCGATTGGTCTAAAGCCCACTCCCGTGGGAGAATCAGGCTTAATGGTTACCATTGGCGGACAACGTCCCGGAAAGGTGATCCTCATCCGTGCTGATATGGATGGGCTGCCAATTAAAGAAGAAGCGAATATTCCGTTTGCGTCATTGAACGGAAATATGCATGCATGCGGTCACGACCTGCATACTTCAATGCTGCTGGGAGCTTCGGAGATACTAAAGGCAAACGAAGGTCAGCTTCACGGGACGGTTAAGCTTATGTTTCAGCCGGGTGAGGAAACCTTGCACGGGGCAAAGATGATGCTAAAAAATGGGATTCTGGAGAATCCTAAAGTGGATGCAGCAATGATGCTTCATGTGTTGACTGGAATGCCAATTCCTACCGGACTGTTTGTAACATCTGAAGCCGGAGGAGCGATTTCAGCTTCTTCCGATTGGTTTGAGGTGATTATTCACGGAAGGGGCGCACATGGAGCAATGCCCAACGCGGCAGTAGACCCATTAAATGTAGCTGCTCATCTTTATCAGGCGCTCCAGGGTATCATAAGCCGTGAAATTTCGCCCATTGATAGTGCAGTCCTTACAATCGGAGTGATGGAAGGAGGAAGTACTAACAACGTAATTCCCGATACTGCCAGGATGAAAGGAAGCGTACGCACATTTAACGCCGTATTACGTGATAAAATCGAAACCCGCATTCACGAAATTTCTACAGGGATTGGCGAAACGTTTCATGCAAAGGTAGATGTAATTTATACCAGGGGCTGTCCTGAGGTGAAAATAGACAGTGAGCTTAACCATCAGATAAGAACCACGATTGCCAACACCTTTGGCGCCAGTTCTTTTATGGATCTAACACAATTGATACCTGGTGGTAAATTAATGGGATCGGAGGACTTCGCATTTATAACAGAATCGGTGCCAAGTACCTCAGTGTTTATTAATGCGGGCAACGCCAAAGAGGGTTATTGTTACCCTGTGCACCATCCAAAGGCAATGTTTTCGGATGATGTGCTTAATAAAGGAGCTGCTGTTTACGCTACTTTCGCCAGAGACTGGCTTGAGAGTAATAGATAATATTGATACAAATCAAGGAGGAATTAAAATGTCAGAGAGACGTATGATTGGACCAACAAAATTTGAAGAGTACTCGGAGAAGTACAAAGAATTTCTATTAATGACTCGTCGTAACGGAATAATCGAAGTGCGGTTGCACACCGATGGAGGACCATATCAGCATAATTGGGAAGCCCATACTGCATGGTCTCATGCTTGGTCAGACATTGGTCGCGACCCTGAAAATGAGGTTATGATTATATCCGGGACAGGGGATAAATGGCTTATAGGCAACCCCGATGTCTGGAATACTAAATTCATGGATTGGCCAAAGCAAAAGAAACTGGAACAGTATCATGAATCGCTGAGACTGCTTGAAAATATGATATTCTGCATTGACATCCCTACAATCGGAGCCATCAATGGCCCGGGAACGCACTGTGAAATCGCAACGCTCTGCGATATAACTATTTGTACAGAAGACGCGGACTTTTTTGACCCGCATTTTCTGGGAGGCACACCTCCTGGTGACGGAATGATACTTACACTTCAGAATATGTTAGGTTTTAAGAAAGCAGCATACTACGCATATACTGGAAAGAATATCAATGGTCAAACAGCACTGGACCTTGGAATCGTCAGTGAAGTGTTGCCCCGTGAAAATCTTCTACCCCGCGCCTGGGAACTTGCAGAGATGATAATGCAGGCACCTCGCTCCACCAGACATCTTACTCATTCCATTTTATCCCGTCCCTGGAAACAGGCCTTAGTCAGTGATCAGGGTTTCCACCTCACTCACCAGATGTACGACATGGCTATTGATGAAGAAGGTGCTCTTGAAAGACTGAATAAAATGAAAGGGCGCTTAATGGGCAAATAAAGCCACTGGCAATCAACTGGCGCTCTAAGCAATAAAATAATGGCAGAGAACTGTGTGGTTGGACCTACAAGATTGGAAGAATACTCGGAAAAGTACAAAGACTTGTTCTTAATGACCCGCCGTAACGGCATACTCGAAGTGCGCTTGCACACTCGCGGGGAATCGTTTCAATTTGACTGGCCAGCCCTGACTGCATATGGCAATGTATGGTCAGATATTGGCCGTGATCCTGAAAACGAAGTAATGATTCTCACCGGTACTGGAGATCAATGGCAGGTGGCCAATCCTGAAGTCTGGAAAACAAAATTCATGGATTGGCCGAAGAAACGTAAACTGGAAATGTATCATGAATCGCTGAGAATGATTGAAAATATGATCTTTTGTATCGACATCCCCACAATTGGGGCGATTAATGGTAGCGGATCCCATTGGCAAATGGGAACATTATGCGATATTACAATTTGTGCTGAAGGCACTGACTTTTTCGATGCTCATTACCTGGGCGGCGTATCTCCTGGTGATGGAATCGTCTTAACCCTTCAGAATTTAATCGGCATTAAGAGAGCGGCATTTTACGCATACACGGGTAGAAATATGAATGCTCAGACGGCACTGGACCTGGGGTTAGTCAGTGAAGTACTGGCAAATGAACAGCTTCTTCCACGTGCCTGGGAACTCGCAGAGATGATAATGCAAACACCTCGCACGGTGAGACATCTTACTCATTCGATTTTGTCGCGTCCATGGAAAAAGGCCCTTGTCAGCGATCAAGGATTCCAACTTGCACACCAAGTGTACGACATGGCTATTGATGAGGAGGGGACTTTTGAGAGACTAATGAAACTCAGGGAACGTTTTCAAAGGAAAGAGTAATTTCGGGGAGCCGTTGCAAATAAGTAATATCACTTATTTTGCAACGGCTCCTCCCCATGGAAGATGTTCAAAGGATGCAAAAAGCTGCCCGGCGAATAAAACCGGACAGCTTTTAAACTATTAAACGTTTATTATTTCTTTACAAGAACTCTCTTATCAATATCTTCTTTCTCTTTCGCATCTGGTT
>JAQSYE010000259.1 GCA_029256305.1 Lacrimispora sp. | reverse complement strand
CCATTCATTCCAAACTGAATCCGCCAGATCCATGGAGCAAATTGTTTACCTGTCAGCATATTTTTATTTACAATTTCATAGACAGGAGGATCTTCCACATGAAGCAGGGTGCAGACTCCGGCCTTCAGTACTTCTTTTTTATGAAGTAAGTCCCCTTTGTAAATGAGCACATCGATATCCTGCTCCACCGCTGTCAGCGCAATATCAAAGTATTTGGACTCCGTTACAAACCGAAGTTCACAGCCATGGACCCTGTCTGACCGGAATCTTGCATTCCTGTTTTCCGCTACTCCCAGGCTTCGGCTTAAATCACGGGGAAAGCGGCAAAGTTTCATTCCTCCCATTCCTTCCACTTTTTCCAAATGATCCACATTATGAAACTCTATGCCATAGTCAATCATAGGATTAATTTCCTTTCTCCTCCGTCTGCCTCCTTTACATGAATCATCATACAGCCATCTGACGCTTCAAATGATACCGCATCCACTTTACAGGCTCCATCGCTGCTGGTAATCACATGAGCAAACAAGGCATCTCCTCCGAAAGAACGTTCAATTCTGTAGTTAATATCTGATACCGAAGGATTATCCGGTCCCTTAGCGCTATATACAGTCTGACCAGAACCATAACCAAAGATATGAGTCGTCACTTCCCCATCCTGATATGCAGTTACAATGGAACCGTCTGCTTTGGTCTCTTCAATGGAACGAAGATGCTTATATGGCTTTTTTTTCGAAAAACCTTCTGCTGGCCGGCCGTTAAAAGCTAACACGCTCTCTCCGGAGACATGCATAACCCAGTCAATAGCTAAGTCTGGATCTGCTCCAGTTACCAGAAAGACTTCTGCAAAATAATCATCCGTCCAGGCAATTTTTCTTGTCATTTTAACAGATCTGTAATGTTCATCCTTCCACTGAACAATGGTGAAGCTGTCAGGCATGGCATAAGGAGCTGTCCAATCTGCTTCTGCCTCTGTATATATCACCCCGTTAAGTTCCTCATACCGCTTTAAGACTGCGTTAACTGGTGACTGATTTTCTTCCCCGATCATAACAGTGTTGTGAGACCCTGTATTTTTATAATAATCGTAATGCAGTAAGGCACCATATCCTGTGGTACCAAGATCGGGGGAGATCCGCTTTCCATAAGCCAGATAACTGATGTCCAGACGGTCGTAATGATCATGCTCCCCTCCATAGCTGTCATGCTTAAACAACAGATACCGCCCATTGGAACCTCTTATTATGGTGTTACCGCTTAGCCCCTCTTGTACATGGTAATTTTCAAATGTATGACTGCATGGGGGCAACTCATCCACACCATAGATAAAAGCTTCCATATTATCCCGTTTTTCGTTTTTATATAATTCATTAAGAATATACAGCAGTTTCTCTCCTCCCATCTCACGATAGGCAAACTCATAGAGATAAAGACTGGATGATGTGTGTCCATAGTTTGTATCATTTAACATTGGAATCCGGAATCCCGGCTCTAAATAATCCACTAACAACTCCATCATGGCCTTATAATTGGGATGATCAATATGGCTGTGGGGAGTATGCAACGCAAACTTTTCATATGCAAAAAAACTGGTTAACGCATAAAAATGATAACCAAAAGCACCTTCAAACCACATATGGTTTTTAAGCATTCCATGCTCCAGCTGATAAAGAAGACCATATGGCTCATAAACAGCAAATTTAACATAGGAATCCATATGAAAAATCAGTCCGGTAATGGCTATGGCAGAATTAATAATTACCTCATGGTTATGCAGCTGATTATGGCGGTGCTCCATGAGAAATTCAGCGCCTGGAAGCAGCATGCCATCCCGGATAAAAATCTGCTCTGCCGTCGTCATTGCATCGGATAAAAGATCATAAGTCATAGCAAAGCTTCTGAGAAAATTGGCCTCATCAAGAGTCTGGGCACTTGATTTTCCAGGACCATTGTAAGGGATATCTCCATGTACCTCATAATCTTTATAATATTTGGAATATTCTGTCATGATAGAGATTGCCTTTTTTGCATAAGCCTCTTCTTGGGTAACAAGGTATAAGAGCCCCATTTTAAATGCAGCGGTATAATTTCTGGAGTTTATGATTCCCCACCAGGTACTGTCGTAAGGCTCCCCTGTAAATATCTGGCCACAGGCCGGGCATTTATGGGAATGCCCGTTTATTCTGTTAAATTCCAGCTGAACCGAGCATTTGGGACAGTAATAATAGAGAAACCAGTTTGCTATTCCGGTTTTGGGAACAAGAACCGGCTCTGCCATTACCTCACTTACTTCCTCTTTTAACTGACTGATTGCTTCAGGCCAGAGTTTTCCCTTTTTTTGCAGTTGCGTAATTTGTTCTTTTGTAAACTGTATCATGATATCCCTCCCTTAATATAACCGTTCTTCTTCTACTGCCTTTTTAAATTCGGTTGGCGTACAGCCGTAAAACTTTTTAAAACTGCTTGCAAAATACCTTTGGTTTTCGTACCCGCACTCTTCTGACACTTCCTGTATCTTTAAACTGGTCTTCTGAAGTAGCATTCCGGCATGTTCCATCCGTTTCCGTATCAGATATTCTCCAATCCCTTCACCTGTATGCTGTTTGAAAATCTGGCGGATATAGCTGGAACTAAAATGTACCTTGTCAGCAACCCACTCTAAATCTACCTTGCTGTCTTTTATATTGTTTTCCAGTAACAGCTTCATCTGCTTTACCACTGCACTGGCCTTTGTTTCCTCTGAATAACCGGAGATCGCAAGGCAGCATGTTTCTATATAGCTTTCCAGCATTTCCTTCATGTCCATAAGGCTGCCATAATGGATCCTGTCCTGCATAGAGGCTGCAGGCTCCATAAGTTCCCGGTCAAAGCCGGCATGTTCCATGTCATTTTGAATCGCATAAATCAGTTCCTTTACCGATACACTGATGTAGTCATTTTTCTTATTGGCCAAAGACGCATAGCTTTTTATTAACCCTTTCAGCTGTAATATTGCTTCGTCTTTCTGCCCCATCCGTACGGAAAGGCGTATCTGATTTTTCCAGTCTCTGATTGACCAGCTGCTGCCCTCCTCCTGTTTTACATGCTCTTCTCCATAGAACAAAATGGGGTGTTCTGTATTAATCATTCCCCGCCAGACCGACATTGCTTCCTGATACGAAGCACACAGCCTCTCTCTGCTCTTGTAAGGACAGCCTATGGCAGAAGTAAGCTGGATCTGATAATACTTTTTCAGACTGGTCTGTATCTTTTCCATACCTGCTTTTATTTTACCGGTAAATGCTGCTTCCCCGTCCCCTTTCCCACACCAGATCACAACCAGATGGGCTCCATCAAAACTGACTGCATAAAGATGGATGTCAGGTGGAAAATAACCTTCCCGTATCAGCAGCAGAAAATCTTCTACACTCTCCTGATTTTTAAAATCCCAGGTTCCTCCTGCGAGACGGAGTATCCCTGCCAGATAGTAGTCTCCTGTTAAATCCATACCAGGCTGCTCATAGTCCGTTTCCCTGCACTCCCGCCCTTCCAGCAGATCCTTACATACCTTTTCCCTGTAAAGACCTTCTCTGATTATCGCCTGTTCCCGAAGCAGGCTCATATTTTGCTGGAGTGTTTTCTGGCTGTCTAACTCTTTTATCATCTTCTCTAAAACCTCCTCCAGTTCCTGGGGGAGAAAGGGTTTTAACAGATAATCCTTTACACCAAGAGAAATAGCCTGTCTGGCATAATCAAATTCATCGTATCCGCTGATCACAACATATTTGCTTAAAAGACTGGCTTTCTGCATCTCCTTAATCAAATCCAATCCATTCATAAAAGGCATGGATATATCCGTGATTAGAATATCCGGTTTTAAAAGAAGAGCTGATTCTAACGCTTCTCTTCCATCTCCCGCTACTGCAACCACTTCCACAGCTAACGATGAGCTGCGAATGTTTTTTACGAGTAAATCCCTTACATAATCCTCATCATCTGCAATCATGACCCGATACATGAATCCATCTCCCCATCTGTGACTGGAAGTGTAAGCATTGCTTTGGTCCACTGACCTTCTACACTCTCAAATTGAAGTCCGTAATTCTCTCCGTAATATAAGCGGAGTCTTTCATTTACGTTATAGATTCCGTAACCTTCCAAACGGTCTGTCACCCCTTTTTTAAGTGTTTCATTCAGAATCTTTAACTTATTTTCTGGAATTCCTGCTCCATTATCCCATACAACCAGCTTTAATATGTTCTGTGCTTCTTCGCTGCATGGTTCTTCATAAATCCGTATCAGTCCTGTTCCCTTTTTTTCTTTGATACCATGATAAATGGAATTTTCAACCAACGGCTGTAAAATAAGTTTAATCACTCTTAAATCCAGCCATTGCTCCTCTACATCAATCTGGTAATTTAATTTTGAATGATAGCGGATCCTTTGAATATCAAGATAACTGGTCACATGTTCAATTTCTTCTCTTAAGGTAATAATTTCGGCTCCTTTACTTAGTGAAATCCGGAAGAATTTCCCAAGAGAATTAGATAGGATACTGATTTCCTCTGCACCCTGATCAGCAGCCTGCCACGTGATGGCATTTAGCGTGTTATAGAGGAAATGTGGATTAATCTGAGCCTGCAATGCCTTTAGTTCTGCCTTTCTCTTCTGCTTTTGTACTTCGGCTGCATGGTCCCGTTCCCACTTTAATTCTTCGATTGTTTCCACCTGCTTCCTCACCAGGTTTTGAATTTCTCCGATCATATAGTTAAAACTCTTTGCCAGACTCCCCACTTCATCTTTATACGGATAAAAAAAGCGGGTATTAAAATCTCCTTTTTCAACCAGGCTCATGCGCTTTTCCAGTTTTCTCAAAGAGTTGGTCAGCTGATAGGATAACA
>JAQSYE010000030.1 GCA_029256305.1 Lacrimispora sp. | reverse complement strand
GAAAGCAGTTCTTTCCATAATTTGAGAGATTCTGCCCATGGTGTAAAATCATATTCTCCCTTTGCAAAGTCATATCCATTTACAAGTCCTGTTTCACGTTGAAGTCCGACCATTAAGGACCGCTGTAAACCAGAGCTTGCACTCTTCATATTTTCAGCAAATCCATAAATCCCCTCACCAGACAGCTTGGAAGTAATGAGTTTGGAATCTGCTACCATTTCCTCTAACGTTTTTGGAGGCTCTGCAATCCCTGCACGTGCAAATATTTCTTTATTATAGAAGAGGCGGCAGGTCGTTCCAGTGGTGGGAATAAAGTAAAGCTTTTCATCCAGTTCGTTATAGCCAGGAAAGATGACGTCCTTGAAATACGTCTTCATATCATCATCCATAAAGTCATAGAGGTTTGCCCACTGACCTTCATTCACGTATTTATCAAACATCTGATCCTGCTGAACCATGATATCAGGCAGCTCACCGCTTTGTACTGCCATATCAATGGCCTGAACGTAGTTGTCCGTATAGAGCTGGTAATTCACCTGAATATTATCTGTATTGGTTTTGTTATACTGATCAACCTTTTCCTGTACATAGGATGCGTCATGGCGATCCTTGGACCAGATGTTAATCACGGTCGATCCTTGGACCAGATGTTAATCACGGTTTTCTCCCCGCTTGCCGCCTTTGTGTCAGATGATGCCGCTGTTGTTTCCGCTGCTGCTGTGGTCTGGGCATTTGTTGTTTCAGTCGTTGCTGTTTTGCCTGAACAACCTGCCAGCGTACCCGCTGTCATGAGTGCCGCAAGTGTAATTGCTCCAATTCTTCTTAACCTCATAAGATGTTTCCTCCCATTTCTTGTTTATGGGTCCATTATACGAAATAAACCAATGACCGTAAATGCAATATCCGTCTATCCCATGTTTGAAATCCGATGTTCCGGTTCATAGTCTGTACACATTTATATGTTTGTTAGTATTTTCATCAAAAAAACCAGTAAAAACAAGTTTCCTTGTAAATACTGGGTTTTTTAAATTTCTCACTTCATCTAATTTGAAATCCAGACTCATCTTTTACAGGCATTAAATCCGCCTCATAATCATCAATCTCTATAAAACGTTCTCTCTTCAATATCTCAAACAGATGATTAATTTTCTCCCGTTCCCCCTGCAGTTCCATCTCCACGCGGCCATCATCCAAATTCCTCACCCAGCCTGTCAGTTTTAACTGAATGGCAAACTGCATAGCCCGAAAACGAAAGCCCACACCTTGTACTCTCCCGTCAACATAGATATGCTCCCTGATTATATCTCTTTGCATATATTCACCGCCTTATGTTCGTCTAAAGGAGCCAGCGTTACCGTTTCACTTAGAAGCCGTTCGAAGGCATCCAATGGCATGGGTCTTGCAAATACATATCCCTGTATAATATCACATCCTGCTGCTTTTAAGAAATCAACCGTTTCCCTATACTCCACACCTTCTGCTATCGTTTTAATCTGAAGCTCCTTTGCCATATTAATAATATTAGAAATGACAATGCGTTCTCTCCTGATATCATTACTTTTTCTAAAAAACATTATATCCAGTTTGAGGATATCAATTGAAAGATTTTTCAAGAGGTTTAAAGACGAGTAGCCCGATCCAAAATCATCAAGGGAACAGATAAATCCTTTCTCATGAAGTTTTGCTACCAGGCCGTTAAAAACAGTATCATCTGTTAGCATAACTGTCTCTGTAAATTCCAGTTCCAGTAAGCCGTCGGGTATCTCATACTTTTTCTTGATATTACCGTAGTAATCTACAAAATCATCTCTCAGTATACCTATCTTCGAAACATTTACAGCCAGGTTTATGGGTTTTCTTCCTGATTTTAAATATTTATGAAGCCATTGACAGGACAGTTCAAACATATAGCGATCCAACAGGATAATCTTTCCATCTCGTTCCATAATAGAAATAAACTGACCAGGCAGTATGGTTCCTTTACGGGGATTTTCCCAGCGAACCAGGACTTCTCCTCCCACTATTTGATTATTGTTTTGAATCGAAATCTTAGGCTGTACAAAAATCCGAAATTCCTTTCTTTCTATGGCCCCTTCCATCTCTGATTCCAGTTCGGATTCATCTACGACCTTATCACGTATTTCCTTACTATAAAAACCAAACTGATTTCCTGGTATGCTTTTTATGTATTTTTGCGCGATATTTGCCCGATTCACAATATTATCAATGGAGACATTCCTGTCCTCTTCTTCCAGACAATATACTCCCATACACAATTCGGTTGCGATCCGCTTATTATTGGATAATTCCTGCTGGCGAAAGGCCTGTACCAGTTTTTGAAAACAGTTTTTCAGGTCTGCCCGAGATTCATATTGATAGAGACCTACAAAATTATCCGCTGATACTCTGCAAAAAAGAGAGTTTTGTTTTGTGCACTTTTGAAGTAGCCCGGCAATGGATATAAGAATCCTGTCACCTTCCTCATACCCCAGTACATCATTAATAAACTTAAATTTTTTAATATCACAATACCATACTGCATAGTCCTTCATGTCCGCATTCTTTAGAATACGTTCTGCTTGCTCTTTAAATGAGTAAAAATTATGGCTTCGAGTAAGTGAATCGGTATAGGCGATATTCACCAGTGTTTTTTGATTCGCTGCGATTGTCCTGTATTGTCTGAAAAAAAACAAAAAGAACAAACCTGAGGACAATAATATCATAATCCCGATACCGACAGCTGTTTCCAAATATCTGCCTTCCAGTCCAGCTTTGGGGAAAGTACTTAAAAGATACCAGTCATTCACTTCAAGCGGTATTAATACCGCGAGTTCGCGCCCATTTTTTCCTACGTTTAATTTAGATGAGATTTGCTGACCATTCGTTATCATATGGTAAATTTTATTTGGTATATCGTTCTGTACAGCAGTATCACTGCTATCAGCAGACGCCGCAATTAAATGTCCCTGATTATCAAATATTGCGCATAGTCCTGCTTTGGCAAAAATCTGCGTATCCAGTATCTCATTTAACATATGACGGACATTCACTGCGTATAGGTATCCCAGTGGCTGGTTATCCTTGCCTCTTATTAAAACATTTAAATAATAATCTTCTCTGTTAATACTCGAAAAGTCAACCTTTTCGGAATATTCTATCTTCATTCCTTCCATCGAAAGGTTCATTCGCTCAACGATATCCGGCAGCTGTCTGGCATGATCAGAATCCATACCCCCAAAACCTGCAGCTATGGTTTTAAGCAGATGAACATCTCCCTCTATTCGGCCTTTGACTGTAAACTGGTTCTGCTTTGCTGCGCTATAATAATAATCACTATTTTCTTTTTCATTCTTGTGTATCATATAAAAAAGAAAGCTGAAGCAGCAAACAATCAAAAACAGCCATAGGAGTATAGGAATTGCCATATCAAATTTTCTGATTCTGATATTCTCCCTCACATGCATAACACTCCGACTCCTTGTAAACGAACGCTCACATCTTGTTCTTTTATGTCAATTATAACTTTTTATGGAACGTTTGGCAACGATTACATAATGTAAGATTTTTTTCATAAAAGGGTTGATTTTTCATCACGTATTTGTTATACTGTCAAAGGTTCGGCACTATGCCGAATAGCCGGATTGCTTTCGTAGCGCAGTTGGTAGCGCAACGCATTCGTAATGCGTGGGTCGGGGGTTCGAGTCCCCCCGAAAGCTGTTGGAAAACCTCGTGTTTACGGGGTTTTTTCTTTTTCACTTTAGTTGGTAATTCCAATACCCCCATCTGAAAATGTCATGAATTTTTCCTTATATATATCTTTAGTGCTTTTATAGCAAGATATAAAGCATACACACACATCCCCATAACAAATAATCCTAACAATAATAAAATCAAGTTAACAATACTCAAAATAACCATACCTGGACTCCCTCCGCATATTTCACTGCACTTCGTCTAAAAACTATTGTGTCTAGCTAATAAAAAAACCTCGTAACCGAGGTTTTTTTATTACACCCTGAATAAATCAGGGTGTAAATCTCTGATTTATTCAGGGTGTAAATCTCTGATTTATTCAGCAATAAGATCTTTCTTTTCAAGTATTGCCGTTGCAGCTGCGCAAGCCGGACAATCACAAGAGATTGCTCCTGCAGACTTGATTTTTTTTGCATGACCGGCAAGTTCCTTTGCGGTATCCTCTCCAAAAACCTGAATTCCATGATCAGATTCTGCAAAGCCGATTAATCCATCAATCGGTAAAACATCCGCTTCCAACTCCTCTATATACCTTTTTGTTTCTACAGTTTCCTCTTCTGTCCCAATCGCATCCAGCCAGGTCTGCGCAGCTATCTTCGCCTCACTGCTGCAGGATGGTGCACTGATTAATTCGTGTGTTTTTTCAATAACATAATCTAATACTTCTTTATTCATAATGGTAATCCTCCTTCATTTATTTTTATTTTGATTCTATCACAAAAAAAGTACTTTTACAATTTATAGATCAGGTAATACCATTTTATTGTATTCTGGCGCACAACAAGGTCTTTTCTTATTTTAGTTTTCATCTTTATTATCTGCTCTTCTTACTATAACAATTCCAATCAACATACCAGCGATCCAGAAACATAATAGTACTCCCCCGAACAGGCCTGCCTCACCTGTTTTAGGCATTCTACTAAGCCAGCTCCAAAATTCCTTTCCCTTGTGGCTGGCAAATCCAATACCATTTAGACCAGATTTATATTCTGCAGTTATAATGCCTTTTTTCTTTCCGGTCTGCGAATCGTTAAACATTGTAAATTCTCCTGTTACGGTTCCGTCGTCCGTTATGTGAATAGTCAGATAGGAGTCAGTCTTTCTATATCCCACTGGAGCCTTTATTTCATGTACCGTATATTTTCCCGAACGAACCGGTTGGTATGTAATGTTACCATTGCCATCTGTTATTCCGTTGAATACCGGCTCTCCAGCTTCATTTCTGATCTCCAGTTCAGCTCCCGCTAAGCTTTTCATTGTTTTAGCATCTGCCTTTTGAACTATTACAGTTGGAGAAAGGTGATTAACAACTGATACTGTACTGTTTTCTGTTACCGTAACATTTTTTATTGTAAAGGAGTAAGTATGATCTGTTGCAAGGTAACCAGGAGCCGCCATTGTCTCTTTGTATGTATAGGTTCCATTTTCTGGCATATCGAATATTGCGTATCCATCCTCCCCAGTATTCACAGTCAGATATAAGCTTCCGTTAGGGCGGTAAATAGAAAATTCCACTTCTTTAATCCCCTGTCTAAGCTTCCGTTAGGGCGGTAAATAGAAAATTCCACTTCTTTAATCCCCTGTCCTGTTGCTGCATCTGTTTTGTACAGATACATTTTTTCCGAGCCTGGTTTTTGTTGCTTAGGATCGGTCATAGTGACCTCAAATAGTCCGGGGCTTTTGGGTACAGTAAATGCTATATCAGAGGATAGAAGGTATCCAGCTGGAGCATTTACCTCATGGAGATAATAAGTTCTTTCTGCCACTAATTTTCCTGTGATATCTATAGTATCATCTGCTGATATAAAGTCTGGAACAACTACGTTTTTTTGCTGATCCAATATCTGTAAAGTGGCTCCTTTTAAAATCTGACCAGATGAATCCATTTTTCTTATAAGGATTCTTGTTGCATCATTTCTCATTACAATCTGATCTACTCTTCCATCCTTGCTGACAGTAAAGGTAATATCATCTGCATAGGCATATCCATCTACCGGCTTTTCTTCAATAAAGTGATATGTTTCTCCAGCTATTAGTTTTCCGATGATTTCATGGGGCTGCTCTCCGGACATCCACTTTTCTACCTGATTCCCTTCATTATCTATTACACTCAGACGATTTCCATGAAGTTCTTCGCCGCCTGTGATTGCCTTTTTAGAGAGTATTACATGAGTCGGGTCATCGATCATTACCACCGAATTCCTTTCCCCATTTAAACTGACGGTAAAGGAAACATCTTCCGCGTAGGCATAACCATCTGCCGGTCTCACTTCATGGAGCCAGTAGTTTTTTCCAGCAATTAACTGCCCTTTTAACACTTCAAACTCACTTCCTGTTGTGAAGATTAAATCCTCTCCGGCTGTTATACCATTTCCATTACGGACCGCCTTTGCAGCTGTTTTGTCCTCATTTAAGATCTGAAGAGTACTTCCGGATAATGAACGTGCTGCTTCAGAAGGAGTACTCTCCGTCAGAGACCTGGCCAGTTTTTGAATTTTAACTTCCGTTTTTTGATCCTTCATAGTGACGGTTATGGTTTCCGCTTCTTTTGGTACAGTAAATGTCACACTCTCACTGTAGGCATATCCGGCAGGAGGCTCCTCCTCAGAAAGTTCATAGCTTCTGCCGGCAATTAAGAACCCCGTAAAAACAACGGGTACTCCTGCTGGTGTAAACTCTTTGATCAATGTGCCAGTATCCTTTTCCCTGATAGCGAACCGCCCACCGCTTAAAAGTTCTCCTGATTCTGCATCCGTTTTTAAAATACTCACCTCTGTCTTCTGATCCTCCATGATAATGGTCTCAGAAATTCCGCTGTCTTCTGCAGTAAATCTAATATCCTTTTCGTAAGCGTATCCATCTGGGGAACTAACCTCTTGAAAGATATATTCTTTCCCAGGTGTTACAAGTTTTGCTGGAATCTGTACCCTCTCTCCTTCCTTAGTAAATTCATAAATCATCTCATTTGTCTCTGCATCAATCAGCTGATAGCTGCCTCCGGAAAGCTCCTTACCAGTATCCCTGTCAATCTTGGAAAAATACAGCTGCACCGTCCGGTCTTCCATATCAACGTTATCAACCATTCCTGAAGCATTTACTTCAAATCGGTACGCACCGCTTATCCGGCTGTTCCCATCGCTGTAAGAGGTTGTCTCCATAAGTTTATAGCTTCCTCCGGCTGTCAGGATTTCCCGGATGGATTCATCATTCCGGTTGCTTTTAAATACTTCACTCTGGAAGTTTTTCTGGATTTCTCCGGTCATGATCATCTCTCCCGGTTCATATCCATCTGCTTTAACTTTTGTAATTTCATATCTGATCCCATAAGGTAGACCGGAAAAGGTAATAAATCCATCTCCGGTAAGAGTAATATCCCCCTCCCCCTTAATTCTTCCAGTTTGGGAGCCGGTGAACGCCTGATAGCCAATTAAGATCGTTCCTGCATGATCTGTGAATTTCACATGATAGATAAATTCATCAGCCTGGCTGTTTCCTGTCCCAGTCAGTTTATTAATCATACTGAGGGAGCCATCCGGGGCAATGGGGTTCCAGAGGTTCGTAGTTTTTGTGACCGCTCCGGCTGTCGTTATAAAGTTTGCTTTGGCTTCCGTTCCGTTTTCTCCGTTAACTACAGCTACCACATCCACGGTGCCACTTTCATGAGCAGCTATATTGGTAAGATTCCAGGTGACGTTTCCGTTTAATTCAACGCCATAGGAGGTGGAGCGTAAATAATCAAGGCTCTCTTCAAGAACTGCTTTTACTTTTATATCTGCCGGGTAACTGTATGGATTGGTATAGGAAATTGTATATTTCATGACGCTTCCTGTCTTTACTGCACTGTGACCTGCCCCAATGGTGCTTGTCACCTCGGCAATCGAATTTTCTTTCGTGACCGGATTGGTTATGGTGTAATCGTGGGTATTATCACTGACGATCCAGTCTGCCAGTACATTTCCCTCAAAGTCAGTTAGTTCCTGCCTGGTCTCTAAATAAGTTCTGGAAGGCAGCGAATAGGTTCCCTGGTCATCAAAATAGATTCGTCTGGTTTCCTTCCCGGATTTTTCTGTCTGGCCGTCTGAATACCTGGTATACTCGGTAATCTCATATAAATGCCCGTCCGTAATCCCGTCATCAGCTGTCAATATAAGGCTGCTTCCTGTTCCCATGAAGGCTGGAAGCTCTGTCCTGGTGTCTAAATCCTTTAAGATGAGGTAGGTTTTTACCGGAACTCTTCCGGTTATGGTAAGGGCTTCTATGGTGCCGTTCTCACTTGCCAGTTTTAAAACACTGAAATCATTGGATACATTTAAGATTCCTGTTCCTGACTTATTTACGGTAAAGATCACCGGCGCTGAAAGAACGTATCCGGCTGGAGCTTTTAACTCCTCCATAATATAAACCTGTCCTGCTGATAGCTTCTTTGTCAGGGTGAAACCGTTTGATCCGGAAACGGCTGTTGCTATGGCTTCTCCGTTCTTTTCATATTCGCCGTTCGCCGCTACTGCCTTGTAAACAGCGATCTGCGCTCCTTCCACCGCCATGCCGGTGTCAAAGTTTGTTTTCTTGAAGTAAATATTTGTTGGATCATTCTCAATTTCACAGGTATAAAGTATTTCATTTCCGTTCCATTTCCCGTCAAATTGGATTTTTTTGATTCCCCCGGGAATCTGGTAAAAATCCGGTGGGGAGATTTCTTTTACCGTATAGGTATAGGCTTTTATAGTTCCATTGGTCTGGACTTCACCTACCGGAAGTCCGGTAAGATCTGCAACTCCATCTGACCCAGTGACCATGTACCAGGTTTTTCCGGTCTCTTTATTTGTCACCTCAAATCTTGCATGTTCCAATCCGTTTCCAGTATCGGAGGCTTTCTTTTTTATCTCCAGTTTTCCAGTAGCCGGAATATTGACCACTTTATAAAATGGTATCTTTTCCGGACCTATGATGATCTTTTCCGGATCTGCTTTCTGCATATAGGCCGGTGCCTCTGTTTATAGTGATAGGTAACCATTTGAAGTTTGTTTTCTTAGCTATTGAAAACGAATTCATTCTCCAGGTTTTCCCCCACTCCACACCGTACGTGCGACTTTCACCGCATACGGCGTTCCAACTTATTCTTTACTTAGTGAAATTTTCGTTAAATTACATTTCTCACGATATTTATTGAGTTTCTCCACCTGTTTTTCTGTCAGTTGAAGATTGTTTAAGTATCTTTTAATCGTTCTCTCATCTGTCGCATGAACTAACTGATGTATCCAGTCATATAAGATAACAAGGTTATCAAATTGGTCTGTTCCTCCCATAGACTTAGGTAAAATATGATGACAATGTGTTACATCTGCGGTAAGATACTGACCTGTCACCGCACATTTTCCATTTTGCATGGAATACCTTGAAATTTTGTTGTCCAGATATTCCATGGCCTGTCCACCTGTTTGTTTCCAATTCATCTTCCATAGTTCTTCTGTAATCACTGGTTTTAATTCTTTTATCAGCTCTACTCTTCCAGATTTTGTATAATTATTAATTTGAGGCTTAAAATTATATGCCTTTTTCCACTTCACTTTTGCCACTGGAAATAGATATTCCCCATTGATTTTAAATGTGCGGCAATTTGTGCTGTATCCTTTCTTATACGTCAACGGTGGACTTCTTGGAATCTCATATTTTCCGATATTTTTCAAACGATTATATAGGGTAGGTAAGCATGAATAGTAAATTTCTCAAAAGTCCACACTAACTCTCGTGGCTTTTTGATAGTAATTGTGAACACCTCTCACAAATAGGTTATAGTTTTTAATAGTTTGACTTATAGGGTGCTTCTGTATTACCTTTACTTTCTTACGGATTTCTTCTTGAATTCGTTTCTTTGCTTTTCTTGATATTCGGGAGATACTCATGTACTTCCCTTTTCTTTGTTTTTCGACTTTTATCTCAAAACCAAGGAATTCGGAGTATCTCTTATGAAGATTCGTTATTTTTGATTTCTCCTTAGAAATATCAAGGGATAAATGATTTTCAATATACCCTTTAACCGCATGGTAAATCTTGATTGCAGTTTTAGGTGAATTCGTAAAAATCTTAAAATCATCCGCATACCTAACAATATGCATTTCTTTTAGTTTGGTTGTTTTCAAAGCTCTGTGCATTTTTCCATCTTTGCTATATTGGTATTTAGTGGGAAATTTTTCCCACTGCGTGGCTACCCACCAATCCAAGTCGTTTAATACAACGTTGGAAATTAGTGGCGATAGAATCCCTCCTTGAGGAGTTCCTTTTCCTACACTACCTATATTTTCCACCGGAGCTTTCAACATTTTTGCAATAACCGCTAAAACTCGCCTATCTTTAATGCCAATCGTATATAGCTGTTTCATTGCCTTACTGTGATTGACGTTATCGAAGAATCCCTCTATATCAACATCTACTACATGATGACATTGACAACTGTGGGCAACAAAGTTACATCTTGCAATTGCATGTTCTGTTCCGCGGTTCGGGCGAAAACCATAAGTATGTTTGTAAAATCTTGCTTCACAAATCGGTTCCAGCACCTGCTTAAACATTTGCTGGATTAGTCTGTCTCTCATGGTAGGAATTCCGAGCTTTCTGGTCTTCCCATTTGATTTTGGAATTTCTACTCGTCTAACCGCCTGTGGAGTGTAATTTTCTAATGTCTGCCGAACTTCCTGAATAAATTTATCTTTATCCATTATTTTAAAGTCAGCTATTGTACACTTATCGACCCCTGCAGTTTTGGAACCTGTATTCGACTTTATCATTCTGTATGCTAACAGAATATTATTTTCAGAAGTAATTATGTCATACAGGTTAATTCCTTTCGTTTGCTTTTCTGAACTTTTTTGATACAACCAATCATATGTTTCTTGCATTTGATAGTACTCATAATATCGTAATTCTGTACTCACTGATGGCTTGTTTCTCCTAACTTTGTTAGTCCCATCATCTTACTCGACCCTGTGTTTTCATTTAACGTTATTCACTTATCAAAGAACAAGTCTTGGGGCTATCCCTCTGCGCTTGTTACACGCTTCATTGGTACTGTGCCCCTACTCTCACGAGAACTAAGGATTTTCGGCTTCTGCCTTATATCCAACACCCCGATAACAGTCGTTTTATTAGGTGTTTCTCGCTTTCCACGTTCCAACTATTCTAGCTTTACATATCTATCCGTAGGTGCTTACTATGAGCCTGAATATTTATAGCGTCATTGTTCGCTATTCCGAATTTCATATCGTAGACTTTTACTTTTCGGTAATATTCGCTGCAATCGCAACCTTATACTCTTTCGAATACGTTTACATTTAGACCCGTACATTCGCAAGTTTGTCAGTCCCTATTTGGAACATTCTCACCATAGATAGTTTATAGCATCCCGGCATATCCATTACCTTATGAATTAGCTACTTCACTTAGGTTTTGTTCTGCCGACTTTACCTGGCTTCGTACCTAAAGTTTCTGTTAAAACTTTACGCACGCAGGAGTATCAGATCAGTTGTTTCAGCCAACATGACGGCTTTCATTCCAACTGTCGAATAGCTAGTTATCAATTCACTTTTTCCAAAGTGAACGCTCCTATTTCGTGTTTACACACTTATAAGGAAACGTGTCGCGCCCACGATGTAATAGGTTCCATAAGCGGTTTTATCAATCCTATGAGGTTTTAGATCTCCTACAGAAAGTCCTGCCGGAATATCCCCATTAAACTGATCATCTTCTGTGTAAGTTCCGTCCGATCCGGAAGTCCAAGTCTCTATTAAGTGATCTGCATCCTCTAAAAGGTTCCCGTCTGCATCCGAGCGGTATAGGGCAAGCGCTGCGCCGGTGACTGCATATTCTGCCGTTCCATCTGTCACTACCTTTAAGACATTTATGTACTTTTCCTCATTTTCAAGGCTAAATCTCTGTACATCTCCGGTCTCTTTAAGGACGATTGCTTTCGGATCGGCTGCTTCAAACCCATCGGGGACTGTTTCTTCTACCAGAACGTAATTTCCGGTCTTTCCTTCTCCCGTTTCCACATGGAAGGGCAGATAATCAATCCGGTGTATTCCCTCTAAGGTGTCATAGCTTTTGATCCCCCCATTTTCTTTATAGTTAAACTGATATTCAAAGATCAGAGGCAGCTGACCGTCTGTATCAAGGGAACCATTTTTCACGTTCCGGTAAATGGTGATCCGAATGGTTTTTCCTGTATCAGTTGTCCATGTTTCCACGATTCCCTCCCCTTTTCCGGCCTGAATGATTCCGGTAAGGGTTGCGGTTCGCTCACCACCCTTTGTGTACCAGGTAAGGGAGGTTAATTCCTGTCCTTTTTCTTTGTAGGCAGCTTCAAAATCCGTAATAAAGCTGGACTGGTTATCTGATAGTCCCAGAAGCGCTTTTAATCGTTCCATGACGTTGGAGCTGATTTCTGTTTCCTCCGTGTACTCCGTTAAGTCATCGGTGGTCCACTGATCTACCCGTTTTGTCTGGTCATACACCGGCTTTCCATTTTCCATTAATATAGTCCCATTGCTGTCTGTTTTCGCTTCATAAAGAGCAAGCCCGGCTGCGTGATCATTGGGTAGAGAAACCTTATTTCCTTTACTGTCCGTGTAGTACTTATAAACTTCCAGCTTTGTATGGTCATTTTTTAGATTAACCGTCTGGACTTCTCCTGTTGCTTTGATGGTTAATTCCATGGAGGAACGAACATATCCGTCTGCGGCCTCCAGCTCTTCTAAGATATAATCACCGGCTGGGATTCCTTCAAAATATTTCGGGTTGCCATCCGTGATCCAATCAGCCGACACTGTAACCGGTTCATTATCCGAGGAACGCTCCACGGTCCATTTTGCCGGTGTAGTTTCTGCTTTCGCCAGATAATATCCTTTCGGGTAGGTGTTACTGTCTGTGGTATAAATCCGTTTTGCTTTATAGAGTACCAAGTGCACCCCGGATACCTGGTTGTAGCTGTAGGCTCCCTTTGGCTCCGTGACTGTCAATCCAGACTGGTAGTCACTGATTACGTTCAATGTCTGCTGGTTGGCCGCGTCGGTTTTGGCAATCTCTACCTTAATCTTTTCATCTTCCATTTCGGTTTTCTGGACATCCTTGGTTTCTGTTACGGTAATTCCCTCCGGAAGACCTTTGGTATATCCGGAAGGAGCCGTTACCTCTTCCATGATGTAAGCTCCTGGAATTACTCTCTTTAGCATATCCGCCTGACCTACTGTCATATCTCCCTTAAACGGATCGTTTGGATACTTCTCTCCAGTAATCCAGGTGTTTTCCATCATCCATGACTCACCCTGACGGTGATAAAGTTTCTTATCGTCTGTGGTATTCTCTGCCTCTCCTACGTCCTTCATACCAGTCTGATTGTTAATGCTGTAGGAAGCATCGTTATAAGCGGAAAGAAGATTATCATATTTGTAGCGGACATAGTCTCCATCAATATCATAGACCGGATCTCCCTTTTTATAGGTCTGCCCGGATTTCTGGTAATACTCCGGCAGTCCATGGTCATTCAGGACTGGATTCATGCTTTTCGCCAGACTGCTTCCGTTATAGGTTCCTGTGATATATTCCTGATCCGTATCAGCATGGATAGAGGCAATCCGGAACGTCTTTATCTTTTCTCTGACAATAACCGGTCCTCCCTGTGTCCGGGAGATCTTCACCGGCCATACCAGAATCTTATTCCCTTCCTTTGTGTATGCCATGCCGGTAGTCGGATTAACATATGCATCCCTGTTTCCATCACTGTCAAGATGATACATAACCGTACCGGAGCTTAAGGTAAAGATTTTATCAGCGGAATTATATTTCACCGCCAGTAAGTCCCCTCCGGTTAATTCAAAGGTTGGTTGTCCAGCTTTCAGGATAAAAATAGATTCCTGGTTTTTCACTAATACCTTATTTCCATTCCCATCATAGCCATAGAGTTTCCCGTCAGTTCCAGTTTCAGTTGCTGTTAAGTTTCCAAGAGAGTAATAAAGGATATCAGTATCATCCCGGTCTATGGTCTCATAAGTCCATGTACCGTTTCCGGTTTCTCCTGCAAGACTTCCATCCGGATCTTCCTTTCTTAAAAACTCCACGGTTGTCCCGGCATAGCCTTTTAATACTTTTATGGATTGAACATTGTTATTTCGGTCTCTGGCCACTTCCACGCCGTTGTATCCGTAATCTCCGCTGTCCCCACTCTCTGTTATGGTTATGGCATCGTAAAGGACCATCTTTGCCCCAGATACATAGCGGTTCTGATCATCATCGGTATCCAACGTTCTCTCTATCAGACCGTAACCGGCAAAAACACCATCTACATAAATCAGATTTACATCCTCCCCGGCGTCCTTTCTGGACTGAAGATATTCAATGGTTCCTTTGTACCAGGCATAGCCTAAGTAGGTTCCGTTTTTATAAGCAAACTCTAAATTTTCAGTTCCATATTTCTGTTTTAGTGCCAACTCCGTTCCTTCTAACTTGGTATCTGTTTTATAGGTTACGGTATGGTCAGAATCCTTAATCTTAGACACTTCAAGGCGTACCGGAGTATTTCCTATATAGATTCTGGCGGTATTTTCTACCTTTGTTCCAGCCTGATTTTTGTCCTCATAGATAGCTGCAGCTACCCGGCTGTCCCTGTTTCCGTCAAGATAATAGGTTGTCTGATCCGAGTAAATTTCAATGGCTACCGGCTTGGATCTTACGTATCCGGCAGGAGGCTTGATCTCACACAGGACATAAGTTCCGGCTCCAAGAGGCTGTAGTGTTACCAGATAGCCTGTATTCTGATCCTGATAAGAAGTACTTGTTAAATCTCCTTCCCTTGCCTGTACCCCATCCCTGGTAGTCGTAAAAGCCTCAAACTGTCCGGTCCTTCGTCCCTCTTCATCGGAAAGGACTACCTGTTCTCCTTCTTCACAAACCGAGCCTCCGGCTGCAACCAGCCCGCTGTAGGACTCACCTGACTGAATAATATTGCTGGCTCCTATTGCCTCTAAAAATTCCTTAGAGCCTCCGATCCGGGTATCTGTTTCATAAAATTTCACCTTTCCGTCTGTATTTTCACCCTCTTCTCTGGAAGCCGTATAGAGGGTAAAGATCGCTCCATCATGGAGTATATTTTCTCCGGCTTCGGAGTCAAGCTTTTCAATTCGTAACCGGCTTGTATAGAAGGTGTTTTTAAACTTCCGGTAACCATAGCCTTGATAACTGGGGCTGCCATCCCCATTGGGTGCTGTATCGGTTGTTTCATCGGCGGGCTCTGTTACACTCCACGGTACCAGCATGGAAGCGTATTTTCCGTCGTAGGCGGTCTGCATCCCCTTCATGGTTGTTCCTGATTCATTGGATTCCTTGTTTTCCGAAACTGATCCATAATGATAGATCTTTTCGATTCCATCTGTCTCGTAAGTGGCACCGTTTGCTGTACGCTTACCAGAATTCCCATTGTCGGCCAGATAGTGACTGAATTCGTTACCTCCGGCTTCTGCCGGATCAACCAATGTGTTGTAGTAATCCTTTACCGGATCAGTTCCTCCCTGGATGATGGTAAAGTGTCCTTTTCCGGAAGGATCACCAGTAGATGATCCGGAAAGCTTATCAAGGACTAAACCATGGGGATAGATTTCATAATACCCCAGGTAATTGTGTCCACGAATTACATACTTTCTTAAATCCTCTGATTCTTCCGGCCATTCCTCATTAAAACGGATATGGTATTTTGCAGAAAGCTGTGAGGCGGTATCTGCCAATTTGTAATTGTAATAGCTGCTTAATACCTCTGGTGTCTGGTCTGATCCGGACTCACCACCCTCATAAACCGCTGGAAGTTCAATCTCCTTGGGAGCATCGGTTTTATAATGCTTGTTAAAAAGATCCCCTAAGTCTTTGTTAAAGGGCTGCTGTTCTACGGCTACAAAGGTTCCGTAGGGGAGGTATTCCGATATTCCGTAGCAGTAACCGGCTCCAGCATCCTCTAAATCTGCACTCAACGTTGTATTGTCTTTATCCTTTCCTCCATCTGTTTCACTGTCCCAGGCAATGGAATAAATCTCATCAAAGTCATAAGTGAAAAATGGTTTTAAGTAGTTCTCCGCTTTTTTTATGGCACTGGCCAGAGCCTGATCATAAATCTGATCCGGGTAGTTTTCATTTCCTGCAGCGCTTTCTGTTTCTCCTGCCTGATTTTCCTTCACTAGTTTTGCAACTTCATCATCTAAATACCAGGTGATGGCAAACTGGCGGACGTGATCGGAACGGAGGGTGTTATCCTTTGCGGTATCCAAGGTGTTGATCCTATTATCAATGTCCGTATTGTTATGTAAGGCTGGATATTCTTTTTCCCCTCCGGTTATTCCAAAGAGGAGCTTTTTAATAAAAGCAAATGGTTTGAAAGAGCTGCTATTATTCTGTGTCCGGTCCCAATGGTCCTCATTGGCCACTTTTATGGCATCAAAGAACTTATCATAGCAATAACCGTCTTTTCCACTTTCAAGAATTGCCGTATAACCTAGGTTCTGATCTGCATTGATAAGATCATTGGTATAACTGTAAAGTTCCGTGTTGGCTATGGCTGCATCATTGGAATCCTTTAATAACGGGCTTGTCTGATAATCAACTCTGGTAAAAAGCTTCTGGACCTTTTCTGGGAACTTGTCCCGGTAGGCATTGATATCTACGGTGTTTCCATTCCGATCCTGCCACGTCACGGTTCCGTTCTCTGCCCGGTAAAGCCGTTCCAAGTTTGATTTTAAGTAAGCCTTAAAGCGGAAGTTTTTTAAATAGGCTGCATTCGCTCCGGTTCCACCACCACTTTCAGTAAAATGATCCTCATGGCCGGTTTTTGCATAGGTGTTATTGTCGTATGTCCCGTCTGCATTTACCTCAATATCCTTCGTAATCTTTACCTTTTGCATGATGGGCCGTTCTACAACGGAAATGCTGTTGTTACGGGTTCCTCCATCTGCATATAGCTGATTCTTATCATAGCGGAGCGTAACCGCTTCGATATAGGTTCCGGCACCGGAAAGGTTTGGAGATACGGAAATATTTCCGTAATAGAGGGCATATTCCTGGGGTGTGGTGTAGGTTCCGGAAATCAGATCATAGCTATAAGTGATCTTGTAGTCTGTGGTCTCCGTCCCCTCATTCCCCTCAACATTGATGGTATAACCCTTTCCGTCATACACGGAAGCCACTGGCATATCAACATCCTTTAAATCATATCCGGGGCTTACCTGGACTTCTTTTTCTACCAATACCGTCTTAATACTTCCATCATTATTGCGGATCGCTTCCCCTTTTGCATAGACCCAGTAGGTATGAGCTGGATTTTCTTTTACTGTAAGAGTAGTTAAATCATCCGGATACACTGCCTTTGTCTGTGATAATTTTCCGCTTTTTACTTTTGCGTAGGCGATAAATCCATTGGTGTTTTCGGTATAATCCTCTAGCTGATCCGGTTTGTAAGGAACATAAAAATAACCAGAAACCGTTGTCCCATTTATTTCATACTGGATATCCATTTTGATATAAATTAACTTTAATGCCTCATCGTATAAACTGGAGGCATTGGTGCTTCCCACACGGTAGGAATAACGGACTACCGCTTTCCCATCTATAATCTCCTCAACTCTCAGACAGTTGAATACGGAAAGGCCGGCATCTTCCATTCCTTTATAAAGGTTTTCTGCCTGTTCCTCAAAGGTATCTCCCTCCAAAGGAATGATCATCCAGGGCGCTCCTCCAGCCGGCTCCTTAAAGGAAGCCTTTTGTAAAACGGAATTCACATCCGCTGTTAAATCTCCGGTATCTTCCTTATCTGAAAAGGTAGGAATGGTATATCTTAAAGCATTGGAAGGGCGGACAGCTGTATAGTCATATTCCGGATCTGACACCTTGGTGGCAACAGCGGTTTCTCCGTTTGGCAAAGAAATGGTATCCCCAACGTTTGCTTCCACATAGGAACCGTTAATTACAACCTTGGCTCCCTCTTCTTCTGCTATGGCATTTTCACTGGTATAAACATACTCCGTATGGGTTCCTGCCGGATCTTCCACCACCTTGCTTTCTGTCCGGTAAAAGGAAGCTTCTTCCGGGATATTGTTTGCATAAATCTGATAACCATTTGTGGCGCCACTGCTATTTACTGTAAAGGTGTTTGCTTTCTTTGTTCGGTTAATATCCAAGGTACTGGCAGATACCGTTCCTTCTGCTGACGGGCTCCCTCCGTTTTGAAACGCTTCCCGGTTGGAAACAGAAGCATCTTTTCCATAAACAGAAAGTTCGTAACCCTCTGATCTGGTCAGTTCTTTTATGTAGTACTGGGTTCCATCCGCATTAACGATTAAGGGACGTCCGATCCAGCAGTTTCCGTTTAAGCTTTCATTGTTCTCAATTGGATAGGAATGGCTGCTCTCCCCGGTGTTGTCCCTTCCCTGATTGGAGGATAGCTTTTCATAACCGGAAGCCGTTTCATTCCAACTGTCAGTTAAGGAAATGTTACTGCCATTTGAGGTATGTCCGATAAAACGTTCTGCATCGGATTCTTTTCCTACCGCAGCTGCCATTCCTGTATAAAGGTTTTTCGGAGCCTGGTCTGCCCAGCTGTTGGCCGTCTTTTCAATGGTTCCGGTCTGGTAGTTAAACCTATAACCCGGTGCCTGGGTAATGGAAAGAAAGCTGGCATCCCCATTCCGGTCCGTTATGGCTACTGATACTAAATCGTCCTTTTGAAATACCACACCGGAATGTCCGTCTGGATGGGGAATATCGGCTGCCGCAAACAGTCCGTAGACAGCTCCTTCTAAGGTTCCGTCCCCCTGTGCGTCTCCGTAGGCATCATAGGAAGCGGATTCCCCTGATTTTAATTCCATGTCCTTTTTATTAAAATGAGTATCTCCTTCTGTCCGGTGGTCATAAACAGTAAAAGTCCAGTCTGTAATAGAGGAAGACAGCGGAGATAGGCGGTCTGTATCTGTAGATTCCGGCAGGGAATAAAGGGAACTTTCGCTTCCGGAATCCTCATCAGCGGAAGCAGTTAGGGAAAAAAGTGAAACTACTTTTGATGCCGCAAGCTTCACACCTGTGACTACTTTTTCCAAAAGTCCGGTTAAAGTTACTTCCCCGTAAACAGCCTTTGCCTGGGAATCAGTTACTATCTTTTTCTTTACGGGAGCCGTTTCCAAAGTGGGGGTTTTAGTTTCGACTTGTGTCTCAGTTCCTGTTTGTGCCTCAGTTTCTACCTCTTCGGTGGATTCTGCTGTCGTATCAGATGCTTCCGTAACCTCTTCCGATTCTGCCGAGCTTTCAGACTCTGTTGGATCTGCTGTCTCTTCCCTGGTCTCAGTCTGAGTTTCAGCTTCTGTCTCAATTTCTGTTTCTTCTATAACTTCCGGCTGTGTTTCTTCCGGTTCCTCTATCACAGTCTCAACCGCTTCGGTTTCCGGTTCACTTACTTTCTCCTGGTTAGAGATTTCTATATCCTTGGAATCTGTTTCTGACTCAGAGAGGGTAAGCTTCTGGTCCAGTGATCCGAAGCTGGCAAACTGGCTTTCCTGGGATTGTAATGGTATATTGGCTGTTAAGCTGTCACTTTCAAAATCAGGATCACTGGAACCGCCCTCGTGATCAAGTCCGGAAGATTCATAATCCTTATATTCGCTCGATGTAACTGTTCTCCATTCCAGTGGGATATCACCCGGATGGCTTCCGTGAAGTGAATAGCCGGGCGCTGAGTTAGTTTCCTTTGCGGAATATTCATAGTTAAGAGAAATGAAGTCTTTATAAAACTGATCCCGGTCCGCTTCCAAAGCCTTTTTCTGAGTTTGTCCGGTGGGGTCGATGGCATGGAAGAAACCACCTTCCTCTACCAACTCCTCACACTCCTTTACTCCTTCCAGCCAGTTCGCCCAGGCGCTGTCATGCAGCTCCTGATTGGCTTTCTCTACCTCTTCAATCTCATCCTCATTGGTCTGTTCTCCAGTTTCTTCATCATACTCCGGTTCCGGGACCTCTTGGTATTCAATGACCGGGGCTGGATGCCCACTGCAATACCCCTTTAAGTAGGCGTAGTTTCTGGAATCCGAGTGGGCGGTCTTACTGTGAATGTTTCCTCTAGAATCTACGTAGTGGAGGACACCGTCCGAATCCGTAATATGCTCATCTGCATTGCAGGGATCTTTTTCCGGATCATCCCAGGTTTCAAACTGGGAACCAGAAGAATTTCCCTGATTATAACGGTTTGCCTCGGAATCATTAAGACCCGTATCTCCGCTGTAATTTAAAGAGATCCTCGCACCATCACTCCCCTGATCTTCTTCCCAAGAGGTATCGGTTAAAGAACCTAAGCTTGAGGAATAATCTCCTGCTCTTCTTAAATCTAAATCTGTATCATCAAGCTGAGAGTCATCAAACTTTTCCAAAATGTCCCAGTGGGTATTGGCAAGAGGTTTTCCTGTTTCGGAATCAAAAGTGTTAAGACCTACTTTATAACTGGCACCAAAGCCTTCCGTATGTTTAAAGCGCTGAACCGCTGCTTTTCCGGCAGAACCAACACGAACATGGACTTCTAAGTCTTTGTCCATTTTGGCTGCAAAGTAGGTCTGAGAAGTATCAAAGGCATATTCTTGTGTTCTAGGATCTACCATTGTATAGAATTTAAATGTGGCAAGCTGAGCAGATCCAAGATCCTTGGCCAGTTCTGTTCCTACCTGGCCCGGATTTGGCCAGTATAAGGTTGCGATCCCCTTACCATCGTCTGGAACCTCACCAGACTGAGAAGTAAACACAAGTCCTGCATCGGTAGGACCGTTAAAGGTCCAGTCTCCGTAAAGGTCCTTTGTAGCAAGATGCTGGTAATAGTCTTTTACTGCATCATTGGAATATGGAATTGTGATCGTATAAGTATCCGAAGCATGATCCATCTTGGCAAAATAAACGGTTTCTTCTGCATCCACGTCAAACTGTTTTGTAATCGTCGCTGCTCCCCAGACATTACTGAACATCCACTCTGCACTGTTGTTACAGCCTCTTGCCTTAAAATCATCTGGTATCTGGGTATTGGTTAACTGATTATAAACGGAAGAATCTCCCACGGCGTTTGGATTCATTTGTTTTAGTACAGACTTATAATCCGCACTTTTACGGAACAACTCCAAATCCGTTTTCCAATCGCCGGTAAATTCACACTTGTTTGCTGCAATCCAGTTAATAATGGCAGCAACAATGTATTTGGCGGTTCCGGTATTGGCATCGTTACAGGCAGCAATACTATCGTTGCGTCCCATGTAGCTTGCATAGACATTCATAAGAAAATTAAATTTCTTTAATTCTGGAATTTTTGAATTATCACCAGCTGGAAATTCATCCGGCATGTTATTATTTTTTATACTCCAATATTTTTGTAAGAATGCCTGGCTTCCAAGACCTATTTTAGAACTAACAGTATGACCAGCTACGCAGTAAATAAATGACTTATCAAACTCATCATAATCACTTTCACTTGACTGATTGCTCTTTACCAGATACTGCTTTGCTCCTGCCGGGAAATTACCTTCTTCTACAGCAGCTCCTAAGTGAAAGTCCTTAGTCTCATACATCAGTCCTGTTGGTATGTATCCCCTGGGATTATTTGCATTGTATTTACTGGAATCCCAGGATACCCACGCTGACGATTCTATAGTTTGTGCGTAGTCCGCAAAGGATATCATATTTTCCGGAAAGTAAGGTAAGAATGCCATCACAGTAAGGATTGTTGCCATAAGACCGGCTGTTTTTCTTTTTATATCAAATCTTTGTAACCGATTTTTCATTTTTTCGTCCTCTATTTGCAATAAAAAAAGACCACCGATTATGTTTTAACCGATAGTCTTAAAAAAATATAATTTGCTATTAAATTAGTCTAAAAAAATGGATCAGTTCTGTCATTTTTATGTTGCTCACTTGTTTCCTGGTCATAAACTAAATATCCAATTGAAAAACTAACGTAACCATGCCAAGGAGTTATTGCATCAGGATCTTTTGTTTTTACCTTTCCATTAAGCATTAACTGGCCAAGTCCATTGACCTGATATCCGTCTGGGGTGATGGTGTTAGTATAGAGGTAGCCATACTCATTGAAACAGTAAGCATACTTTTGTCCGTTATCTGTTCCATCTGGGGCTACCGTTAACCATGCCCAATGGCTTGTATAATACCCCCCCTTATCGCTAGTTCCATACCAGTAATTGCTAATTCCATTTTCATCTAAGGATTTAGCTGAGTCTTGATGCCAAGCTGGTTGTTCTATCACCTGTCCTATTGTTGAATTTAATTGTTGCCAAAATTTTTCTTCACTCCCGTAAGAAACTACTTCTCCATTTGGGCGAACCACAACTCCATCAGCATTAGTAGTCATTCCACCCGCAAATGTCGCATTCTTCATGAAATTACCATACATATCTTTAATAAAACAAGTATAAGTTGATTTCTGCGTAATCCCACCAGAGTTCAGATCAAATGTTTTATTTTCAACCTCATTCGTTGTATACCCTGCCGGAAGCTTATCTGCCGTCCAGATAATTTCCGCAAAAGCTGGTGTTGCCATGGTTATAGAAAGCGCTGCCGATAATATTGCACTAATTATTTTCTTTTTCATACTTAAGTCCTCCCTTTCTATCTGAAACTATTAACTATAAGGTTCGCCCATAATAGGCTATTATTATTTTGTTGCTTCTTCAGGACCTCATTCATTTTATTTTCCATTCTCCAACGATGCAATTGTTCTTCATATAGGTTTAACGCTTCCTTCATTGTATCTGCTCTCCCACATTCAATTACTTCTGTAAGATAAGATGTAGCTAAAGGATAACGATATTTTTCAGGAATAAGACTGATAATCTCAATCTTCTCTTTAATAACACTTTCTATTCTCTGTTTTAACTCATTAGATCTTGCAGCAGCTTTTTCCAAGTCCTTATCAGCTTTTTTAGTTCCTAATAATAATGCTATTGGAAAATTCAATACACCTATACCTATAAAAGATAAAAACACTGGTTTTATAATCTCATTAAAAATTACTTTCTTGGGTTCTGGTAGCTCACTTGGATAAATATAAAATGCACGACCTATCGCAAAGATAAAAACTGCTATGCTTATAATAATCAAAACAGGAATCCAACGTACTATAACTTGCCCTGCCTTATACGCTGGTTTTTTTAAGCGTTTTACTACTTCTTCATTATGGTGATAATAATCATTTGTTACCCACAATTCTTTACACCAATAACTGGCATCTTTGATCTCATCTACTGTAATATTCATACTCAATCCCCTTTGTTACGTATTTGACATCATCATTAATTCATGATATTCTAACAAAAGGAACTTTTTAAAGTTGTTTCCTATTCATATTTTTAAAATAACCATTCTCACTTGGTAGGCGGGGTGGTTATTTTTTTTTATACTTACACCAAATATAACATAAGTTTGTAATTATATCAAACTTATCTTTCTAGTTCCGCTCACATAAGTTAGTTTATAAGCTTATCTATTAATGTGTAATTGAGATTTTATAGCTTCCTGTAACACTTGGGAAAAATTAATATCATGTTCCAACGCAACAGCATTTAGCCAGGCTGGAAGTGTTACAGTACGATTAACAGATCGATTGACCCGTGCCAAGCGAATGGAAGGCATATAAACGTCAATCAAAACGGCTCTTTCATTTTCATGTACTTCTACTTGTGATAGTGGCGTAGGATCAGAAATATCCTCCTCATCCTCCTCTAATCCATAAAGTACACAGCCAAGTAATTCCCTCGCTGAAAGAAAAGCATCATCATCATTATTTCCACTGGTAGCGCAATCCAAATCAGGAAATACTACTGCAATTTCCTTCCCTGGTTCATAAGTAAAAATAGCAGGATAAAAATAGCGTTCTGTTTTTTTCATGGTAAAAGGCCTCCTCTATTAATGTTTTATCAGGAGAGAATCAGGGCTATTTAGACTTTAGCCCTGATTGTCTTTCAATACTTTTAAGCGTTGGGAGCGGAATATCTTTGTCAGGATGTTTTACTGTTGTACGCCCCTTTTTCGTCGGATGTTTGTATTGGTGATGACTTCCTGTCACTCCAACTTCATACCATCCATCAGCTTCAAGCATTGCAATGACTTCTCGTGATGAATAACTCTTCATGTAGTTTCCCTCCTGACATTATTATTATAACACATATTTTTATATGTGTCAATCTAAACACATATAAAAATATGTGTGAACAAGAATTAGCCTTTTAGTTGACTTAATTTTTATCTATCGGTTAAACATATTCGGATGTCAATGTACAAGTATCTTTCAGTTTTTAAGTGACGACATTTTTAGTTTTTTTAAATATTCTTTTTACTAAATAATCTGACACGTCTACATACTCTCCTGTATTTAGTAAAACTCCTACCAATTTATCATTTGTACCTATCACGATTCCGTATTTCATTTTATTTTCTACCACTACTGATACTGAAATATTTTTGTTTTTTTCTTTAGTAGTTAATTTCATCCGCTACTCCTATGAATTAAATGGAAGTCCTTCATCTTCCACACCATCAGGGATATTCATAAATCCATCACCCACGGCACCGTAAGGATCTGGCTTGGAATTATCACCTGATGCATTCTTGCTATCCGCAAACTCCTGATCATCCACAATGACATCAAACGTATAGACCTTAACTCCTTCCTTATTGGTGTAGCTTCCGGTTTGGATTCTTCCAGAAACTAACACTCTCATACCTTGACGAAAATACTTTTCTGTGAATTCTCCTGCTTTGTCAAATGCAGTACAGTTAATGAAATCTGCTGTCTGCTCATTACCTTCCTGATTCCTGCGACCTCTCCGATCAATAGCCAATGTGTATTTTGCAACTGCCATTGACCTCTCTCCTTGAGAATACCTGACTTCTGGATCACGGGTTAACCTTCCCATTAAAATTACACGATTCATATCTATCTCCCTCCTCCCCTACTCAGCTGAGTAGGGGACATCTTTATAATTACACCTGTAACTTCACTTTTTCTGTTATCTTCATCAACCATATGATGTCGATAACTATAATACTTAGTGCTACTCCTTCACTCAATGTCATTAGCTGCCATTTAATTTCCTGACTGCAAAAAATAAAAAGGAAAAGTAATGATATAACACAGACGATAACAGTAATCGCAATAATGGCTATCGCCACCACACATTTCTTCATCATGATGGCGTCCACTGTCCTTTCTCATTTACTGTGTAGCCATCTGGTGTAACTGTATTGGTCAGCAGTTTTCCCTTTGTCCCATCGGATACTGGATTAAAGTAATACCAGAACCCATCTATATTCTGCCAACCACTAAGCATCTGGCCCTGAGAGCCATCAGAAGTCATTTTTAAGTAGTACATAACTCCATCTGCATCTGTTTGCCAGCCAGTTACCATAAATCCATCTTTATCAAACCGGAACCATGAAGCATTTTCCTGCTCTCCCGTTGCAAATGGGTTGCTGATATAGGCCCATTCATCCGTATAAGTCCGGTCAGAAGCAAAGATCCACTTTCCATTTCCAGCCTGCGTCCATGTGCCGGTAGTCGCACCAGAGGGAGCTGCCAGACCTTTTATATTTCCTGCGGCCGTTACTCCTACGGATCGGCTTCCACCACCGCTTCCGCCACCACCTCCACCAGAGCTGCC
Source organism: Lacrimispora sp. (assembly GCA_029256305.1). Classification (GTDB taxonomy): domain Bacteria; phylum Bacillota; class Clostridia; order Lachnospirales; family Lachnospiraceae; genus Lacrimispora. The sequence goes on along the minus strand of JAQSYE010000030.1, from coordinate 2,692 downwards.
TCCGGAAGTGGTGTTATCAATGACTTTTAAGTTCAGTCTTACCTGTACTGGATCAGAGAGCTTTCCATCACTGCTTTCTGCATATACAATAGCGTTTGTGCTTCCAGAGTACTGTGATTTTCCCAGTATCTCGTTGATCCAGACAGCAATTATTTCCTTTTTTTCATTAATTGCTAAAGCTCTAACATTTCCTTCTGAATCTACGGAAATAATTCCTGAATCAGAGGGCCGCCACTGGATTTTCTTCCCCCTATTTTCTGGATAAACAGAAGCAGAAAATTTCTTTCCCTCCAGTCCGCTCCATGTATAAGCAGGGCTATTTCTTCTCCCTGTTTTGGTAAGGACAATATCAAAATTTTCACTGTCTCGGTCAGCTTCCAGGCATTCTGCCTGAAATGTAAGTTTCACCAGACAGGTAGTTGCTTTCTTTCCATCTCTTGTAGTAGCCGTTATCTCCACATTCTTTTCTCCCTGGTAAGGAGCCTGGCCAAGTGCTTCCTTGATCCATGTAGCACCATCGACTGGAGTCACATTTCCCTGCGCATCAACGGATAATGCTTCCGGATCAGAGGAAGTCCAGATTACAGTACGGTCATAGGGCTTATGTTCTTCTAACTCGTTGATATCAGGAAGAACCGTTGCAGAAAGCTTCTTTGCAGCAAATCCTTTTGTTTCCTGGATCTGTGAATGGATATCCCCGGCCATCTGATAGCTAAGGTTATAGGATAGTTCTTTCTCATTCAGAGTAATTCCTTCCGGGACCACTCTGGTCTGGTCATCCGTTACAAAGTTAATACTTACCTGGCAGACAGCAGAAGCCTTATTTCCCAGCTTGTCTTTTCCATCAACTGTAATGGCTACATCCCGACTTCCGCTTCCTGATACCTTCGCATAGGGATCGTTGCTTTTTATTCCATTATCTGTTGCCATGATATTACGTATCCAGACGGCATCCTTTAGGGCGGAAACCGATGCTTCCCGGTATGCCTCATTATCCTGTGTCACTTGTACCACTGCCGGATCGGAACTCGACCATACGACTTCATCTTTTGAGAAAAAGTCAGGGGTGAATGTTGCCGTTAAGGACTGAGGAGCTGTTACCGTTATGCTTTCATTTGGTTCTTTCCGGTCCCCTGTGAGAGTCCTTTTGACGGTATAGGTAAGCGTCTGTTTATCAAGTACTGCTCCTTCCGTGGCCACTAAGGTATTGTCAATGACCTGGAATGTAACATTGATTCTGCTGTTGGCAGTACAGGGTTTCCCTTCAAAGGAAGTGGAAGGTCTGGTCTGCGCCGTCAAGACTGCTACTCCACCGTTTTGGTGTCCAGCTCCGTAAATCGTATTAGGGATTTTATACTGGTAGTTCTCATCTGCCTGTTTCTTTTCTGCATCCGTTATAATGGTTTGGAAGAAAGAGGAGGAAAGATTGACTGACAGGCTCGCTGACTGTGAGGTGTATCCGTCAGTTTCCTCGTCATTGTTCTTTGCCAGAGTGATGAGCTGCGGATCATCAATGCTCCATTTTACACGGCTGTCTGCTACGTCATTGTTAGCATCGATCACCGCCTTGATATTTACTGGCTGCACCTCAGTTCCCTGCTCTAACACACCGTTGATATACCGGGCGATCAGCTTTCCTTCCTTGTTTTTGATCTCTGTTGTTTTCACCGGATTCTTTCGATTACCGGTCCTGGTCTGAATGACTGCAAAAGTATAGCTTTCAGGATCTACCTTTACGGATACTGCCACCTTTTTATAGAGTGCGGAAAGGGTAATGTTATCCTCTGGCATGGTAAAGGTATAAGCATGGCTGCTGTCGGAATAGGTACTGCTCTTTTTGATTCCCTTGCTATTTACATAGAAAGGAGAGCCTTCGATCTGAAACTTTTCCGTATCCGTATTGTTCGGTGCCGTTGTCACGGTGACTGCGGTACCGGCTGCAATGGCTCCCCGGTTCTCTTTATCCATAGGCTTGGAATACTGGGAACTTCCACGGACTTCTAAGGTAGCAATGTCATAATAGTTCTGACCGTTTGCTATGGTATCAATCTGATTGACATTTAATAGATATCCTCTTACGGGCCTGCCCAAAGAATCCGGTGCAAAATGATCGATAGTATAGTCTCCAGACTCCTCATCAAGAACGGTCAGGATACCTTTTTCCAGTTCTTCATAAAAGTACTGATCCGATATGGCCTTTTGTACTCCGCCCTGAACCAGAGTATAGTAAAGATCTCCGGTGTGCCAGTAACCGATATGGGCAGCGTAGGTATAATCGTTATCATCAATGATTTCAGAACCGCAGACATTGGCATTTATCTTACTCTCCGTATCGGCAAATAAAAACGCCACATCCTCTATGTAATTAAAGTTAGTCGCTGCCCCCTGTCTGGTTCCGATAAAGGTTCCTTCCCTTGCCATGGAACCAAGCTGAGAGTTTCCAATGGTTCCCACAAAACGGGCTACTTTTATTTTCCCGGCTGCATACTTTCCTGTAATTCCTCCGATGGCATCAGAGTGATAACCTCCGATGGTCCCGCTTACATAGGTGTTAAATACATTTGAAGCGTTCTGATACCCTACAATACCACCAATGTATCCGGTTCCTTGGATTCTTGCAGTAGTTCCTGTGCCGGTAGATACCTCACAGTCAATGATAGAGGAATTGGAAGCTACCCCGGTAATACCTCCG